>DATJMR010000115.1:0-14621 GCA_035508595.1 Dyella sp.
GCCGACATGGCAGGCATGCCGGTCAGGGCACCGGCGCACAGCAACATCGCAGCCGTCGTTCCGAACGTACGCTTACTCATAAGGGTCTCCTTACGCATGGGCGTGGCTGGTCCACGCCGTAGGCCAAGTGTCGGCGTGGCGAACTGAACATTTCGCCAAGGGCGCCAAGGGCGTTCAGGATTGGCAAATGGATGTGATGCCACCGTTTACGGACGCCCTGCACCGTTCTGCCTAGACGGCGGGATCAAGCCTCCTGTTGTTTCTTATTGCTTGATGATTAACTAACAAGGCGCCGCGCACACTCAATCGCGGCACGAGCGCTGTGCTAATGGAGGAAACATGCCCAAGTATTCGCTCGTCGGTTACGACAGCTCCGAAAGTTCGCAGCGCGCTTTCCGTTTCGCCATGGACATCGCAAGAGCCTGCAGCGGGCGGGTGCGGGTGGTTTCCGTGTTGCAGGTCACCCAGGGGGGAGCCGATGCCTGCGCCCTCATGATGACCGATTCGGCCGCCGAACGAACCCGAGAACTGCAGCAGGAACTGCGCCATCTCGCGCCCGATGTCGACGCTCTCGTCGACCTGGAAATCACCCACGGGAGTCCGGGCGATGCGCTGCTCACCCAGGTCCGGCAACACCCTATCGACCATATCGTGATCGGGCATACCGCACGCGGCGCTCTGGGTCGCTGGCTATTGGGCTCGGTATCCGAGGACGTGCTGGCCGGCGCCCACGTGCCGGTCACCGTCGTCCGGTAGGCGGCCGTAGGCGTCATCAGGTCGGCTTGTATTAATCCGAACTATCGTTCACCGTTTATCCTGTTGTCCCCGATCTGTCATAGATCGGACGGCCTTTTGCACAGGAAACGCAACGTGGACTACAACATCGTCCTGCCCTGGACTCTGGAAAGTCTGAATTTTGCCGAGATCGACATGGCGCGTGTCCGGCACGACGAAAACCTCTTCATGCTGCTCTGCAGCGCATCTTTCGTGGAAAGCGGGTCGGACCTGTACACCCACAATTTGATCGAACATTTCGACGGCGACCTGGAGCTGCAGGGCTGGCTGCGCGAACACTGGGAGCACGAGGAGCTGCAGCACGGTCGCGCGCTGGCCGCCTATGTCCGCCACGTCTGGCCGGAATTCGACTGGGACGCCGGCTTCCGGACGTTCTGGAACGACTACGGTGCGTTATGCACCAACGAGCAGCTCGAACCCTCGCGCGGTCTCGAACTGGCGGCGCGGTGCGTGGTGGAAACCGGCACCGCAAGCCTCTATCGCGCCTTGAACGACATCGTCGACGAGCCGGTGCTCAAGCAACTGACCAACCACATCAAGAGCGACGAAGTGCGTCATTACAAGCACTTTTATCAGCATTTCCAGCGCTACCGCGAGCAGGAGCGGCTAGGTCGCTACAAGGTGTTTCGTGCGGTTTTGCGTCGCGTCAACGAAATTCGGAACGAAGACAGCGATATCGCGCTGCGCCATGTGTTCAACCAGTGCTACCCGCAATACAAAGACGACAAGGCGCAGTTTCAGAAAGTAACGGGCCCCGCCCAGGCGCTGCTGCGTCGGCACATCCCGGCTGAGATGACAGTGAAGATGCTGCTCAAACCGCTCGATCTGCCTGCTCGTCTGCAGCAGGTGGTGGAAAAGCCCCTGGCACGAATCAGCGAAAAACTCTTTCTGCAGTGACGAAGGCGTTCAACGCGAAGCCGTTTCTTCCGTCTCGCGTTCTTGGTGCTCATCGTATTGGGCAGGTTCGGGCCAGTGATACCAATCCTGGTGTAGCGAGAATCGCCGGCATGCCAGGCATGCCGTGATTTCCCATCGGTATCCGCATCCCGGACAAACGCCGCCGGTCCAAAACGTATTCCACGACGTACCGCAACCGCCCATGCGGCCCGAACAAAGCCAGCGGCTTGTCGCCAGCGGACGCCAACTGCATTGAGGGCAGTAGATTTCCGGCTCGCGCATTTGCATTTGGCTTTAGCTGCCACTGCCTGGCGGCGGCGCGGCGCCCGAATCGGTGCGCGGCACGCTGTCGACGTGGCGCTGGCTTTCTTGCTCCAACTTCAACTGCGCCAGATTCACCGGACGAATTTGCTTGATAGTGCATGGCACATACGGACGCCCTGTCAGCACCTTGTCGAAACCCGACTGCACGGTACTGGCGAAACTGGTCAAGCCGATCGCATTGGTAAACGTGAGGTTGCTGCAAGGCCACAGGTCAAGCAGATACGCTTTGTTGGGCAGGGTGTAGACCACCAACTGGCTGTCGCTGAGCGGCTCCCAGGAGTAGATCTGCTGGCCCATGATCAAACGGAAACTGCGCACCGGCGCGCCCGCCGCGGCGCTGTACGCCTGTTGGCGCTGTTGCATGCGTTGTGCGTAGGGGACGCTCGAACACGCCGCCAGCAGCGCGCCGATGAGCGCAAGAACCAGAATCTGCATTTTCCACATGACGCCTGCACTCCTTAACTGAGCCATACGCCGTTAACGCACCACGTTGCGGCCAGTGCACCGTCGCGGCGCTTATTTCTTCCCGACCTGCTCCCATTTCGACGGGTCGTAGCCACCCACTTCGAACAGCAGTGTCTGCTTGCCGCCATCCTGCATTTCCACATCCATGGTGATGCGCTTGGTTTTCTGCATGGCGTCGATAAACGCCTTGTCGTCGCGAATGAAGATCGCCGGCTCGCCCGTGGTCGGCAGGAAGGCACGCAGCGGATGCGGCTTGTCGTCGAACTTAGCCTGAATCGTGCAATTGCCCTTGCAGACGAAGCCGTGCCCGGTACCGAACAAGAACACGCTCTGCCCCCACTTGGTGTGGCGGCGCAGCACCAGTCGTACGGCACGGTCGCCAGTGGGGTGCGTGCTATACAAACTGGCGGTGGATTGCGTACCGCCCTCCATCGGGCCGACTTGGTACGTCCACAATGCGGTAAGGCGACGCGTCTCGCTGGTTTCCTTCCAGCGCTTCTCGACGTCGGGCAGCGTCTGCTGCACTTCCTTCGCCGCGTCGCTGGTGGGGAATTGTTTGACGATGGTCTCGCCGAGCTGGCTGGCCATCTCGTCGTTCTTCATTTGCAACAACTGACGATAGGTGGTCAATTCCTGGTTCGCTTCGTCGGCCATTTGCTGCGCCTGAGCTTTGGCGGCGTCTGCTTGCGACGGCGTGTTTTGGTCCTGCTGCGAGCAGGCGGCAAGTGCAAGCCAACCGCACGCCGCGGTCAAAACGAAAGCATGACGAAAAAGCGAACGGATCATGGGTTGCGCCCCTGAATGACAGGTCGCTAGCTTGGAACGAGCCGTTGGCTGGCGCAACCGTTACGCGGCCGCCGATTGCCCAAAGCGGTCCCGCAGCGCGGCGCGGTAGCGTCGGCTACAGGGGATCGTCACGCCATCGCGCATCAAAAGGCGGGCGTCGCCGGTATCCAAAGGTTCGATTTCGGCCAGAAAGTCCAGATTCACCACGTAGCTGCGATGGACGCGCACGAAACGCTGCGCGTCCAGCCGCGCTTCGATACCCGCCATGGTGACGCGCAGAGGATAATCGCGACCGCGCACATGCAGGTTCACATAATTGCCGGAGGCCTGCAGCCACTCGATCTCACGCGCGCAAAGCAGAAACTCCTTGCCGAGTTTGCGCACCAGAAAACGCTCGGGCTGTTCGATGGACTCCACCGGCGGCCCGACATCCGGCTCGTCGAGCAAACGCGCTTCGCCCTGAAAGCGCATTACCCACAATCGATACAACCCGATGCCCGCCAGTATCCAGAAATACGAGCGCACGTCTTTGAGGTATTCGTAGCCGAAATCCGTCCACCATGAGCCGAATTGGTAATGATGACCGGCTATCGCGTAGACGAGTTTGCGAATGGCCACCATGCTTACCACGTGGACCAGACTGAACAGCACGCTGTAAGCAACATGCCTGGGCAGATTCCGCTGCCAGGTTTCGAAACGAATGGGCCAGCGCCGCGATGCCCACACCAAGGCGGGTATCAACGCCAACACGGTGATGCCGCTGCTCGCTTCCCACGTCCACGGTTGCCAGGGTGGCAAGTCCGGATGATCCATCATCGAGACCACGCCGTTGAAGAGCGTGTTGACGACAAAGAAGGCCGGCCAGAACCCAATCTCGAACGATCGTCGCCAGCGCTGAAAGCTCTCGAAGGTGAAGCCTTGATATATCTCCATGGCGGGATTCTACATAGGGATGGGAGGGCGGGAATTGTCGTTCGGCCACGTTTCGCCTGCAGGACGGCCGTCAGCAATGAGTTCGCTGCTTTGCGCGATCTTTGTGCCTCCGGAGATAATGACGGCTTCGGACAAGGATCCCGCATGTCACCCCCTTCCTCGCCGAGCTCGAAAGACTCGCTGCTCGACCACCGCGCCTACGTCGCCTTCTGGTGCGCGCGTACGGCGTCGAGTTTTGGATTCCAAATGTTATCCGTGGCGGTGGGCTGGCAGATCTATGCCATCACCGGACGCGCTTTCGATCTGGGATTGATCGGCCTGGTGCAGTTCTTTCCCTCGGTATTGTTGGCGTTGCCTGCCGGACACCTTGCCGATCAGCTCGATCGGCGACGCATCGTGTTGATCGGGCAAATCGTGGAATGGACGGCGATCGTACTGTTGACGACGCTGACGCTGCTGCACGCGATCGACGAAGTAGGCATCTTGTTGCTGCTCTTTACGATCAGCACCGCCAAGGCGTTCGAATCGCCGTCGATGCAGTCCATGGTGCCCGCACTGGTGCCGCCCGCGCTATTGCCACGTGCGATGGCTGTCAACGGTTCGGCCATGCAAGCGGCGATGATCATGGGACCGGCCTTGGGCGGCTTTCTTTACGTAGCGGGCCCTGGCGTCGTGTATGCGGCATCGGCCGTGCTGTATTTGATTTCCACGATCATGGTGTCGCAGCTGCGGTACGAGCAAGCGCCGCCCAAGCGCGAACCGGCCACACTGAAAACCTTGTTTGCCGGCGTGCATTTCATCCGCGAACGGAAAGACATTCTCGGCGTGATTTCGCTGGATCTCTTTGCGGTACTGCTCGGCGGTGCCACGGCGTTGCTGCCCATCTTCGCCAAAGACATTCTGCACACCGGCCCGTGGGGCTTGGGCCTGCTGCGCGCCGCACCGGCCGTCGGCGCGTTGTTGATGTCGTTCTGGCTGGCGCGTCACAACATGGAACGCAACGTGGGCAAGATCATGTTTGCGTCGGTAGCGGGTTTTGGCGTGGCGACCCTGGTGTTCGCCGTGTCAAACGTGATGTGGCTGTCGTTGCTCGCCCTGTTTTCGCTGGGTGCGTTCGACATGGTCAGCATGGTGATACGCGGATCGCTGGTGCAACTGGATACGCCCGACGCCATGCGCGGGCGCGTCAGTGCGGTCAACGCGATTTTCATCAACACCTCCAACCAGCTCGGAGAATTCGAATCCGGCATGGTGGCGGCTTGGTTGGGAGCGGTCGGCTCTGCGGTGGTAGGCGGCATCGGGACGCTGGTAGTGGTGGGGTTGTGGATGGCCATGTTTCCGAGCCTGCGCCGACGCCAGCGATTGCATATGGGGTCTTCGTCGACCTAAATCGCTTAACTTCGCCTGCCCGGCAGGCTTGCGCTTTCAAGGCGCTGGGCAAACGGAAGAAGCTATGGCTGAATGTCAACGCCCGGTTAACGTCCCACTCACGTCGCCGCTGGCAAGGTCAATAACCCGGAAAGCAAAGGAAGGAATATCGCCATGAGCAGGCAAGCCGACATCGAACGCCGACTCGACCACCTTGGCAGCCGCATGCGCGAGTACGCGAACGGTACCGCCGATACGGCTGATGATCTGCTGTCCCGCGGCCGCCGCGCCGTCAGCCGGTTCAGCCACGGCGATGCCCGCAAACGCATCGCACGCCGGGCGGAGGATCTGGCCGACGAGGCCAACTATCAGTATCGCCGCCTGCGCCGCCACGCCACGCGTCATCCGGTTGCCACGGCCGCCATCGTTGCCGGCACGGTCGGCGCTTTGTTTTTGCTGTTCCGTGCGTTGCGCAGCGACGAAGATTGACGAACAGGCGTGAGCGATTTCGGCGATGCGATGGCGTCGCCGGCAACGCCGTCGACCCGCCTTCTACGACAAAGCCCGCCTTTCGGCGGGCTTTGTGTTTGACGTCACGATCAAACCGTCTGCGGATTGGGCTTGTCCGGATCGAGCTTGTACTCGCGGATCGCGCGGGCCACGTCCTTGGCGTTGACCTTGCCTTCTTTCGCCAGCGCGGCGAGTGCGGCGTGGGCAATCCAGTAACGATCCACTTCAAAGAAGCCACGCAGGTGCTCGCGCGTGTCCGAGCGACCGAAACCGTCGGTGCCGAGCACGGTGTAACGCATGCCGTCCGGCATGAAGGCGCGGATCTGGTCGGCGTATTCGCGCACGTAGTCGGTGGCGGCGATCGCTGGCCCCTGACGGCTTTGCAGCAAACCGGTGACATACGGTACGCGCTGATCGGCTTCCGGATGCAGACGGTTCCAACGCTCGGCATCGAAACCATCGCGGCGTAGCTCGATGAAGCTGGGCACGGACCAGATGTCGGCGCTGACGCCGAAGTCCTTCTCCAGCAATTGAGCCGCGGCGATCACTTCCAGCAGGATGGTGCCCGAGCCGAGCAGCTGCACGCGCGGCTCGCTCTTCTTCGCTTTGCCGCCGTCCTTGAACAGGTACATGCCTTTGACGATGCCTTCCTCGACGCCTTGCGGCAAATCGGGATGGCTGTAGTTCTCGTTCATGACCGTGAGGTAGTAGTACACGTCCTCTTGGTCTTCCAGCATGCGGCGTGTGCCGTCCTGCATGATCACGGCCACTTCGTAGGAGAAGGTCGGGTCGTACGCGCGCACGTTCGGAATCGCGCCGGCCATCAGATGCGAATGACCGTCTTCGTGCTGCAGACCTTCACCGTTCAAGGTGGTGCGGCCCGATGTACCGCCGATCAGGAAGCCGCGCGAACGCATATCGCCCGCGGCCCAGGCCAGATCGCCGATGCGCTGGAAGCCGAACATGGAGTAATAGATGAAAAACGGCAGCATCGGCTGGTTGCTGATGCTGTAGCTGGTCGCCGCGGCCATCCATGCAGCCATGCCGCCGGCTTCGGAAATGCCTTCCTGCAGCACTTGGCCTTTCTGATCTTCGCGGTAGTACAAGAGCTGGTCGGCATCCTGCGGACGGTATTTCTGACCGAACGGCGCATAGATGCCGATCTGGCGGAACATGCCTTCCATACCGAAGGTGCGCGCCTCGTCGGCAACGATCGGCACCACGCGCGGACCGATGGCCTTGTCACGCAGCAACAGATTCATGCCACGCACCAGCGCCATGGTGGTGGAAATTTCGCGGTCGCCCGTGCCCTTGGTGATCTGCTCGAACGCGGACAGATCCGGCGCCTTGAGCTTGATGTCGCTGTGACGGCGACGCTGTGGCAGAAAGCCGCCGAGCGCCTTGCGGCGTTCTTGCATGTACTGCACTTCCGGCGAATCTTTGCCGGGGTGGTAGTACGGCACGTCTTTGAGCTTGTCGTCCGAGACCGGGATGTTGAAGCGATCGCGGAAATGACGCACGGCTTCGTCGTCCAACTTCTTCTGCTGGTGCGTGGGGTTCTGCGATTCGCCGGCAGCGCCCATGCCATAACCCTTCACCGTCTTGGCGAGGATCACCGTGGGCATGCCCTTGGTGTTCACCGCGGCGTGATAGGCGGCATAGACCTTGTGCGGATCGTGACCGCCACGGTTCAAGCGCCAGATATCGTCGTCGCTGAGGTTGGCGACCATCTCGCGCGTCTCCGGATATTTGCCGAAGAAATGTTCGCGCGTGTACGCGCCGCCGAACGCCTTGCATGCCTGGTATTCGACGTCGATGGTCTCCATCATCAGCTTGCGCAGCACGCCCTTGGTGTCGCGCGCGAGAAGCGGATCCCAGTAGCTGCCCCACACCACTTTCAACGCGTTCCAGCCGGCGCCGCGGAAGACACCTTCCAGCTCCTGGATGATTTTGCCGTTGCCGCGCACCGGGCCGTCGAGACGCTGCAAGTTGCAATTGATCACGAAGATGAGGTTATCCAGACCTTCGCGGCCAGCCAGCGAGATCGCGCCGAGCGATTCGGGCTCGTCGCATTCGCCGTCGCCCATGAAACACCAGATCTTGCGGTCGGTCTTGGGGATCAGGCCGCGGTGTTCCAGATATTTCCAGAACTGCGCTTGATAAATCGCCTGGATCGGGCCCAAACCCATCGAGACGGTCGGCACCTGCCAGTAGTCGGGCATCAACCACGGATGGGGATACGACGAAAGACCATGGCCGTGACCGGCCACTTCCATACGGAATAGATCGAGTTGCTCTTCGCTGATGCGGCCTTCCAGGAAGGAGCGCGCGTAGACACCCGGACTGGAATGCCCCTGGTGGAACACCAGATCGCCCGGATGATCGGCGCTCGGCGCACGCCAGAAGTGATTGAAGCCCACATCATAAAGCGTGGCGGACGATGCGAAGCTGGCGATATGACCGCCCAGCTCGCCGGGTTTGCGGTTGGCGCGCACGACCGTGGCCATCGCGTTCCAACGGATCAGCGAGCGAATGCGCCATTCCATCGCGGCATCGCCGGGCATCTTGGCTTCCAGATGCGGCGGAATGGTGTTGACGTATTCGGTGGTGGGATCGAACGGCAGGTACCCGCCCGAGCGACGCGTGGAATCGACCAGACGCTCCAGCAGGAAATGCGCGCGCTCGGTGCCTTCGCGGTGAATGACGGCATCCAGCGATTCGACCCATTCTTGGGTTTCGGTGGGGTCGGGGTCCTGATGGAGGATATCGTCGAGCTGATCCATGGAGGTCTCCGCGGCGCCATGCGCCGCCTTGCGGTGGGTGCGCGTCACTGGGGAAAGCGACGAAGCCGGAGCATCGATCCGGGGACTTAGGGGCCGGCACGGAGGAAACCGCGGGGCGTATTCGCCACAGGACGAGCTAACCCTTCGATTCTAGCCCCGAGGCAGCATTCTCGCCAATTGTCCGACCATACATACGTATGCGAAGGGTTTGGCATCTGCGCATGCGCTGTCGTTCATCAGGACGCCAAGGAATAACGCGGCGAACCGCCACCAAAAAAACGGACGAGGCGATGCCCAAATTCGGCTGTCTGTTGCTGCCGACGAGGACTTCGCTCGACGCGAACGCGGCCCCTTGTCCGAACCCTCTCCCCGCTGGGGAGAGGGAGTAACGCTGGAAGCGATCAGCTGCGCTCGCTTTGCGCGGCGCGGATTTGTGCGTCCACCACGGCAATGGCCGTCATGTTGACGACGCGCCGCACCGTGGAGGTCGGCGTGAGAATGTGAGCCGGCTTGTCCACGCCCATCAGGATCGGCCCCACCGCCACGCCGTCGGTCATCACGCGCACCATGTTGTAGGCAATGTTGGCGGCGTCGAGATTGGGCATCACGAACAGGTTGGCACGCCCGCCGAGCGTCGTGTTGGGGAACATGCGGCGACGAATTTCTTCGTCCCACGCGGTATCGCCCTGCATTTCGCCGTCCATTTCCAGGTTGGGCGCGCGAGCGCGGAGAATTTTCCATACCTCGCGCATCTTGGCTGCGCTGGCGTTCTCGTGACTGCCGTAGTTGGAGTGCGACAGCAGCGCCACCTTCGGCTCCACCCCGAACAGCTTGAGACGATAGCTGGCTTGCAGCGTCGCTTCGGCGATCTGTTCGGCGGGGGGATCGCATTGCACGTGCGTGTCGAGGAAGAACCACGTGCCCTTGTCGTTGATCACGGCGGTCATCGCGGACGTGCATTGCACGCCAGGGTCCAAACCGAACACGCTGCGGATATAACCGAGCTTCTTGTGATAACGCCCCACCAGACCGCAGATCATCGCATCGGCTTCGCCGCGCTTGACCATCATCGCGGAAATCAGCGTGGGCCGCGAACGCATCAGATTCTTTGCCGCCGCCGGCGTCACGCCGCGACGCTCGGTGAGTGCGTGATATTGCTGCCAGTAGTCGTTGAAACGCGGGTCGTCGTTGATGTTGGTGAGTTCGAAGTCGACGCCGGCACGCATACGCAAACCGAGGCGCTCGATGCGCGTCTCGATCACATCGGGTCGACCGATCAAGATCGGATGCGCGAGTTTCTCATCGATCACCGTCTGCACGGCGCGCAACACGGTTTCTTCCTCGCCCTCGGCGTACACCACGCGCTTGCGGTCGGCGCGCGCGCGTTCGTAGACCGGCTTCATGATCAAGCCGGTTCGATAGATGAACTGGCTGAGTTTTTCGATGTAGACCTCCATGTCCTCGATCGGCCGCATGGCGACGCCCGAATCCATCGCCGCTTGCGCGACGGCGGGCGCCAGCATCACCAGCAGGCGCGGATCGAAGGGACGCGGAATCAGATATTCCGGCCCGAAGGTGGGCGATTCGCCGCCGTAGGCGCCGGTGAGATCGCCCGATTCCATCTGCGCCAACGCCGCGATTGCGTGCACGCACGCCAGCTTCATCGCTTCGTTGATGCCGGTGGCGCTGACATCCAGCGCGCCACGGAAAATGTACGGGAAGCACAGCGCGTTGTTGACCTGATTGGGGTAATCCGAACGGCCGGTGGCGATGATGCAATCCGGGCGCACGGCTTTGGCGTCTTCCGGCAGGATTTCGGGGTTCGGATTGGCCAGCGCCAGGATGATCGGCTGCTTGGCCATGCTTGCGACCATTTCCGGTTTCAGAATGCCGCCGGCCGACAAGCCCAGGAACACATCCGAACCTTCCACGATCTCGGCCAGCGTGCGCGCCTTGGTGTCGCGCGCGTAACGCTGTTTGTCCGGGTCCATGTGATCGCGGCCGGTGTAAAGCACGCCTTCGCGATCAAACGCCGTGATGTGTTCGCGCTTGGCGCCCAAGGCCACGAGCATGTCCAGACACGCGATACCGGCGGCGCCGGCACCCGTGGTGGCGATTTTCACGTCTTCGATGCGCTTGCCGACGATCTTCAACGCGTTGATCACCGAAGCGCCGACGATGATGGCCGTGCCGTGCTGATCGTCGTGGAATACGGGAATCTTCATCTTTTCGCGCAACTTGCGCTCGACGATGAAGCACTCCGGTGCCTTGATGTCTTCCAGATTGATGCCGCCGAACGTGGGCTCCATCGCGGCAATGATGTCCACCAGCTTGTCCGGATCGCGCTCGTTGAGTTCGATATCGAACACATCGATGCCGGCGAATTTCTGGAACAGCACGCCTTTGCCTTCCATCACTGGCTTGCCGGCCAGTGGGCCGATGTCGCCCAGGCCCAGCACCGCCGTGCCGTTGGTGATCACAGCTACCAGGTTTGAGCGCGCGGTGTACTCGGCGGCGTTGCGCGGATCCTCGACGATGGCTTCGCACGCATACGCCACGCCGGGCGAATACGCGAGCGAAAGATCGCGTTGTGTTACCAGCGGTGTGGTCGGCGTGACCTTGATCTTGCCGGGGCGCGGCAGGCGGTGGTACTCGAGGGCGGCTTTACGGAAGTCGTCGGAATGAGCCATCGGATGGTTGCAACGAATGAGAATGGGGAAAGGAGCCGCGCAGCGGCATACCTCGAATGGTAGCACCCGCCCGCCAGGGCACGGCCATGGGAAATGGCCTAATAAGTAGTACTAAATGGGTCGATTTACGCCCGCGTTAGGTCAACGACTCTTGATGCAGCGCGGCAGAAAACGTTGCCGCCGACGGATAAGGGCTCGGATACTTGGCTCCTGCATCCATGTCGCGACGAAACCCATGCCTATCCGTCTGGCCAAGATTCTGTTGCCGCTCATGCTGGCTGCATTCGCGTTCCTTGTGACGTTCAACAACATCATCGATTACCGCTCGAACTTTCTGTTCGTGCAGCATGTGCTGTCGATGGATACGACCTTTCCCGGCAACGCGCTGATGGGCCGCGCCATCACCCATCCGGCGATGTGGCATGCAAGCTACTGGCTGATCATCGCCAGCGAAGGCGCGGCGTGTTTGTTGTGGCTCGGCGGAGCCGTTGCGCTATGGCGGGCTCGCCGTCAAGACGCCGCAAGCTTCAGTGCCGCCAAACGCCTTGTCACGGCCGGCTGCGTGCTGGGTTTCGCGATATGGTTCTTCGGCTTCATGGTGGTTGGCGGGGAATGGTTCGCCATGTGGCAGTCCACGACGTGGAACGGGCAGGAAGGCGCTTTCCGGTTTTACATGGCGATCCTGGGCGTGCTGATCTTCGTCAACCAGCCCGATGCCGATCTGACGTGATCACACCCCTGCCGACAGCGTTCCCGCCTCCACTTTGGACATGCGCACGCGGTTGATGAACAGCGAGAACGCCAATTTGCCCGCCAGGCCATGCACATGTTGCATCCAGGGCGGCAACCAGCGCGGCGCAGCGATGGTGCCAGATTGAAAATACGGTTCCAAACTCATCACATCGCCCAGGGTCATTTTGCCGGCGAAGAGATAACGCAGCAGGTCCATGCGCCGCTCTTTCAACGCCCAGCGGAAAAACGTGTGCACATCCATCAGGCCGGACAGGTAGACGTTGTCCTTGGCAAACGCGGAACCGCCCGTGAGCGGCACGCCGCGGAACACGCGCTGCGCGGAATGGAAGCTGTCGGCCACGGACTGTCCGCAGCGATTGAAATAGCGATATACCTCGACGAAATCCGCGCCGTTGAGCGCCATGTCCAGTGCCAGGATGCGCAGGCTGATGCGCTTGAGCCGCGCGATATCGATCGCACCGGACATCAACTCGGCAAACACCGCCAGCCCTTCCTGCGTGGCGGTAACGCGGGGGGATGTGCGCGCCAGCGAGGCGAGCAACGGCTGCGCGCGACCGTTCAATGCGGTGAGCGAATGGACGAATGCCTCGTGATTGAGCAGTTGGTGCCGGTCGTATTGACTGAAGCGCGTACCGCCGCGCAAGCGGATGCGCGTGGCTCCCGCCGCGGCTTTGGCGGTGAGATCGTTGTCCACCTCCACCGCAATCACGCCCTGCCCGAAGAAATCATCCAAGACCTTGGACAGATCCGCCCGCAGCACTTCGGAGGAAATATTGGTGGCGATATCGTCGTCCTGCAGATCGGCGCCGAGTTCGTCGGACAACTCCACGAAGTAATGCGCCGCATCGAGGTTGCTGCGATCGCTGCCGGGAATGGCGTCGCCCGGCTTGCCATAAAGCTGGATGGAGGGAGCCGTGACACCGTCCGTGCCCACCGCTTCGAGCATTTCGGCGGCGATTCGCCAGGATCCCGCCGTGCGACGTAGGTATTCGCCAATAGGATCGCCATCACTTGCCTCGCTTTCGATCGCGGCAAGTTCTTTGCGAACCTCGGAAAGGTCCGGCTTCTTGTAGCTCACTTCCGGCAAGGAGTACTGGCCCTTGCCGTACGCTTCGATCATCCGATCTTCCAGCGATGCCGGCCAGCTCACCGTCGACAGAATGTTGATGCCTCGCACCGCGGCAAGCAGACGTTTATCCAAGGCGGCATAGGCTTCCAATCCGGCCGGAACCGTGTCGGCGGGTGTGTTCAAGGTGTGGCTACTCCCTTTCGCGCGAGCCTCTAGGGCCATGGGGTTTGGTGATCGGCCGGCCGCCGCGCTGACGACGCAGGCGCGATTCCAGCATCGCGGCCTGTTCCTCGCGCTCGTCGCGCAGCTTTAGGTAGTTGCGCCAGCGTTCGGGCGTCAACTCGCCATCCCGCAAGGCTTCCTGTACGGCGCAACCGGGTTCGCTGCCATGGCCGCAATCGGCGAAACGGCAGTTTTCGGCAAGCGCTTCGATATCGGCGAACAGATCGAGGCTTTCCTCTCCCGTCAGCTTCAGTTCGCGCATGCCGGGCGTATCGATCAGGCAACCGCCGCTGGGCAGCTGAAGCAAGGCGCGGTAGGTCGTGGTGTGGCGTCCGCGACTGTCGTGGCCGCGCACGGCGCTGGTGGCCATGTGCTGGCTTCCCAGCAAGGTATTGGTGAGCGTGGATTTGCCCGCGCCCGACGAACCGACCAGGACGGCGCTGTCGCCCAGTTTCAAGTACGCCGTCAATACGCCGGCACTGGCCGGATCTTTGCCGTTGATCGGATGAATCGGCGTGCCCATGGGCAGCCGGGTCTTCAGTTCGGCGATGCGTGGATCGGCATCGCTGCCGAGGTCGGTCTTGGTGAGAACGACCACCGGTTGCGCGCCCGATCCTTCGACCAAAGACAGATAGCGTTCGATGCGCGCCGGATTGAAGTCGCCGTCCAGCCCCGTCAGCACGAGAACGTAATCGATGTTGGTGGCGATCACCTGTCGTTCGTAGCGCTCGCCGGCTGCGGCACGCGACAACACGGTGCGTCGCAACTGGACCGTCAGGATGTGCGGTGGCTTGCCGGGCTCGATTTCCACGAAATCGCCCACCGCCGGCCGCTCAGCCGGATCCAGTCCACGCTTGAGGAAATGGCCGCCGGGCTGGGCGCCGAAGGTCTGTTCGCCGTCGTGCACCTCATAGCCGGCGCGATGCTGCGCGACCACGCGCGCTATCTGCCGACCTTCGCCGGGCAAGCTCTGGCCCCGCCATCCGATATGACGGAGCCGTTCGATGATCTGTGCATCGCTCATAA
>DATJMR010000116.1:0-3741 GCA_035508595.1 Dyella sp.
TCGATGGATGCCACCGGATCGAAGCAAACGAAACGACCTTGCTGCGTTTTTCGCCAAACATTGCGTCGGCTGTTTGTGAATGTCGTGAATGTCCAGTCAATGTAAATGTGCAATGGAGCGTTCAACGACATGTCATCGCCCTGCAGCGATGGCACTTATAAATTTAGCGTTCGCGAGAAACACGATTCGCTTTAACCAGATACGAACGACCGAATCGATAGTCTCCTGTTCCCACCACAAACAACTGCGGAGTGCATATGGATCCGATGACCCTAAATGCGCTAGTTGCGCGTGCTGAGCAAACCCAGGACGCCAAGCGCGTATCCTTCGAGCCGCTTGATGGCTACGTCCTCAATCCTTGGTCCGGCCTGTATCAGGAAACGGACGCCACCTACGTGAATCGCCTAGCTACGGAAGCCGCGTGAAGCGACGCTTCCAGATAGCGGCACCGGCATCTTTAAAAGATTGATCGCCTAACGCGATGCGCCGCCGCCCTGGTGCGCGATGGCGCATGCGTGGCGATTCCATCGTTTCACGACACAACAATCACCCACGCGACAGCGTCGGCGAATGCTCGAAGGAGCATGGCAACGGCGTGTGCGTATCTTGATAGATGGTGGCTATGGGTGGACTCGAACCACCGACCCCAGCATTATGAGTGCTGTGCTCTAACCGGCTGAGCTACATAGCCAAGAGATGCGCCGTCCGGTGGGGCCGGATCGGGCTAGATTCAGGCGGGGCGCGGCAGTGTAATCGGGCTGCCCTTGTCGTTCAAGTGGTTGGCTTGCTCATGCTTTGTAGGCTGTGGTTGAATCGATCCAGGGTCACGGGTGCCAAAGCCATGTAGATCGGCGCGCCGGGACTCGAGGAGGCTGGATGATTGACGTAGATGGCTACCGTCCGAATGTTGGCATCGTGCTGCTCAATGCGGACGGCCGGCTATTCTGGGCGCGCCGCGTCCATCGTGACGGCTGGCAGTTCCCGCAGGGCGGCATGCGCAGCGACGAAACCCCGCTGGAGGCCATGTACCGGGAGCTGCAGGAGGAAACCGGCCTGCTCCCCGAACACGTGGAAGTCTTGGGCAGCACCCGTGGCTGGCTGCGCTACAAGCTGCCTAGCCGCTACATCCGCCATCACCAGCACCCGACCTGCATCGGCCAGAAGCAGGTGTGGTTCCTGCTGAAGTTGGTGAGCGGGGAGGATGCTTTGTGCCTGGACGCCTGCGACAAGCCCGAATTCGATCTCTGGCGCTGGGTGGATTTCTGGTACCCGGCCGTGCACGTGGTGAATTTCAAACGCGACGTCTATCACCGCGCACTGCGCCATTTCGCGCCGCTGGTGGAAAGCATGCTGTCCATCCAGCTCGGTCCGCAGCCTCAGCACCAATCCCGGCCTGGCCGGGGCGGGCGCGCCGCTGCCTGAACCGTGATGGCGCGCGTCGTCGAATCTAGTTGACAATCATTCGCATTCGCGTTGAAATACAGGCATGTACATTTGCCTTTGCAATGCCGTTACCGACCATGACATCCGCCGCGCTGCGGCCGACGGTGTGCGCAGCTTCGCCCAGCTGCAGGCGCGCACGGGTTGCTCCGACTGCTGCGGCTGCTGCGAATCCGAAGCCCGCGCAACGCTGGATCAGGCCATCGCGCAAATCGCGCTCGATCTGCCGATCCTGGTCGCGGCCTAACGCATCGCTACATCGCTGTATCGATCACCGCAACGCCATCGCCCTTCGCGATGGCGTTTTTGTTTGGGCACGTCATGCTTGTCCCCATGGCATCGCGTCGAACACGTATAGTTCGATCTTGTCCCTGTGTACGGAGAGCAAGCCATGAAAGGCGACGCCAAGGTCATCGAGTTCCTCAACAAGGTGCTCTACAACGAATTGACCGCGATCAACCAGTATTTTTTGCATTACCGCATGTACAAAAACTGGGGTTACCGCGAGCTTGCCGAACACGAGTACAAGGAATCGATCGACGAGATGAAGCACGCCGATCATCTGATGGAACGCATTCTGTTCCTGGAAGGGCTGCCTAACCTGCAACATCTGGGCAAGCTGCGCATCGGCGAAAACGCGCTCGAATGCCTTCAGTGCGATCTCGATCTCGAACTGTCGGCCGTGGTGGATCTGCGTGTAGCGATCGCGCATTGCGAAAACATCGCCGATTACGTCAGCCGCGATCTGTTCAAAACCATCCTGCGCGACGAGGAAGACCACATCGACTGGCTGGAAACCCAGCTGAGCCTGATCAAGGACATCGGTGCGGAGCGTTATCTGCAGTCGAAAATGGAAAGTTAACGTTAAGAGAATGTATTTGGCCGCGGATTAGAGCGATCCGTGGCACAAAGCGCCTGCCCGTTTCTTGACGATTTCATCACGCTGGGGCTATATCCACCGTTTTGCCGCAAGAGCCGCGCATGGCTTCCCGCCCACCACCGCGCTACGTCGTACGACCGCACGACGCTGCCAGTCAGCGTCGTCGCTTGCTGTGGCTGGGTCTCGCGTGGCTGGGCAGCTTGTTGCTGGTGGCCGTTCTCGCGGCACTGGCGGCGGGCGCATGGAAAAACGTGGCGCCGCGTCTATCCGATCGTCGCGCGATGCGTGCACTGACCGCGGAAAACGATCAGCTCAAACAGCAAGTCGCCAACCTGCAACGTTCGCAGCAAGTCGGCGACATCGCCACCAAGGCGTTGCGCCAAACCATTTCGCAACGCGACGAAGAAATCAGCGGACTGCGCGCGGACCTCGGTTTCTATTCGCGCCTGGTCGGCGGCGACGCGCAACGACAAGGCTTGAAGGTGCAGGAGGTGGCGCTGCAACCGGTGTCGCATTCGTCGGCGTGGAATCTCACCATCAGCCTTACGCAAAACGTGAAACGCGACGACGATACCAGCGGCACCACCACGGTGAGCGTGGAAGGCTTGCGCAACAACAAAGTCGTGCAGCTGGATTGGTCCACGCTGGGCGATGCCTCCGAAAAAAACGGCATCGCTTTCCGCTTCCGTTATTTCCAGCAGCTGCATACCACCATCGCACTACCGACCGATTTTCGTCCGACGCGTTTGCATGTCACGGTTCAGCCTGAAAATGGCGAGCCCGTCAGTCGCGCCGTTGCCTGGAGCGATGCTCTTTCCACCCCCGTCACCATCACCCAAGGGGAAACCGATGCTCAACCGTAAACGCCAAGAACCCACCAGCCGTCATGGTGAAACCAGCCTGATTTCGCACGGCACGATCATCCGCGGCGATGTCCGCTTCACCGGCACGCTGCATCTGGACGGCCGTATCGAAGGTGCCGTGCTGGGCGAAGGCCCCAATGCCGTATTCACCTTGAGCGAGCACGGGCAGGTGCAGGGCGAAGTGCGCGTGCCGCACGCGATGATCAACGGCCAGGTAACCGGCGACATCTACGCCAGCGAGCGGCTGGAACTGGCGACACAGGCCCGCGTGGTGGGTGACGTTCGCTACAACTCGCTGGAAATGGCGGCCGGCGCGCAGGTCAACGGGCGCATGGCCCACCAGGGCGAAGATCATGTGCAGCGCGAATTGCCGGCTCCGGATATCCGACACGAGCCCGCAACCGTCTGAACGGGGCCCGGAAACCTGACCCGGGTTCCGGGCCTGAGCTGATATGCTTGAGTCCGCAGTATCGCAACCCAATATCCGCGTCATGGAAACCATCCTAGCCATCCCCGATTACCGCCAGGCCGGCGCCCCCCTCGTTTTCACGCAGGCGG
>DATJMR010000117.1:0-4098 GCA_035508595.1 Dyella sp.
CCGAACGCTTCAAGCTGCCGCTGTTCACCCTGATCGACACACCGGGCGCCTACCCGGGCGTCGGCGCGGAAGAACGCGGCCAGAGCGAAGCCATCGCGCGCAACCTGCTGGAAATGGCCGAGCTGAAAGTGCCGATCATCTGCACCGTAATCGGCGAGGGCGGTTCGGGCGGTGCACTCGCGATCGGCGTCGGCGACCGCACGATCATGCTGCAGTACTCCACGTATTCGGTGATCTCCCCCGAAGGTTGCGCCTCGATTCTGTGGAAGAGCGCCGACCGAGCCAAAGACGCTGCCGAAGCGCTCGGCTTGATTGCTCCGCGCCTGCTGGAACTGGGCCTCATCGACAAACTCGTGCGCGAACCGTTTGGCGGTGCGCATCGCAATCCGCACGCGATGGCGGTGCGCCTCAAAGCCGTGCTGCTCAACGAGCTGGACAAACTGGAAGCCATCCCCGTGCCGGAGCTGCTGGAACAGCGCTATCGCCGCCTGCGCAGCTACGGCGCGTACAGCGAGTAAGCGGCCCTATGGCAGGCGTACGCGGCGTCGATCACATCAATCTGCGCGCGCCTGCCCCATTGCTGGAAAAGCTGCGTCGCTTCTATATCGACATCATTGGCTTGGAAGAAGGGTCACGCCCTACGTTCCGTTCCGGTTCGCGCGGTTATTGGCTGTATGCCGGCGACAAACCCATCGTGCATTTGACGGCCCATGGCGAAGACGATGCCGCGGCGCAATCCACCGGCTGGTTCAACCATGTTGCGTTTGATTGCGCGGATCTCCGGGCGGTCCGCGCCCGGCTCGATGCCGCGGACATCCCCTATCGCATCGACGTGGTCGATATGCTGGAACAGGTGCAATTGTTTCTTACCGATCCGGCCGGCATCCGCGTGGAACTGAACTTCAGCCGTACCACGCTTTGAAACGCGGACACCCAGCGTCGACTGATCACTGAGAAACAAGGCGGTATGATCCGCTTCGCCCATCCCGCAGGAGGCCACCATGGCCAGCGACAGTATCAAGCTCGCCGTCCTGATCGATGCCGACAACACCCAGCCGGCCATTTCGGACGGTTTGCTGGCCGAGGTCGCGAAATACGGCACGGCACACGTCAAGCGCGCTTACGGCGATTGGACCGGCAACCAACTGAAGAGCTGGAAAGAACAATTGCTCACGCAGTCCATCCAGCCGATTCAGCAGTTCAGCTACACCAGCGGCAAGAACGCCACCGACTCGGCGATGATCATCGATGCGATGGATCTGCTTTACACCGGTCGCTTCGACGGTTTCTGCATTGTTTCCAGCGATAGCGATTTCACACGGCTGGCAGCGCGCATTCGCGAATCGGGCTTGATCGTTTACGGTTTCGGCGAGCGCAAAACGCCGGAGCCTTTTGTTGCCGCTTGCGACAAGTTCATCTACACGGAGATTCTCGCTGCCAAGCCCGACGAGGAACAGCCGCTCAAACCTCGCGCACCGGCGCAATTGAAAAAAGATGCTGGCCTAATCAATCTGCTGCGCAATGCCATTGATGCTGCATCCGACGACGAGGGCTGGGCTGGACTCGGCGGTGTTGGATCGATCATCACCAAGCAGCGCCCGAATTTCGACTCGCGCAGTTACGGATACGGCAAGCTCAGCGACCTGATCGCTGCGATCGATCTGTTCGAACTTGACCGACGCAGCCCGGGTGAAGGTCGCCCGAAGGCGATCTATGTACGCAACAAGAAAAAATCGGCAGGCGGTGCGTGAACAACGACGCCCCCTTGGTCGATACCTTGCAGCAGGCGTTGCGCGAGCATCCCGAGGGGCAACTCTGCGTGGCTTACAGCGGCGGCCCCGATTCCACCGCACTGCTGCACGCACTGGCGCACTTGCCAGAAGCGCGCGCGCGCGGCTTGCGCGCTTTGCACGTGGATCACGGTCTACACGCGCAAAGCGCACGCTGGTCGGCGCATTGTCGCGCGTTCAGCGCAACGCTCGGACTTGCCTGTGACGTATACGTGGCCAGGGTTGATCGCTCCGGCGGCGTCGGGCTGGAAGCCGCCGCGCGACATGCGCGCTATGCGATCTTCACCGAACATCTGCATGTCAATGAACGATTGACGTTCGGTCATCACCAGGATGACCAGATGGAAACGGTGTTGCTCAAATTGCTGCGTGGCGCCGGGCCGGAAGGGCTAGGCGGCATGCGTACGGAGCGTCCGCTCGGCGACGGCATGGTGTGGCGGCCTCTCTTGAACGTGCCGCGGCAAGTGCTGCGCGATTATGTCCAAGCGCACAGTCTCCCCTGCATTCACGATCCTTCCAACGACGATCGGCAACTCGCGCGCAACCATCTGCGTCACGAAGTTATTCCGCTGCTCAAGTCACACTGGCCGCATGCCGCGATCTCTATCACGCATAGCGCCCTGCTGTGTCGCGCAGCCGCCGATACGTTGCAACAGGATTGGCTTGTCGCCTTGGAAGTTTTGCGCGATGTGGAGACCAACAGCCTGGATGCACGCGGCTGGCTCGCGCTGCCTTCCGCGCTGCGCGATCCGCTGCTCGCCCATTGGCTGCATGCACAAGGCTTGCCTGCACCGACCACGGCGCAGCGCCAGCAGATCGAACGCCAATGCACGTCGCAAGACGGTCAACTGCCATGCATCCAATGGCCAGGTACCGAAGTACACGTGTGGAAGAACCGGCTCTGGGCCATGGCACCTGCCAAAAAATCGATCAGTGATTCCATGGACGCGCGCTGGCACGGCGAAACGCTGAACCTGCCAGACGGCGGCTCACTGACCCTGGAGCCTGCCACGACGCTTCCCGTCGCCTTGAACGTGCGATCGCGTCGCGGTGGCGAACGCATCAAACCGGCCGGCGACGCGCATACGCGCGAGCTTCGCGCGCTGTTTCAGACGGGAGCCATTCCACCGTGGCAGCGCAGTGCATGTCCGCTCCTGTACGAAGGCGACGAACTTATCGCCGTGGCGGATCGCTGGTTGAGCGCGCGCGCGCAAGCACTGTTTCGTCAGACCGGCGCGCAACCACGCTGGCGGCCCGGACGCTAAAGGCTGCCGAAAAACCTGGTTGCGCTTGGCGACAGGATTCCTGTCGGGCTTTATTTTCCAGCGACGGCGCCATCGCCGCGCCAGCGACTCGGCGATTGACGAAATACATCAGCACCAACGTCACCGTGGTAGTGCATACAAGAACGTCGCCCAACACATCGAAGTGTTGCAGCGGGCCGTCGCCCATTTCCACCACGACCCAACCACCCACCACCGCAGCAACGCCGCCAGCCACCTGCTGCAAGGAGGAACTGATCGACATATACGCGCCACGATCGGCCGGCTTGGGCAACCCCGACATCAGCGCCGACGAGGAAATGATGCGCGAGAAAATGCCAATCTGCAGCAAGGCGCTCACACCGATCAGCGGCCACAAACCCACGCTGGACAAGCGTGTGTAGATCACCACCATCACGATGGTCATCACACAGCCGAACGCGAACACGCGGTACTTGCCAAATTTGTCGCTGGCACGGCCGATCAGCGGCCCCATCACCGCCGATATCAAACCGGTAACCAGATACACCACCGACAATTGATCCACCGGGATGCCGACGTTATGCACCAGGAAGATCGTGGAATACGGCATCAACAGAAAGCCACCGATGGACAGCATGCCCGTGGTGATGAAACCCAGCAGATAAGACCGCGTGGTCAAGGTATGCATCAAGTGATGCAGCGGTTTCTTATCCGGGCGCAGCGCCAGATGCGCATTGACGGGACGCAACCGCCCGATGATCGCTCCGCCTACCACGGTGCACACAATCACGATCAGGAAGAACGGCGCGTTCCAACCCCACTTGCTGGAGAGATACAGGCTCAGCGGCAAGCCGAGCACGGAACTGGCCGCGAACGCCGTCTGGATGAAGCCCATCACACGCCCGCGCATCGACAAGGGAAACAAGTCGGTGACGATGGCCATGGACGCGGCTCCCACCACACCGGCGAACAGGCCCGTCACCATGCGTGCGAGCAACAGCGTGATGTAACTATGAGCCAATCCGCAGAGCAACGTGCCGAGCATGAAACCGCTATAGAACACC
>DATJMR010000118.1:0-3968 GCA_035508595.1 Dyella sp.
ACCCCAGCCCTCCCCTACTGCCGCAGGGGAGCGAGCGGGATTTCATCCCCGCCTACGATTTTGTACGGCCACGCCGGATGGCGTTTTCCCTAGGGCAAAACCGCGTAGCTGGTGAGGTGGAGGTAGGCCCCGCCCTCTTTCGCGTTCAAAGTGCCCGGCATAAAGCGAATCGTGTGATGGCCCGCCTTCATCCAACGCCAGGCGAATAAAACGGTGTTCGGCGTACGCCGTCCGCTGCTGGATTTGTTTTGCCAGATGCCGGTTTGGTCGAAGGTTTCGACGCCGTCGACGACGACGCGCGCATGTCCGGGCTCACAACAGTGATCGCCGACCGTGCCGATCAGCGCAATCCCTGATCCATCGAATGCAATCGGCTCCGAGGTCAGCGTGATGTCGCGCGCGATGCTATGTGCGCCCGACCAATCGTTGGTCTTTGACACTGCCGTATCCGGGGAGACAGCGGCGGCGGCGACTTCCAGCGCGAATCCGCCATTGCTTTGCCAGACGCTCGTCGGTGCAGTGGGCGTCGGTCCGTCAAAGAAGCGGCCGAACGTACCGTCGTGTGCGCGCTCCCACCACGCCGCCGACGCGTTACGCAGCAGCCATCGCTGTGCATCCTTGGCATGTTGTTCGGTGACAAGCTCGTAGAACGCCTCGACCAGAGGTTCGACGATGTCGTTTTCAGCTTGAAGATCGGCAAAGATGCCACGTGCGTCAGAGAGGTTTTGCTCGACCGCATGTGCCGTGGCAAGCGATTCCTGCAAATACGCTGCATGATGCGTGGCGCGATACAGATGCAGGCCATTCCAGATCATGTCGCCGTTGACCGAGGCGAAGAAGCGATGCGGGACTTGTTCGCAAGTTGCGCCGTTATCGAAGACATACACACTGTAGAGCGGCACTTTCGGATCGAGAAAGTACCGGCGTATGGACGCATAGCGTGTCGATGCCGCCGTGAGATAGCGCTGCTCATGGGTGGATTCGTACAGCAGGAGCGCGGCCTTTACCCCGTTCGCGTCGGTTTCAAGGGTCTTGAGGTGATTGGTTCCACCATCGGCGAGCTGGTAGTCGATGGCCGGACAAGCACCGCGTGCAAAGACTTGTGCCTGTTCGACGAAGTCGAAGGCCGCGCGTGCTTTTTGCAACGCGACGGGATCGTGCGTGACCTCGTATTCGCGAGACGCCGCGATCGAATCCCACTCGGGCACATCGCTCCACGAACTGCACGCCACGCCCTCGGTACAAGGGGCAGGATAAGACGGCGCCGTCTTCTCGAGCGCCCCCATGATCGGAGAAATCTTCGGATCGCTGGACGTTTTCCAGCGGAGCCAAAGCGTGTAGGTCATCGAATCGACGCCCCAGTCCTGATTGGATGCATGACAATCCGCGGCGGCACATTCACGCCACTTTCCATCACCGGTGTAGAAGACGCGCATCATGGCATCGACCGCCTCGGCGCCAGCTTGGCGAAAGCTCGGATGCCCCGCCCCGATGGCGAGTACGGCCAGACAGGCCAGCAGCGATCTAGTCATCGATCATCTCTCTACGTGTATGCCGCAACGCAATGCAATTTACTGCAAGCTTCGGTCGGCTATCCGTCCACCCCGCCGCGTGGGGGAGTTTATGACTTCTGGGCCATGGCCGCTCCCAAGACCAATTGATAATGTGCGCGCACATCATCATGGCCGGTTCAACGGATTGCCTAAGGATGCTCTGATTAATTCAGCGTAGTTCGCAGCGCGCCTGTGTGTTCGCAGAGCACAGGGTCATCGGCGAAGACAGACTGGCCGTCTGTCGAGACGATGGATCGAAGCTACGCGGACACACAGGGCGCTGCTAGCTGCGGTGGGTTAAATCAGAGCATCCCTAGCTCAAGCTCCATCTTCTTCCTATCGATTCATTTGAATCCAAGCCAAAGACATGGCGATATCACCCCCTGGACCATCCCTATCTGACGATATCGGCGCGGGCCAACTTCCGCGCTTCTGTCCAAAACGAAAGTCGAGCAATGTCATGGAAGACACTGAAGTTTCCCATCCTCTCATCTTCGAAGCAGATCATTGGCTGGTCAGCCACCGGCGCGATTCCCGCTATCCCGGATATCTGTTGGTGTCTTCGCGCGAGCAGCAAGCTGAGCTTCACGCTCTTTCATATGGGGCGTTGCTGGAGCTTGGCTTTGTCTTGCAGCGTGCGGAGCAATTGCTTCGTGCGGCATACAACCCGCTCAAGGTTCTGTTCTACAAGCTGGGTTTTTCGGCAGGATGCAGCTGCCACTTCCATGTGGTTCCGGTGACGGCTGAGTTGCTCGACGAGGTAGCCCGGCATCCGCAATACGACAACGATCCAGACGGCAATGACGTCATCCTGCTCCTGAGCCGCATTTATGGCGAACGGGAACTGACAGACGCCGAATTGACCTCCCAGGCCGCTGCCGTGGAACACCTGCGGTCGTTGCAGCGCGCGCCCCGGATGCCTTCGTTTTAGAACCACTGCAAAACCTTCGCGTCAGCCGCGTTCGTGACGGCACCTTCACGTTCGTGCATGCGACGTGCAGAGCGTTTACGGCAGGCAACCGAGCGAACGCTAGGTTGAGGTTCTCTTCACGATACCCGGTCGTATATTTCAGGTCGTTGCGCTTTTTTACCCTTCGCACGGCAGGACGACTGCGGCATGGCTTTTTTTACACCTGCAAGTTTCATCGCACCGGATAGTACGCCGGGCACTGCTATGCCGGCGCTTGCCCAAGCACCTCAGATCAGCATTCTCGCCGGCAATTCCAGGCTTGATGTCGGCGATGACGGCGTGATCAAGATCGAGGCGCAACATGAGGCATTCCGGGCCGGGTTGATCCGGGCCGACGAGATTCGCCGTCAAAGCGGCAAATTGCCGCCGATATCCATCGCGTTCGACCACAAAGGCGTCTTTCGGCGCCAGTTTCTGCGTGACGGACTCAGCAACAGCCGCAAACGCAATCCCCGCCTCAGCGATTTGCGCACCGAGATCGTCGACCTCTTTGCACCACCCGCGCAGGCGCTGGCTATGCCGCTCGAACATATTCTGGTCATCCACGAAGATTCCGCGCGAACGCATGCGGAACACGTGTTGAACACCATGCCCATGCCGGCGGAAGTGCGGCATCGGATGGTAGTCACGCCAACCGAGCGGCCGGCATGCGGCGCATCCAGCGGCGCGAAGATCACGTGTGCGGCCATCACCAGCGAATATTTCTGCAAGGCAGCGCATGCGGAGGGTTCACCCTCGCCTGCGCAGGCCGTGCTCGAGGTTTTTTTTGAAGCGTCGCCATGGTCGGAAGTACTGGCCTATGTCCGTGGCCTGCAATTGACGCACGCCCTGGGGATGCGCTTTGGCGTTCGCCTCAACCTGGTAACGCCGGCAGGCATGGTGCGCAGGGGCGAGATCGTGCATGCCGAGCTTGAAACACAGGTTTCATCCGAGCTGGTCGCCTAGAGCGCGCACAGGTATGTCATCGACGATGCGTCGCATCTACCTGGATCACAACGCGACCACGCCGCTGGATCCGCGCGTGCTTGATGCCATGCTGCCCTTCTTCAGCAAGGATTTCGGCAACGCTGCCAGCACCAGCCATGTGTTCGGATGGCAGGCGCGCAGCGCGGTGGAAGAAGCCAGGGTGGTCATTGCGCAGGCCATCCGGGCGGCGCAAGACCACGAGCTGGTGTTTACCTCCGGCGCCACCGAATCCATCAACCTGGCCCTGAAGGGGCTGCAACCGGAGCCCGGCAAACACCACATCGTGACCAGCCAGATCGAGCATAAAGCGGTGCTGGACAGCTGCGGGTATCTGGAACAACACGGCAGGGATGTCACTTACGTCGGCGTGGACGCAACCGGGCGAATCGATTTGGATCAACTTGCCTCGGCCATCGACGATCGCACTTATCTGGTGTCGATCATGCTGGCCAATAACGAAACCGGCATTGTGCAGGACA
>DATJMR010000119.1:0-9299 GCA_035508595.1 Dyella sp.
TGCACGCCTGTACTTGATATCGGTATGACCCATTGCTTCGCCCGCCCGTGCTCCAGCTAGTTGCGCTGTTATTCGATTGAACGTTGTTCCAGCCGCCTCCGTTAACGCTCTCTTGCAAGGTGTAACTGGTCGCTGTAGCAACACCGCTCCAACTAAGGCCATAGCTACCGTTGTTGCTCGTACCTCCGCCACTCAATGATGGCGCTGAACCCGGTGGCAACAGCACACTCGTGGTCACGGTATTGCTCCACCCACTGCAAGTAGGCGCTGCATTGCATGCTTCTACACGATAGCTGTAGGTGGCATCGGTTTGCCCGGTCGCGTCGTACGCCGTACCCGAACCACTTTGCACTTGCGTCCATGCGCCACCGTTCACCTGCATCTGCACGACGTAATAAGTAGCTTCGTTGTTACCCGACCAACTGACGATGTACGTACCTGTCGTGCTATTGGTGGTTTGTACGCTCGCGGTGGGAGCGGGCGACGGTGGCAGCGTGACCGTCATCGGACCACGCCGTAGTTGGTATTAACCGTCACGGTCGCCGATGTCCCCCACCCCGCCGTGCCGGATACGGTTCGGTTATGCGCCTGGACCTGATAGAGGTAACTGCCCGACACGTTCCCCGGCTGCGTGATGGAGGTACTGGTGGTCCCGGTGGCAAGTGCCGTCCAGGTCGTGCCGCCAGCTGCCTTGGCATCGTGGATCGTTTGAAGATCAGCTGTTTGCTGAGTAATGGCTTCACTGGATCCGTTCTGAATTGAAGGATCCACGGCGTAGCCAAATTCACCCATTAATACAGTTGCTCCGGGGAACGCGCTGCGCAGCGACGAAGCTGAAGCGGCGGGAACGTTGCTGCTGTAATTGGGGTAACTGTTTTTATTGATGTAACTATGGAAGTCAACGTAATCCAAACGCCTCGTGCCCAGCTTTGGCCCACTGGCAGTAGCCAACGTCTCTGCTAAATCGGCAGAATCCGACGGCACGTTGAGAACGGATTCCCCACGTTTACCGTCGGGGATGTGACTCCAATCGTATACAAAGGAAATATACCACTGGGCATTGGGCGTGCCCTTGTAGTATTCATTTTCCATATCGTAGTAAATGACGGATGATGCATACGGGGAAGATTCCGCAGAATCAACGATCGCATTCATCCACGTCGCAGTGTCGTTCAAAAATGAGGCAAACCCCTGGTTGGTATTTCCATATGCGTCCATCCACCAGTTGTTGTTCGATGCATCTACGGAATCAAAACCCGAATTCGCGAATACGATGATGACCTTGATATTTCGATCAGCGCAAAGTTTTAAAAAAGATGGAAGATTACTTGTAACCTCGCTAAGCGTTTCAGTTATTTGCCCACCTTGACCGGCGGTCAAGACAAAGCCGCTGTCTTGCGACCAGAAAAATATACGAATGACACCACCGCCTAAGCTAGACATATGATCTAGGTCAGCTTGTACGACAGGGCTCAGCGAAGTCCAGTTCGCGTTATATAGCGTGTCAGCACCATGTTTATTTGGCCAATAGTCGAATCCAAACGTATTTGTGGGAGGATTTTGCGTAGTTACGCTCGTCCACGCCAATAGTTGACTGTGTGAAGTGCCCGCGTACAACCTGAAAACATAGGGCGCTCCGGACTCTATCCATGAAACCGGCGCTGTTCCAGTTGCGCCCTCGCCAAAAAGTTGTTCCGCAACTCCTGGCTTGGAAACATAGACTTGAGCTGTTGTTACTCCCGTGGTCGACCAAGTGATGGACGTGTTACCCAATTGATCGGGTTCAATGACAAGATGTGAGGGGCTGGCAGATATAGAACCTGTCTGGGCAGCGCAAACTCTTATAACGAGAAAGAAAACTAATAAAACGTGAAGTACGCGGAATCGATTTGCTAGGTGCAGCATAACTACCCTCCATTGGTAATGGTGCGCTTTGGCTGTGCCGGGAAATCCTTGTGTAGCTATAAAATGTCACGAAACCGAGTTCTTGGGTATTGCGAAACACACCTAGACTCCGTCTAAGGATCACACAACCTAAAGCGGACGCGGTGCATGTTTGATTGAGCAATCGAATATGGAGACGCAATGTCGCGTCATGAGACGTTGGTTGCAGCAATATGCCCCCGGGCCTCCCTCATTCCAAAGCAGCACAATCGCAGGCGCCGCTGGCGCAACGCTCTGCTGAGTAACGGAGTGTTTCATGAAGATGTCGAACCATTCATCGTCAAACCATTTGCATGCGATGGTGACTCCATTGACTGAGTCCTCCACAGGCGATGCGATGGTTTACGTAAATGCAGCGCAGTTAAACAGCTCCAGCAAAGCAACGTCGGTTTGCCAATACCAGAGTAACTTCTGCGTTGCAGCAAATTCTCAAATAAATACTTATAAATCAATAAGTTATTCTTGACGCAGAAAAATTTGGATCGAGACAAATTTTTCGTTTACAGTCGCATCACGGACGGCGGCCCCCACATGGTTGTTCGCTCCGCTGGGTCGGGCGCGTGGTGTAAACAGCCGAATCGTTTTCCCTTTGGGCTTGCTGCATACGCTCTCCGGTTTCGACAAAAGAGCATTCCCGGGAGAAAACAACATGGTGTCACGTCGACGGTTCCTGCAAGGTTTGGGAGCGATGGCTGCGCTTGGCAGCCCCTTGCCTGCGTTGGCGAAGTTCGCTGAAGGCTCCGGTGCCGCATCGCGCGCGGCGGGTGCGGCGAGCAAGGCCGGTGGCGTGTCGCGGTACGTGGATGTGTTTGTCGGTACCGGCGGTCACGGCCATTTGTATCCGGGTGCGTCGATGCCGTTCGGCATGATGCAGTTGAGTCCGGATACGAACGACGCGGGTTGGGATGCATCGTCCGGTTACCACCAGGGCGACGGTTCGATCATGGGTTTCTCGCATACGCATTTGAGCGGCACGGGCGCCGCCGACATGCTGGATGTGCTGGTGATGCCCGCGCAGGGCGAGGTGTTGCTGCAGCCGGGCGATCGCGGTTTGCCGGAGGTGAACTATCGCTCGCGCTTCGATGGCGCCGCAGGGCCAGGGCCGCACCTTACCGAACACAATCACGCGCAGCCGGGTCATGGTTATCGTTCGCGCTACACGCAAGAGCACGCGCGCCCCGGTTATTACAACGTGCATCTCACCGATCACAACATTCGCGCCGAACTTACCGCGACGTTGCGCGCGGGCCTGCACCGCTACACATTCCACGGCACCGGCAGCGGCCACTTGCTGGTGGATTTCGCGCACGGTTTCCATGACGATTTCAAAACGCCCTGCAAGGTCACCGATGCGCAGTTGAAGCTGGTGGGCAACGATACGCTGGTCGGCACCCGTCGCGTGCATCAGTGGGCGGATGGTCGTTACATCTATTTCGCGATGAAAGTGTCGCGCCCGTTCTCGCAGGCGACGTTGTATTCCGAAGATGTCGCCGCGCCGAGCGGTACCGGCGAAATCAACGGCACGCATTTGAAAGCCGCGTTGCATATTGACGATGTCGCGCGCGAACCGGTGCTGGTGAAAGTGGGCATTTCCGGCGTAGATATCGACGGCGCGTTGCGCAATCTCGATACGGAAATTTCCGATTGGGATTTTGAAAAGGTGCAGCAGGCCGCCGCCGATGCGTGGGAGCACGAGCTGAGCCGTATTCGCGTGAAGACGTCGTCGGAACGCACCTTGCGCGTGTTCTACAGCTCGCTGTATCACACCATGCTCGCGCCGACCTTGTTCAGCGACGCGGATGGGCGTTATCGCGGCATGGATCTGGCGATTCATCAATTGCCGGATGGCCAGCACAACTACAGCACGTATTCGCTGTGGGATACGTACCGCGCGCTGCATCCGCTGTTCACGCTTTACCAGGCCGATCGCGTGCCGGATCTGGTGAACGGTTTGGTGCGCATGGCCGAAGAAAGCCCGGAAGGTCCGCCGGTGTGGCCGCTGCAAGGCGTGGAAACCGGTTGCATGATCGGTTACCACTCCGCCGTGGTGCTGGCCGAAGCGCAGGCCAAAGGTTTTACCGGTATCGATTTCGCGCGCGCGTGGCCGATCTATCGCAAGCGCGCCATGGAGGATGATTACCGCGGCCTGCCTTATTACCGCAAGATGGGCTACATCCCCAGCGACAAAGAGGGCGAAGCGGTCAGCAAGACGCTGGAGTATGCCTACGACGACTGGGCGGTATCGCACATGGCCGATGCGGCCGGCGAAAAAGCACTTGCCGAAACACTGCGCAAACGCTCGCGCAACTATCGCAACGTGTTCGATACGAAGATGAACTTCGTGCGTCCGCGCGGCGACGATGGTCAATGGCTGGAACCGTTCGATCCGCGCGGCATGGGTCACTCCAAAGAGTGGCGCGATTTCACCGAATCCAACTCCTGGCAGGCCACGTTCCTCAATCAGCACGATCTGTACGCGTACATGGGCCTGTTCGGCAGCCCGGATGTGTTCGAGCGCAAACTGGACGAATTGTTTACCACCGATTCCAAACTGCCTGCGGATGCGCCGCCGGATATCGCCGGCATGGTGGGCCAGTACGCGCATGGCAACGAGCCCAGCCATCACGTGGCGTATCTCTATGCGTACACCGGCGCGCATTACAAAACGCAATCGCGCGTGCGCATGTTGATGGACACCATGTATCCGCCGGAACCCGACGGTTTGGCCGGCAACGAAGATTGCGGCCAGATGAGCGCGTGGTACGTGATGAGCGCGCTGGGCTTGTACGCGGTCGATCCGGTCAGCACGAACTACGTGTTCGGCAGTCCGGTGCTCGATCACGCCGAGATCGCGCTGGGCGGCGATCGCATGCTCACCATCCGCACCGTGAACAACGGCGCGAATCGCCCGTACATTCAATCGGTGACGTGGAACGGCAAGCCGTGGACGCGCAGCTGGATCAGCCACGCCGATCTGGCGGCGGGCGGCACGCTGGAATTCCATATGTCCGACACGCCGAATATGGCTTTCGGTGCGTCGGCCAACGATCGACCGCCTTCGTTCGGTCAATCGGCAAGCGATGTGGTGGCGCTGGACGCAAGCTGAGAACCTTAGAGCACGATGTGATGTGACAGAAACCCGGTGCGATTCGCGGTCGCACCGGGTTTCTGCATTTTTTCTCCATCATTGCACTCGTACGCAAGCGCAATTGGACGTCTAATTGTCGAGGCGGGCCAGTTGCTTGGTATTTCGGGCCAGAGATGCGTGGTGGCGTTTTTGCGCGCGAACTTCGTAGCAAACTCGCCGCACTAAGTCTTGCATCGCTGTGGGGCGGTGCAAGGTGACGTGAACCCAGCATGTCACCCTCGGGTCTGTTTCCTATCCCATCCCTGATGGAAATGACCCTTCGAAGCCCCGGCAACCTGTCCCCGGTTGTCGGGGCTTCATTCTTTTCCGTGCATGGCAACGGAAACCGCTGTTTGGTGCGCGTCGATTCTGCTTCTACTTATAGGTTGAGCGAGCTGGAAAGGTCGCCGTGAATTTTTTTGTTCGTCATCCCAGCGAAAGCTGGGATGACGGTGAGGCGATCAAAAAGATCATAGCGGGATGAGTAGCTTGTGCGGTTCCTTGAAGTCATTGGAAACAAGAACGACGAGTGGCATGCAACTTGTCGCGCAAGGCCAACAATTTGTGCTCACGGGCCAAACGCATCGCACAAGGCATCACGCACGGCCGCACGCGCGGTAATGTGAAAAAAACATTCGCATCACCGGAACGTTTTTCAGAACTTCCCGCTGGGCTTCGCCCGGCGCGGCTATCTACGGCTCAATGGTTGGGGAGAAAAAAATGCATCGTCATGACAATAAAAACCTTCGCTATAAGAAGGTGGCGTGGGCGATCACGCTCGCTTTCGCAATGGGAAGCGGTGGCGTGTTCGCACAGAGTACGTCGGGTTCGATTTACGGCAGCGCCGATCCGGGCGCACAGGTGTCGGTGGTCAATGAAGGCAACGGCTCCACGCGCACGATGAACGTGGGCAGCGACGGCCGCTTTGTGTTCAATGCGCTGCTGCCGGGCAAGTATCAGGTAAACCTGGTGGAAAGCGGCAAAAATGCCAGCCAGGAAGTGACCGTGTTGGCCGGCCAGGGTGCCAACGTGAATCTGGCGGCCGCGGCGGCGGCCACCGCGAAGAACCTCAGCACGATCAGCGTGACGGCCAATTCGATGCCCTCGATCGACGTGTCGTCCGTGCAAACCAATACCGTGCTCACGGCCGAGCAAATGAAAGCGCTGCCGATCGCCAAGAATGTGTCGGCATTCGCGTTGCTGACACCGGGTGCGGTGAAGGGCGACGCCGCGTTCGGCAATCTGGTGTCGTTTGGCGGCGCGTCGGTGGCGGAAAACGCGTACTACGTGAACGGCTTCAACGTCACCAACCAGTTCGATTCGCTGAGCTTTTCGCAGGTGCCGTTTGAAGCGATCGATCAGGAATCCGTGCAGGACGGCGGTTACGGCGCCGAATACGGCAATGCGACCGGCGGCGTGGTGTCGGTCACCACCAAGCGCGGTACCAACGAGTGGAAAGGCGGCGTGGATATCACGTGGAACCCCGCCGAAACCATGGCGAGCGAGCCGAATGTCTATTTGAACAACGGCAACATGTCCTATTCCGCGCGCGGCAACAAGAACGCCAGCATCGGCAACAGCGGTTCGTGGAATCCGATCGATTTCACCTCGCGCTGGAACGCGTGGGTGGGCGGCCCGCTGATCCAGGACAAGCTGTTCGTATTCGCATTGGTCAGCCAGACCAAGACCGATTCGGATTACTACAACCCCGTCACCCAGGCCGGCAGCGGCGGCTACCAGCAGCAGACCGAGAAAGACCCGTACTGGATGTTGAAGCTGGACTGGAACATCAACGACAGCAACATTCTCGAATACACCGGCTTCAACGACACGCGCCACTACAGCACCGACGTGTACAACTCCGGCTTTACCGACGACGACACGCCGTATCACTACGGCTACCAGGGTGTGGTGAAAACCAAGTACGGCGGCCAGAACAATATTCTCAAATACACCAGCTATCTCACGGATGATTTGACGCTCACGGCGCAATACGGCGAAAACAAAAACAAGCGCTACAACACGGCGGTCGCCGCGGACGGCACGGTCGAAAGCTACGACGGTTTGATTGCCAACGAGGCCTCGGGCTGTCCGGTGATCGTCGACGATCGCAACCCGGTGCTGGCCGGCTCGCTGTCACCTTATTCGCATTGCAATTTTGTGCCGGGCAGCCTGCTGACCGCGTCCGATAGCGAGGACAGCCGCAAATCGTTCCGCCTCGATCTGGAATGGAAAATCGGCGATCACGACATCACCGGCGGCTGGTCGCGCGATGTGACCACCTCGCAGTACGGCCAGGCGTATGAAGGCGGCGCGCTGTGGGAATACCTGCCCTATAGCTCCACCTCCAACGGCAATGCGGACGAGAACTACGTCGAGAAGGTGGTGTTCAACACCGGCGCCAAGGTCAGCGTGACGCAGCGCGCGGAGTATTTGCAGGACAACTGGCACATCACCGATAACTTCCTCGCACGTTTCGGCCTGCGCAACGATCAGTTCAACAACAAGAACGCCACCGGCGAGACGTTTGTACGGCAAGATCACAACCTGCAGCCGCGCTTGGGCTTCGCCTGGGATGTGCACGGCGATTCGTCGCTGAAAATCTACGGCAGCGCGGGCGACTATTCGTTGCCGATCGATGCGGGCGTTGCGGTACGCGGCGCCGCGGCGTCGATCTACAGCTATCAGGCTTTCAGCTACACCAGCGTCGACCCGACCACCGGCGCACCGCTTGGTTTGACCGCGCTCAGTCCAGTGGCTTACGCCAATGCCGAGGGCGGCGTGGCGCCGGCCGCATCGTCGTACGCACCGCAGGGCTTGAAGCCGTTCAAGCAGCGCGAATTCATTCTCGGCGCGCAACAACAGTGGAACGACTGGACGCTCGGCGTGAAAGGCATCGTGCGCCATGTGTTGACCGGCCTGGACGACGAGTGCGATTTCCGCCCGATCGCCAAGTACGCCGACGCGGTCTACGGTTTCGATTACTCCACGACCTCGTTGAGCCCCGCGCTCAATAGCGGCGATGCGGTGGCCTCCACGCTCAACGGTTGCTTTATCAACAATCCGGGCAGCGGCGCGGTGCTGTATCTACCGCTGGATCCGAACAACCCGAGCAAGCTGTACAAGGTGGCGTTGAGCAGCGCCGACATTGGCGAGCCCACCTACAAGCGCAACTACTATGCGTTGGAGCTGACCGCGGCGCGCAACTTCGGCAACAAGTACTACCTCAATGTGTCGTACACGCTTGCGCGCTCCTACGGCAACACCGAAGGTCTGGTGGATTCCAATATCGGCCAGGCGGATACCGGCACCTCGGAACTGTTCGATTATCCGGAGTTGATGATCGGCAACAACGGCAACCAGACCAACGATCATCGCCACACGCTCAAAGCCTACGGCGCATGGCGCGTGACGGATGAGTGGCAGCTCGGCGCAAACCTGATCGGCCAGACCGGTCGCCCGAAAAACTGCTACGGCGACGCGCCGATCGACTCGGAAGTGGGCGGCTACGGCTCTACCGGCGGCTCGCCGTACATGTATTGCTATATCGACGGCGTGGGCACCTATGTGGCGCGTGGTTCGGCAGGCATCACGCCGACGTTGTGGCAGCTGGACCTGAGCGGTTCGTATCACCCGCATTGGATGAAGGGTTTGACCCTGCGCGCCACGGTGTTCAACGTGTTCAACAAGCACACGGTGCTGACGGTCAACGAGAATCAGAATGCGAACAACGGTGCGACGCTCTATCTCGACACCACGTATCTGACGGCTACGGGTTATCAGGCGCCGCGTTACCTGCAGTTGAATGCGGAGTACGATTTCTGACGATACGGCCGTCTCCGCTCGCTGAGCGGGGGCGGTCCGTTTGCTTGATCGCGACAGGTTCATGGCAAAAAGGCCGCAGGATGCGGCCTTCTTTTTTTAGCTAGCGCGTGTTGTCCATCGACTTGAAACCTCTGCTCGCCTCTCGCCGTCATTCCGGCGCAGGCCGGAATCCAGTATGCACACGTCGTGCGAAGCACTCAAAAAGGGTTTTGTGTCCTTCGGACGCATATTGAAACTGGATTCCGGCCTGCGCCGGAATGACGAGCGAAAGAGTTTCAGGTACCCGTCGACAACAACCGCGCGCGATACCGACTCGGCGACTCGCCCATCCAACGACGAAACGCACGCGTGAGATTGGCCGGATCGGCATAACCCATCCGCACGGCAATCTCATCCATGCGCA
>DATJMR010000120.1:0-5127 GCA_035508595.1 Dyella sp.
CACGCCGATCTGCGCGTCGCGCAGAGTTACAGCGACGATACCGACACCGTGCGCTCGCTGAAACTGGTCGACGGCACCCTGGTCCAGTTGGATCGCAACAGCGCCATCGATGTGCATTTCGACGAACGCTATCGCCGTATCGAAGTCGTTCGCGGGCATGCTTTGTTCGACGTGGGCAAGGATTCGGCGCGACCGATGCTGGTAAGCGTCGGCGGCCATGTGCTGCAAGATATCGGTACGGTCTTCGACGTGCGGCGCGATGCCAGCGGCGACACGCTTACCGTAATCAGCGGCCGAGTGCGCGTGTTGAATGCGCCCGATCCGTCGACAAAAACATGGGATCCTGCCGTGCTCGCCGGCAGCGCGGTCGCGGATCTCACCGCGGGGCAACAGATCCAATTGAATACGGCCAGCACCAGCGACGTGCGTCCCGCGCAGATTGCGCAAGCCACTGCATGGCTGCCCGCCGAGATTCGCTTCCAGCACGAAACCATCGGCGATGTCGCGCGCCGTTTCAATGCGTACACGAGCAAGCCGTTGGTGATCGAAAACCAGCGCATCGCCGAGCAGCGCATCAGCGGCGTCTTCCATGCGAACAATCCGCAGGCGTTTGTGGCGTATCTGTCCACGTTGCCGAATGTACGCGTCATCGATGATGCCGATCGCATCCGCGTGGTGGTGGCATCGCATCAAACCGACACAAAATCCGGGCGCCTGTAAGAAAAAATTCATCGAACAGGCGGTACCCGATTGCGCGGCGGGAGACTCTTGAAAGGTATAGGCAGTCGAGAAACGCGACATGCGTGAATCGCCTGCGGCATGACAACCCTCTCAAGGTCGCTTCCCACATGCGCAATCGCTTAGCTCTTCACATAGCCCTTGTCCTCGGCACCGGCGCGCCGCTGCTGGCGTTCGCACAAGCTTCTTCTCCCGCGCCGCACACCACAGCTATCGCGCCCATGCCGCTCGCCAAGGCGCTGGAGAATTTCTCGCACGAGGCGGGGCTGCAGATCGTCTACGGTTCCGATATCGCCGACAGCATCCGCAGTCCTGGCGCCGATGCGGGATTGCCGCCCGAACAGCAATTGCGCCAACTGCTGGCGGGTACCGGCCTCACGTACCGTTTCGTGACGCCGAACACGGTGACGATCGTCCCGGGAAACGTGGCAACCAATGCGGGCAATCCGGCCTCCGCTGCGGTAGCGACGGCCGGTAGCGCAGGTTCCGATCCTCAAAGCAACACCAACGCACCAACCAGTCAGAGCATCAAGAATCTCGATAGCGTGGTGGTCACGGCGCGTTCCGGCGTGGACGTGCGCACGCGCGCGCAGACCAGCTACTCGATCACGACCATCGATGAAGATCGCCTGCGCATGCAAAATCCCACCAGCGTGACCGAAGCGGTGAAATCCGTGCCCGGTTTCTGGGTGGAATCGTCCGGCGGCGAAGCTAGCGGCAATATCCGCGCGCGCGGCATTCCGGTCGACGGCTTCGGCTCGGTGCAATTGCTGGAAGACGGCATTCCGGTACAGCACGATCCAGCGCTGGGTTACTTGAATGCCGACCAGGCGTTTCGTCTGGACGAAACCATCGATCGCGTGGAAGTGGTGCGCGGCGGCCCGTCGTCGATCTTCTATTCCAACGCACCGGCCGGCGCGATCAACTTCATTCCGCGCCAAGTCGATGACACGGCCGAAGGCCTGATCAAATACACCGCCGGCAATTATGGCCTGGGTCGCTTGGACTACTGGTTCGGCACGCCGCTCGGCGACGGCTGGAAATTCAGCGCCGGCGGTTTCTTCCGCGTCGATCACAATATTCGCGATCCCGGTTTCAACAGCGACAATGGCGGGCAACTGCGCGCGACGTTGTCCAAGCAATTCGATAACGGTGATTTCAGCCTCGACGTGAAGCGCCTGGACGATCGCGTGTATTTCGATCTGGGCATCCCGATGTACCGCAATCCGAGCGGAGATCTCGTCGCCGTGCCCGGCTTCAACGGCAACTACGGCACCGTGGCCGGTCCCGATACCGAGCATATGCAGCTGCAGCAAGGCAATGGCAGCTACTACAACTTCGACAACTCGCTCGGTACGGACGTGCAGCGCACGCAGCTCACCCTGAAGTTCGACTACAACCTGTGGGACGACTGGAAGCTGGCGGAAGATCTGCGCTACAGCGATACCAATACGCAACGCAACGGCGTATATCCGAATGCGATCGAGACGTCCTCCGCGTTCTACGCGTCCGCCGAAGCGCGACTGAAGCAGTACTACCCGAACGCCTCCGGTATGCAGTTGTATTACGCCGATTCGGGCGTGCCGTTCAACAACACCAGCCAGAACGGCAACGGCCTGGTGATTCTCGGCGGCCTGCGCGGCATCACCATGCCGATGGACGAGCTGACCTCCAACACGCGCCTGATGCGCAAGTTCGAGTTCGGCGATCAGACGCATGACGTCACGCTGGGCTATTACCACGCGCATTTCAATCAAAGCTTCGACCGCTACTCGTCCACGGTGTTGTTGGATACCTCCGACCAAGCCAAATTGCTCAATCTGGAAGCGGTCAACGCGGCCGGACAACCGATCGGCATGCTCACCGACAATGGCATTTACGCCAACGGTTACGAGTGGGCGCACGCGCACGGCACGTCGGACACCGATGCGTTCTACTTCTCCGATGAGTGGCAGGCGACCGATAAGCTGCGCATCGACGGCGGCGCGCGCTGGGAGCGCGTGGAAACTCGCGGCTGGACCGAATTGTCCACCACGGCGAATCTGGGTACGCCGTGGAGTTCGGACATCCTCACCGGTAACGGGCAGTACGCCAGCTACGATCACGCCTTCCACAAACTGGGCTGGACGTTGGGCGCGAACTATCAGTTCACCGATCACCAGGGCCTGTTCGCGCGCTACACCTCCACCTTCCGTCTGCCGAACCTGAGCACATACATCACCACGCCGACCGCGGTGCCGGTGACGCAGACGATGGTCCTGCCCGAGATCGGCTACAAGTTCGCCAACCGCTACATCGAAATGTACGAAACGTTCTTCTACACCCGTTACAACAACGTCGGCTTCAGCAACTACGTGTTCAACCCCAACACCGGCGCATCGACGGCGGAAACGGGTTATGCGGACACCGAAACCTACGGCCTGGAACTGGAAGGCACGATCTATCCGTCCAAACTGTTCGACGTGCAATACAGTGCGACGCTGCAAGACCCGCGCTACAAAGGATTGCGTTATACCACCATCACGGCGGGCGAGCCGGTCTTGCTCGATTACGACGACAACCAGCTTATTCGCGTGCCGAGAAAGAGCTTGCGCATCGTGCCGGGCTTCAACTTGCTCGACAACAAGCTGCGTTTGCAGATGAGCTACGAGTACGAAGGCAAGCGTTACTCCGACACCGCCAACTCGGTGGAGCTGCCGCAGTACCACACCATCAACTTCAGCGCGCGTTATCAACTCACGCCGGATCTGTCGCTGTTCCTGTACGCCGACAACATCAACAACTCGCTGGGTTTGACCGAAGGCAATCCGCGTTCGGGCGAGCTCAAGAGCAGCGATGCCGGCGCGACCGTGTTTATCGCGCGTCCGTTGCTGGGTCGTTCGTACCGTGCGTCGGTGATGTATCGGTTCTAAGGTTCGATGATGGATGCGTCATCGGCAAACCTGCGGTAATGACCATCACCGCATCACCGTCATTCCGGCGCAGGCCGGAATCCAGTCTCAAAATGCGTCCGCAGGACACAACTTAGATTTAGAGTGCTGCGCACAACGTATTTAAACTGGATTCCGGCCTGCGCCGGAATGACCGTGAGGCAATGTTAAGGCGCCCCGCATCGTGCGCGATACTCGGACCAAGCCAATTAAAGCCATGAATCCATCTTCCCGACGCAGCACTATCCCTCTACTGGCGTTGATGGTTTTGTTTCTGTGCATGGCCGCCTGCGTACGCGCGACGGACAACACACCCGACCTGGTGCTGAAAGGCGACATCCACGGCAGCGACAATCAAACCTATCGCACCGTGCCGTTCACGGTGCCGGCAAACGTCAATCGCATTACGGTGCAGTTCGAATACAGCGGACGCGATCAGCGCACCACCATCGACTTAGGGATACTTGGTCCGGATGGTTTTCATGGGCAAGACGGTTTTCGCGGCTGGACCGGCGGCAGCAAAAAGCTCTTCACCATCAGCGACACCGATGCGACGCCGTCCTTCTTGCCCGGTCCGATCCGTGCCGGACGCTGGGCGTTGCTGTTGGGCATTCCCAATATCCGTCCGGCCGTGACGGCGAGTTACACGGCGAAGATCTGGTTCGGCCATCCGGGCGATCCGGCATGGTTGCCTGAGGTGTTGAATCCGCCGTTGCGGCAGGGTGCGGCGTGGTATCGCGGCGACCTGCATATGCACGGCGCGCACAGCGACGGCAGTTGCGAGAACCAAAGCGGGACGCAGCGCGTGCCCTGCCCGCTGTTTCTTACCATCGATGCCGCGGTTCGGCGCGGGCTCGATTTCATTGCGCTTAGCGATCACAACACCGTGTCGCAGGCGAACGACATGCGCGAGCTGCAGCCGTATTTCGACCGCCTGCTGCTGATACCCGCGCGCGAGATCACCACGTTCACCGGACACGCCAATCTGTTCGGTACCGACGAGCCGGTGGATTTTCGCGTCGGCAGCCCATCCGTGCCGAGCTGGAATGCGCTGCTGAACGATGTGGCCAAACTCCACGGCTTGATTTCCATCAACCACCCCGTTCGCCCCGACGATGAAACCTGCATGGGCTGCGGCTTCAAGCCCACGCAGCCGATCGACTGGCATCGGGTGCAGGCGGTCGAAGCAGTGAACGGCATGGATGCGATGCTCCCCGATTCGGGCATTCCGTTCTGGCAGCATCTGCTCGATCAGGGGTATCGGCTCACCGCGGTGGGCGGCAGCGACAATCACGACGCCAAGCAATCGCTCACGTTGCCCGGCGGCGGGTTGATCGGCACGCCCACCACGGTGGTGCATGCGGAGGAACTCTCGATGCCGGCGATTCTTGCCGGTATTCGCGCGGGGCATGTTTTTATCGATGTGCAAGGCACGCGCGATCGACTGTTGAACCTTACT
>DATJMR010000121.1:0-25404 GCA_035508595.1 Dyella sp.
ATCGGCCAAGCCGCCGCCGTTGCCGCGGTAGCGGTGTATGATCGCCGAGGAGGTGGACACGTTGAACAACAGCACTAGCATCAAGCATGCACATCACCATCACGAAAGTCCCAAGGACTTCGTGGCAGCGGTGGAACATGCCAGCGAGGAGCGCGGCCTGCGCCTGACGCCGCTGCGCAAAGAAGTGCTGGAACTGATCGCCGCGGCCGGCAAACCGGTGAAGGCTTACGACCTGCTCGACCATCTGCGTGAGCGTCACGGCAACGCTGCGCCACCTACCGTTTACCGTGCGCTGGATTTTCTCTTGGAGCACGGTTTTATCCATAAGCTGGAATCGATCAATGCCTTCGTCTCCTGCCATCATCCGGCCGAAGCGCACCAGGTGCCGTTCCTGATTTGCGACGTTTGCGCCAGTGCCCAGGAGGTTTGCGACGAGCGCGTCGCGGAGCTCATCGAAGCCCAGGCCAAGGCCTTCGGCTTCCGCCCGCAGGCCCAGACGCTGGAAGTGCACGGCGTGTGCAAACAGTGCCGTAAGGCCTGATTTCTCAATGCCCTGGTCAATCCTTGGCGTCCGGCGCCCAGACGCGTCTTGCATGCGGCCATAAGATGTTATAATGTATCAAAACGAAGCCGGTCCCCGCCGGCCGTTTCCTTATGGTGCCGTCACGCCCATGGATCCCACGCCAACGTCGTTGAACTCTCGCTTCTGGAATCTTGTCGATCGCGTTGGCGCGATCGCGTCGTTCCTTTGCGCCATTCATTGTGCGGCGCTGCCGTTCGTGCTCGCGTTGCTCCCGTTGATGGGTTTGAGCTTTCTCGGCGGGCACGCGTTTGAACGCGGATTCGTGTTTTTTGCCAGCTTGCTGGCCTTATTTGCCTTGGTCAACGGCTATCGTCGCCACCACCGGGCACTGCCGCTGCGCATGGCGCTGCCGGGACTGATGCTGCTGATCCTGGGCGTCACCTCCGCGGAAAACTATTCGATCCTCGTACATAGCGTGATGGTGACGTGCGGTGGCTTGCTGGTGGCCAGCGCCCATTTCATCAATCTTCGCCTCGATCGCCAGCACGGTCATGTGCATGGCGCGCAATGCGCACACGGTTAAGGATCTCGGATTGATGACGCCTGCGCGGCATCAATCCGAGATCCTTATGCGCAGTGATTGTGTAACGGCTGCATCGCTTCCTAGCATGGCGATATGAACCGCATGCATAGCCACGTCCACGAACACCACGATCAGTCCCATCGCGAGGGAGCAGTGGGGCCCGAACGTAAATTGGTCTTTGCGCTCGTTTTGACCGGGTGCATGATGATCGTCGAGGTTATCGGCGGCTGGTGGTCCGGATCGCTTGCACTGGTGGCCGATGCGGGACACATGTTGGTGGATACCGCGGCCTTGATGCTGGCCTTGTTCGCCGTTCGCGTGGCAAGGCGTCCCGCGGATGCGCGTCGTACCTACGGTTATGGGCGCATGGAAGTCCTGGCGGGTTTCGTCAATGCGCTGTCGCAATTCGTGCTGGTCGGCTTCATCGTCTACGAAGCGATCGAGCGCTTCTTCAAGCCCGTTGAGATTCTTTCCGGCATCATGTTCGGCGTTGCGGTCGTGGGCTTGCTGGTGAACGTGATCGTGTTGCGCAGCTTGCACGGACATGCGCACGACGACGTAAACATCGGCGCGGCCAGTTTGCATGTACTGGGTGATCTGCTCGGTTCGGTCGGTGCGGTAGCGGCTGCATTGCTGGTGCGCTGGTTGGATTGGAATTGGGCCGACCCGGCATTGTCCTTGCTGGTGTCGTTGTTGATCTTGAACAGTGCGTGGCATTTGCTGCGTCGTTCCACGCATATCCTGCTAGAGGGCGCGCCGGAAGGTATGGACCCGCACGAAGTGGAAACCGTGCTGCGCGATGCCGATACATCGATTCGCGACGTACATCATGTGCATGTTTGGCAGCTGGCTTCCGGCTCGCACATGGCAACGTTGCACCTGGAGCTGCATGATCGGGACGATGACGCGCGTGCGTTAGCGTCGGTCAACCGGATTCTGCTGGAGCGCTTTGGCATTCAACATGCTACGGTGCAGATCGATCCGGGACACTGCCCCGACGGCAGTCCTGGCTGCAATGCTCAGCATCATCATTAGCCTGTCCCTGCTTGCGCTTTGGCGGGCCGCTGCTAGGATGATTAGCCATCAACCGTATTACGAATCAAGGAGTTTCCTATGGGCAAGGGCGATCGCAAAACCCGTCGCGGCAAAACCTACCGCAGCAGCTACGGCAACTCGCGCGCGCACTCCGTGAAACCGGCGGTGACTGGTGCCAAGTCGACGGTGACCAAGCCGGCCGCCGTCAAGAAGGCCGCCGCTCCGAAGAAAAAGTCGGCCTGAGCCATCCGCTCGCCGAACGAAAACCCCCGTTTATCGGGGGTTTTTTTATGTCTGGATCGATACGGAAAGGCCGCCGACCCACACTTGCCGCACCAAGCCACCGCCAATCCAATAGCAAAGCTGTGCCGGTTGCGTTGCATTCCATACCACCAAGTCGGCACGTTTGCCCACCGCGAGCACACCGCGATCCGGCAAGCCCAAGGCCCGGGCCGCGTTGACGGTCACGCCGCGCAACGCTTCCTCCGGCGTCATTCGCAAAAGGGTGCACGCCATGTTTGCCGCCAATCGCAGGGAAAGCAGCGGCGAGGTGCCTGGATTGCAGTCCGTGGCAATGGCGATCGGAACGCCGTTCGAACGAAGCGCACCGATCGGCGGCAGTTTGGTTTCGCGCAAGGCGTAGAACGCGCCAGGCAGCAGCACGGCGACCGTTCCTGCGTTCGCCATTGCCACGATGCCTTTGTCGCTGAGATATTCCAGATGGTCGGCCGATAGGCCGTTGAATTCGGCGACCAAGGCGGCGCCATCCAGATCGGAGAGCTGCTCGGCATGCAGTTTCACGCGCAGCCCGAGCTGCCGTGCATGTTCGAACACACGCTGCGTTTCCGCCCGAGTGAAACCGATGCCTTCGCAGAACGCATCGACGGCGTCCACCAGACCTTCGTCGGCAAGCGCGGGAAGCAGCTCGTTGCATACCAGCGCGACGTAGTCGTCGCGGCGGTCTTTGTATTCCGGCGGCAACGCGTGCAAGCCGAGAAAGCTGGTTTGAACGTGGATGCCGAGCGCTTGCCCCAGCCGGCGTGCGGTGCGCAGCATGCGGCGTTCCGCATCCAGCTCCAGGCCGTAACCGGATTTGATTTCCAGGGTAGTCACGCCATCGGCGAGCAAGGCGCGTGCACGGGGCAAGGACTGTGCGAACAATTCGTCTTCGCTCGCACTGCGCGTGGCGTGCACGGTGGACACAATGCCGCCGCCGGCACGCGCGATCTCTTCATATGTGGCGCCGTTGAGGCGCATGTCGAATTCCCGCGCGCGATCGCCGCCAAAAACGAGATGGGTATGACAATCGATCAAACCGGGTGTGATCAATGCACCGCCTGCGTCATGCACTTCTCGCGCGGCGGGCACCGTGGAGGACGGCAAATCGCGCATCGATCCGAGCCACGCAATATGCCCATCCTGGCAAGCGATGGCGGCGTCGCTCAGTAACCCGTAACCGGTATCGCCCGTGAACGTCGCGAGCGTTGCGTTCGTTAGCAGGAGATCCCAGTTCATGGGTCGGATTCTTCGGTGTCGGTGGGAGCGGGTGCAACCGGTTCGCCGTAAGTACTGGTTTCGCCGATGTCTTCCGCAGGAGAAGGTGGCGCGGCCTGTTTTTCCGCGTCGACGCGTTCCGCCTGCTGCCGTTCGAAATCCCGGATCATGCGTTCGGCAAAATCCTTATACACGGGCGTGGGCGAAAAGATCGACGCTGCCGCTCGTGCCAATAGGCAGACCGCCATGATCGGAATGACCATGTCCTGATTGTTGGTCAACTCCATCGCAATTACGGCGGATGTGAGCGGCGCGCCGGTAACGCCGGACAAATACGCGCTCATGCCCAGCAAAACCACGGCGGTTTCGGGTGTGTGCGGCAAAAAGTGAGCGATGTTATGGCCCAAGCCCGCACCGACCGCGAGCGCCGGCGAAAAAATGCCGCCGGGAATGCCAGCCCAATACGACACCACGTTGGCCAGCAATTTGAGAATGCCGAAACTGTGCCCCGGTGTATCGGGCATACCTTGTACGAAGGCGCGCGCCTGTGCGTAACCGGTGCCGTAGATCGCGTTGTGCGAGAACACGCCCATCACGGCCAGCGCGAAGCCGCAGCCGACGGCGAACAACACAGGATAGCGCTCGCGCAACCTGCCCAAAACAGCCAGCGGTCCGCGCCGACTGAGCAGAATCAACCGCGCGAACAAACCTCCGCACAAGCCGCAAATGATCCCGCATTGCAAGACCGCCAGCCATGCATATCCCAGCTGCAAGCTCGTCTGTACAGTGCCGAAGTAGGCGTAGTTGCCGAGTATGCCCATCGACACCACGCCACCGATAAACACGGCCGTCAGCAACAAGCCGCTGAAGCGATGTTCGAACGTGCCAGCCAATTCCTCGATGGCAAACACCACGCCCGCCAGCGGTGTATTGAACGCCGCGGCGATACCCGCGGCGCCGCCGGCCAGAATAAAGCGCGATAGCGCGGTGCGGTCGGTAAAGCCGAAACGTTTGCCTAGCCAATGCAACAAGCCCGCGCCGACATGTACGGTCGGCCCTTCGCGTCCGATGGATGCACCGACCGTCAATGCCAGCAGCGTAAGCACCATTTTGCTGGCGGCGATCGGTAGTGCCAGCATGCGCGAACGGAATCCTGCATCGTCCACGTGGATGGTCGCGATCACCTGTGGAATGCCGCTGCCGCGCGCCGCTCGCAAACGGCCCTGTGTTACCCAGCACAACAAGCCGAAGACCATCGGCGTCAGAATCAGCGGAATCCAGATGCCGTGCGCCACGATTCTGTTGAACAGCGCATACGCCCAATCGCTGGCCTTGGCAAAGAAAATCGCCGCGAGGGCAACCAGCACCGCACCGCTCCATAGGGCAATACGGCGTTTCCATTGATACGGGGCAAAGAATTCGTGCCCAAGCACCGCACGAAGACGCGGGTTGGAGGCTTTCGAGGATGATGGCGAATCGGACATTCGACCATTATGACAGATGGCCGAGGCCCATCCGCACGCCCGTTGCCTCGCTTTGTGAAGGAGGCGTCGCTATCTCGACTGTCTTAGCCAGCGCGTTTCGTAAAGATCGTATCGCCGGTCCTTCAAATTCTGCACAGTGCCGGCATTGCGGGCGCGTGCAAGCCCATCCAGCCGTAGATCGGCAAACAGCACTGTTTCGATGTTGGGCGTGGAATCGGCCGCAATGCCGTCTCGGGCGAATAGAAAGTCGCTGGGTGTGAGGATGCAGCTTTGTCCGTATTGGATATCGAAATTGTTTACGCCAGGCAAATTGCCCACGTTGCCAGAGAGAACGACATAGCATTGGTTTTCGATAGCGCGCGCTTGCGCGCAGTAGCGCACGCGCAAATAACCTTCGCGGACATCGGTACAGAAGGGTACGAACAACATCAATGCGCCCTGATCGACCAAATGCCGCGCCACTTCCGGAAATTCCGCGTCGTAGCAAATCATCACGCCGATAGGGCCGCAATCGGTCTGGACGGTGGCCGCGCTTTCGCCTCCGGTTACGTTCCATACGATGCGTTCGCTGGGCGTGGGATGGAGTTTTTCGCGCTCATGTATCGAGCCGTCGCGCAGGCAGACGTAACAGACGTTGTGAATGTCGCCGTTCGGCTGTTCGGTCGGATGGGAGCCCGCCACGATGTTGATGTTGTAGTGCACGGCCAGACGGCTGAAGAGTTCCTTCACCTGAGGGGTGTAGTGGCTCAGCTTGCGAATCGTTTCCACCGGCGAGAGTTCTTCGTTTTCGATGGACAGCAGCTGAAGCGTGATCAGTTCGGGAAATGTCACAAAGTCGGCGGAATAGTCCGCCGCGATGTCGGTGAAGTATTCGACATGCGTGGCGAATTCGTCGAACGAGTTGATGCGCCGCTGCAAATACTGCACGGTCGCCACGCGCACGGAATCGGGCAGATGCCGCGACGATTTCACCGTCGGAATGTCCGGCTGATCGAGCAGGGCGGGATTGCGCCACACCAGATGGGCGCCGTAGCCGAGCGATTCATAGTCCGCGGGTACGTAGCCGCGCAGCAGACCGATGATCTCGAAATCGTTCGCGAGTTGAAAACTCAATGTGGGGTCGCGCCGTCGTCCTTCCGTGACCGCTTGCACGTACGCTTCGGCACTGCCATAGCGCTGGATGCTGCGCGCCAGCCCGGGGATGCGGCCGCCGAAAGTGATGCCGCGCAATTTGAGATCCATGCAAAGGCGCTTGCGTGCCTGGTACAACCGTTGGCCGATGCGCATGCCGCGGTAGTCCGGGTGCACCACCACTTCCATGCCGTACAACCAATTGCCGTCCGGATTGTGGCGCGATGCCATGCCGCCGCCCGTGATTTGCATCCATGTATGCGACTTGAGCGCCAGCGATTCGTCGATACGAAAGGTGGCGCAATAGCCGACGATATTGCCTTCGTATTCGACTACGAACTGCCCCTCGGGGAAGTGCGTCTGCTGAGATCGCAGCATTTCCGCCGAGTGGCCCCATTCGGCCGTGTAGACACGCGCGGTCAGATCGACAAGTGCCGGCACATCGGCCGGGACGGCCTGGCGCAGGGCCAGCAAGGGTGCGTTTTCATTCTTCTTGGCCATGATCTTCATCCTTTCGTACAGAAGGTGAAGCAGATGCGAGTATTGCCGGCATGGCCGGTTACACTTGGAGCGCTATAAGGAGATTGTTCATGAGCGATACGGCTGCGGCTTACCAGTTCAAGGCTGGGCATCTTTGGCACCAAGCGCAATGGCGCAACGATGCCGCATTCGGCGTGGACAGCATGGGCAAGATTACCCCTGTTACCAGCGCGTCGCCGGATTATCTGGGCAACTGGGTGCTGCCTGGCATGCCGAATCTGCACTCCCACGCCTTCCAGCGGGCCATGGCGGGCTTGGCGGAGCGCCGTGGCCCGGGCGACGATTCGTTTTGGACCTGGCGCGAAACCATGTACAGCTTCGCCGCGCGCATCGGGCCTGACGCATTGCAGGCCATCGCCGCGCAGCTGTATGTCGAAATGCTCAAAGCGGGCTACACGCAGGTATGCGAATTTCATTACCTGCATCACCAGCCAGACGGCACGCCATACGCACAACCCGAAGCCATGTCGCTGGCGCTGATCGAAGCGGCGCGCGAAGCAGGTATCGCGTTGACGCTGTTGCCTGTGCTGTACATGAGCGGCGGCTTCGATGGCCGTCCACTTTCGCCGCGACAACGGCGATTCGGGCATGAGGTGGATGCGTATCTGCAACTGCTCTCCAACCTGCGCAAACAGGAAAGCGCTCATGTGCAGGTGGGTGTGGCGCTGCACTCGCTGCGTGCGATTCCCGAGCACGCCTGGCGCGGCGTTATCGAACATGAGGCGCTGAAAAGCGGACCCATCCATATCCACATCGCCGAACAAATCGGAGAAGTGCAAGATTGTCTTGCGACCCGGGGCGCGCGGCCGGTGGAATGGTTGTTCGATCACGCGCCGGTGGACCGTCGCTGGTGCCTGGTGCATGCGACGCACCTTACCGACGCGGAAACCGCGCGGCTCGCCCGCAGCGGTGCCATCGCCGGCTTGTGCCCCACCACCGAAGCCAATCTCGGCGACGGTCTGTTTCCGCTGGCGCGTTATCTGGATGCCGGCGGAACGCTGGGTATCGGTTCGGATTCGCATATTTCCATTTCGCCGATCGAAGAACTGCGCTGGCTCGAATACGGACAGCGTTTGAGCACGCGTCACCGCAATGTTGCCGCGCGTCGCGAGGATGAAAGTGTGGGCGAAACGCTATGGCGGCACGCATTGACGGGCGGGGCGCAGGCGGCCGGCATGCCTGTCGGTGCCATCGATACCGGCATGCGTGCGGATTTCATCGTGCTCGACAACGAATCGCCCCTGCTTGCCGCACGCGATCATCGTGCGGCGATGGACAGTTTTCTGTTTGCCGGAAACGTATCGCCTGTGCGCCATGTGATGGCGGGCGGCAAGTGGGTCGTACGCGATTTTCGACATCGCGACGAAGCGCGCATCGCAGCGCGTTATCGATCCGTCATGCTGTCGCTGGTCGAGACCTGATGCACGCTCGAGCGACCCATGTTCAGCAGGTTTGCAGCCGGAGCCGGATCATCAAGAGGCTGCTGCCCGCTACCTCGCATGGCGGCCTCCGGCTGCAAGCCTGCTGAACATCGAAGCGTGCGCATCATGAAGCCAGCGCCGTAGAAATCGAATAAACGATTCGGGCTTGCGTGTAGAAAAATCATAATTTCCACAGTTCGCACACTGCGAAGTGGCTTTCACTTTCCTGTCGCTGTGCCTGAACCATCGGCATCGGTTCAGCTTTATGCGGTCATCGCACGATTTTCGGTTGCGTTTTCCGAGGTGAGTTTTCACTCACTGGGAGAAACACCATGCGTCGTTACCTTTCCACGCTTTTGATCGCGCTTGCCGTCCTCGGCGGAACGTTGGTGCAGACGGGTTGCGTTGTCGTGGCGCCGCGTCCGGCACGTGTTTGGGTGCCCGGTTATTGGGGTACCGGACATGTGTGGGTGGGTGGTTATTGGCGCTATCGTTGAGCGCGTTCTGCCAGGCTGACGTGTTCAAGCGCCGCTCGGTGCATCGACTTCGCGCGCACCCCACTCGCGAATGAAATCGATGAACACGCGTAGCTTGGGCGGCACTTGGAAGCGGCTCGGGTAATACAGATAAAAGCCTTCAAAAGAAGGCAACCAAGGCTCGAGCACGCTTTCCAATTGCCTGGCGCGAAGTGCTTTGCGCGCAGAGATTTCCAACATGCATGCCAAGCCGATGCCGTCTTTTGCCGCGCGGATAGCGAGCGGGATGTCGTTGACGGTAAGGCTGCCGTCGACGGCGATCTCAAACCAGCGGCCCTTCAACGGGCCGCTGCGATGGGCGAATTCCCAGCGATAGATCGCGCCGCTGCCGACAAGTCGATGCTTGATGCAGTTGTGATGCTGCAAGTCTTTCGGTTCTTTGGGGTAGCCGTGGCGTTCGAAATACGTCGACGATCCCACCACCACCGAACGCATCGGGCCGCCGACAGGCACGGCGACCATGTCGCGTTGTAAACGTTCGCCCAAGCGGATACCTGCATCCAAGCCTTCGGCGACCAGGTCGGTAAGCCCGTCCTCCACGCGGATATCCAGTTGCACATCGGGCCAGCGTGCCGTGAATTCCCCGAGCATCGGCTGCAGGATCGATCGCGCTGCCACCGCCGGCAGCGTCAGGCGCAAAGTGCCGCGCGGGCGGTCGCCGTGTTGGCGTATCGCATCCAGCGCCAGGTCGAGCTCGTTGAGCGCTGGCGCAATCCGCTGAAGCATCTCCTGGCCCGCCTCCGTAAGGCCCACGCGGCGCGTGGTGCGCTGAAGCAGGCGGGTGCCAAGCCGGTTCTCCAGCTGCTGCATGGTTTGGCTCAGGGCGGATGCGGTGACGTCCAGTGCGGCGGCGGCACGGGTAAAGCTGCCGTACTCGGCAATGGCCCGGAAAGCCCGTAGGGCATCGTGGTCCCGCATGGCCGGTTTCCCATTAATTAGAAGATCTTAATAATGCATCAAGTCGATACCGGTTTTTCAAGAGGATCGACCGGCGCAGACTGCACCCGTCGCCACCTACACGGAGTTCAGCCATGTCGCTCGATCACTACTTCACCCTCGGCCGTTCCGGCTTGCGCGTCAGCCGTCTTTCGCTCGGCACCATGACCTTCGGCGAAGATTGGGGCTGGGGCACCGCTGAACAGACCGCACGCGCCATGTTCGATCGCTACCTGGAGGCAGGCGGCAATTTCATCGATACCGCCGACATGTACACCGAAGGCGCCAGCGAAAGCATGCTGGGCAAATTTGTGCACGAAAGCGGTACGCGCGATCGCGTCGTACTCGCCACCAAATTCACCTACAACGCGCAGCCCGGCAACCCTAATGCGGGCGGCAACGGCCGCAAGAACATCATGCGCGCGGTGGAAGGTTCGTTGCGGCGCCTGCGCACCGACTACATCGACTTGTACTTGCTGCACACCTGGGATCGCATCACGCCAGCGGAAGAAGTGGTGCGCACGCTCGATGATCTGGTGCGTGCGGGCAAGATCCGCTATGCGGGGCTCTCCGATATTCCTGCTTGGTATGCCGCGCGTGCGCAGACGTTTGCGGAAGCGCATGCGCTGACGCCGCTGGTAAATATGCAATTGGAATACTCGCTGGCCGAACGCAACATCGAACACGAATACGTGTCGCTTGCGCAAAACTTAGGTCTTGGCATCACCGCATGGAGCCCGCTCGCGATGGGCATGCTCTCCGGTAAGTACAAACCGAGCCAGCAAGGTGGCGAAGGAGATGGAAGGCTCGCCAAAGTCACCAGCGCTCCCGGCTTCGAACGCTTCACCGAGCGCAACTGGAAGATCGTTGCCGAACTGGAAAAAGTGGCAAAGGAAGCCGGCCAAAGCATGGCGGCGGTCGCCTTGAATTGGGTGGCCACGCAGCCGGGCATCGCCTCGGTGATCATCGGCGCGACCAAGCTGGAACAACTCGATGCCAATCTCGCCGCGCTGTCGTTCGAACTGCCGCCCGCGTTGCGTGCACGGCTGGACGCGGTCAGCGCTCCGGAAAAACCGTTTCCTTACTACATGTTTGCCGATATCCAGCAGACACGCATCCACGGCGGCGTGGCTGTGGGCGACAAGCCCGCCGGTTATGCACCGCCTGTATTCGTGCCGAAACTGGAAGCGCGAGAAATCAAAGCGCGCTGATTTGTCTCGCTCCCCCGTCAGGCGGGGGAGCGTTCGCTTGGAGATAAGGAAACGCCATGACCCGTCAAACATCGCGCTGGATCGATGTCGATCACGCACGTCTTTATGTGGAAGAGGCCGGCGAGGGCGACGCCGTCACCATGCTGCATGGTTTTCTCGTGGATAACGGCCAATGGGATGCCGAATTCGCCATGCTGGCTGATACGCATCATGTGATCCGTTACGATGCGCGCGGCTTTGGCCGTTCGATCATCGAACCAGGCCGTTACGCGCATCATGAAGATCTGGAAGCCGTGCTGGATGCGTGTAACGTTCAACATACTGCATTGCTCGCCTGTTCCGGCGGCGCCGCAACGGCGCTCGATTTCGCGTTGGCCCATCCTGAACGGGTGAGTCGTTTGATTTTTGTAGGTGCCGGCTATTGGGGGCGATTCGCCGATAGCACACCTGCCGCACGCGCGTTTTTGCAGGCATTGAAAACCCTGGATGCGAACGGATTGATCGACAGTTCATTGCGCGCTTTCACCGACGGTCCACGGCGAACCCGCGACGAAGTCGATCCTTTCGCGCGTCAACGCACCGAAGCGATGACCACGCGCTTGTTCAAGCGCGAGACTAGCTACTGGACTGATGCGACCAGCGACCAGCGCACTCCTTCGCCAAGCGCAATGGAACGCCTGTGTGACATCGATATACCAACCGTACTGATCGTGGGAAGCGAAGACCAGCCCGAATTACATGCCTTGTCCAAGGAGCTGGCCGATGGAATGCCGCATGCGCAAATGTATGTCGTGCATGGCGCCGGGCATCACGCCAATTTGGAAGCGTCCTCACAGGTGCTTGGCCTCGTGCGCGACGCGTTGTCGGCTAGCGCAGCGGTCGATTGATATGTGAGGGCTATCGAGCCGGACCTGGTTCCTTATCGCTTGTCTGCGGACGACACTTTATGATGGCTGCATTCGCAAAACCCGGCCCATCGATATGGCATCGAGCACTTCCTTTCCCGTCGACGACCTGATCCGTCATGGCACGCCTGAGTTCAAGCGGACCAATCTGGCACTGTTTGCGGCGGGGCTCGCCACGTTCGGGTTGCTGTATTGCGTGCAACCGTTGATGCCGCAATTCAGTCACGAATATGGCGTCGGCGCCGCGACCAGCGCGTTGTCGTTGTCCCTAACTACCGGCGTGCTGGCATTTGCCATGTTGTTCGCAGGTGGTGTTTCCGATGCGTTTGGGCGCAAATCGGTGATGGTGGTGTCGTTGCTGTCGTCGGCGGTGTTGGTGCTGCTCACGGCCATGATGCCCAATTGGTATGCGTTGTTGACCTTGCGCACCTTGCTCGGCGTGGCGCTGAGCGGACTGCCCGCCGTTGCCATGACGTATCTGACGGAAGAGATGCATGCCGAATCGATCGGCCTCGGCATGGGGTTGTATATCAGCGGCAGCGCCATAGGCGGCATGAGCGGGCGCTTGATCGCCGGCGTTGTGGCCGATTACGCAGGTTGGCGTGCTGGCGTCGGCGTCGTGGGCGTGGTCGGGCTGCTCTCGGGCCTGGTGTTCTTGAAAGCGTTGCCGCCGTCGCGTCATTTTCAACCCAGTGCGTTGCAATGGCGCGCGCTTTTCTCGCGCTTCGCCGGCATTTTTCGCGATCCGGGTCTGCCGTGGCTTTTTTCGGAAGGTTTCTTGCTGCTCGGTGCGTTCGTCACCGTGTACAACTATCTGGGTTATCGGCTGTTGGCGCCGCCCTACAACCTCAGCCAGACCGTGGTGGGTTTGATTTTCGGCATCTATCTCGTCGGCACCTTCAGTTCGGCGTGGATGGGGCATCTGGCCGGCAGACTCGGGCGGCGCAAGGTGTTGTGGACGGCTTTCGCGTTGATGTTGATCGGGGTGCTATGCACGGCAACGAAACCGCTGTGGTTGATTATCTTCGGTATCGTGGCGGTCACCTTCGGATTCTTCGGCGGCCACTCCATCGTCAGCAGTTGGGTGGGGCGGCGGGGTGGTGCGGCCAAGGCGCAAGCTTCATCGATGTATCTCTTCAGCTACTACATGGGCTCGAGCGTCGCAGGATGGAGCGGTGGATTGTTCTATGCGGCGCATGGCTGGAGCGGGGTGGCGCTGTTTGTCGGTGTGCTGGTGTTGGCCGGCTTGTTGATCTCGCTTCGCTTGTACCGCCTGCCACCCTTGCCGCAACTGGTGACACCGCCTACGCCGATGAGCAAAGGCGCGATGCCGTAATCGTCTAGCTTTTTACCGCGAGCAACAATTGCAGCATGCGCGGCACCAGCGGCGAGCGTTCGTCTTCGCGGTAGACCACATGGATTTCCGACATGGCATTGGCTTCGGCGAGCGGCACATAACTTACGCCCTCTACCTGAATGTGGCTGCAAGAGTTGGGCAGAATCGATACGCCGAAACCCGCCGCCACCAAGCCGATGATGGTGGATGCTTCGCGCGCTTCTTGCGAGATACGCGGTGCGAAGCCGGCAGCACGACATAGCGTCATGACGTGCTCGTGCACGCCGGCGCCGGCGCTACGGGCGAACACCACGAACGGTTCCTGCGCCAACGCTTTGACCGCCAACTTGCCGCGTGCGCCGATGCGCTTGAGCGCGGGGTGATCCGAGCGCATCACAGCCACCAACGGGTCGCGGAACAAACGCTTCGAGAGCAAGGAACTGGGCAAGATGCCCGGGCGCAGAATGCCAACCTGCAGCCGGCGTTCCAGTAGCGCGTCGATCTGCTGCAACGAGTTCATTTCTTCCAGCTGCAGATGTACCGCCGGGTAGCGTTGACGAAACTCGAAAATGGCGCGGGGAATATCCTGAGAAAGCGGCGTGGTGCGTGTGAACCCAATGCGCAGCTCGCCCAACTCGCCGCGTTGTGCGCGTTGCGTCAACTCCACCGCGTGATCGACGCGCGCGAGAATCTCCCGCGCTTCCTGCAGAAATACACGACCCGGCTCGGTCAGCGCGACACGGCGATTGGTGCGCGTCAAAAGGCGTGCACCGACGGTCTCTTCCAATTGACGAATTTGCTGGCTGAGCGGCGGTTGCGACATGCCCAACCGCTCCGCTGCTTTGCCGAAATGCAGGGTATCGGCCACCGCGGCGAAATAGCGCAAATGACGAAGTTCGATGTGCATGCGCGTGCCTTGTCCAGGCTGTCTTTGCCTAAGCCTACCGGCGTCAACGCGCTTTCGCACCTATTGGCGCTACATGGGTTGCACTGCCGTTTTGGGGCAACCCATCGCCTGCCTTGAAAGATTATTGGGTCGTCGTAGCCGGCTCGGGCTTCAGCATGCCTTTCACGTCCTCGAAATGGCCGTCGCTGAAAGCCGCCTTGACGCCCAGCAGATGCGCCATCAGCGGATACACGTCCACATTCGGGAAGTTGTGGAAACCGATGCCGCTTTGGAACGCTGGGCCATGCGCGATAAATAGGGCTTGCATGCGCGGGTCCGCATTGTCGTAACCGTGTTCGCCAATGCTGATGTGTCCCTGGTGTTTGGCGGCATATTGCGTGGTTGTGATGCGCCAACCTACGTCGGCCAAACACACCAGGCGCGGCACGCGTGCGTTGGCGCCGTAGTTGAAGCGCTTGGGGATGCGTGTTTTATCCCAGCACTGCATGTGCTGTTGGGGCTGCTCCAGTTTTTCCTCGATCGCGTTGAAGTCGTGCTTGGGCTTGGGATTGAAGCCGGCGAGCACGCCGAGGCTGACTTCGTTCACATCATCCATGGAAATCAGCTTGTCGATGAAGACGGAGTTTTCCAGCGGTACGCTGGCCATGCCGTGATCGGCCAGTACGATGATGTTGATTTTGTCCAACAACTGCCGCTGCCGCAGGCCCTCGACGAGACGCGACATGGCCTCGTCCGTGCCTTGCAGCGCCTGGTTTACCTGCGATGAATCCGGGCCGTGATCGTGGCCGGCGTGATCCACAGCGTCGAAGTACAGCGTGACAAACGTAGGGCGCTGATCGGCGGGAAGATCAAGCCATGCGAGCACCTGATCGACGCGTTGATCGGGTGTCACTTTGCCGTCGTATGGTTTCCAGTAATCGGGACGCTTGCCTTGGATGGCCGCTTCCGAACCGGGCCAGAACATGGTGGCCGTGCGCAGCCCGGCGGCATCGGCCGTCACCCACAGCGGTGTGGCCTCATCCCACCACAACCCGTTGCTCACCGCTTTGCGATCGCTCAACGAGAACCTGCCAAGCTCTGGATCGACCATGGTGTTGTTGACCATGCCGTTGTGGTCCGGAACCATGCCCGTGACGATGGCGTAGTGATTGGGAAAGGTGAGCGAAGGAAACGAAGGCTGCATCGAATCGGCATGCACGCCGGTGGAGGCCAGTTGCTGCAGCGTGGGACTGAAGCCTCGACTTATATAGTCGGCGCGATAACCGTCGATCGAAATCAGCAGCAACGGCGTAGCGGCCTGGACCTTCGCTTGTTGCGTCTCGGTGGGTTGCGTAACAGGGCCAGTAGCGCAAGCGGCGATGCTTAGGGCGACGAACGAGCAAAGCAGTAGGCGGGACAAACATTTCATCGGGCGGAATCCGGTTGTATCGACATGCAGCGGTCAATCATGACGCAGATGTGTGACTAATTCAGCATATCCGAGGGCATGATTTCCGGCGCAAGTTCTTAAAGCAAGCCAAAATGGCAGGGCGTGGCTGGGTCTACAATGAACCGGTCCGCCTTATCTCACAGCATATCGGGAGCCGTCATGTCAGCTGTCGAACAACGTCCGCCGTTGCCCCCGTTCACACGCGAAACCGCTATCCAGAAAGTTCGTCTTGCCGAAGATGCATGGAATACGCGCGAACCCGGCCGCGTTGCGCTGGCCTATACGCCCGACAGCCGTTGGCGCAACCGCGCGGAATTTGTCGACGGCCGAGTGGACATTGTTGCCTTTCTTACTCGCAAATGGGCGCGCGAGTTGGATTATCGGCTGATCAAAGAGTTGTGGGCGTTCGAAGGCAATCGCATTGCCGTGCGGTTTGCTTACGAGTGGCACGACGATTCCGGCAATTGGTTTCGCTCCTACGGCAACGAAAATTGGCTGTTCGACGAAAACGGCCTGATGGCAGCGCGGTACGCCAGCATCAACGACGTACCGATCGCGGCCTCGGATCGCAAATACCACTGGCCGCAAGGGCGCAGGCCCGACGATCACCCCGGGCTTAGCGATCTGGGTTTGTGACGCACTGAGCGCGCCGCTCCGACGTGCACAATGCTTACGCGGTCTGACGCATCAGCACTTTTCCGGTGGCCAGTTCGTAGACCGAGCCGACCACTTTCACGGCTCCGCTTTTCACCGCTTCGGATACCACCGGCTGCGCCGATGCGATGCGTGCGACGTTGTAGTCCACATTCGAGCCGATGGCGTTGAACAGCATATGGTCGCCGCCCGCCTGCACCACCTTGTCGATGCCGGGACGCACGGCGTCGACGATATCCCAGATGTGGCCCGGCAACGGGGCAGGGTCTTTGATCTCGCTGATGGTAGCCTTGATCGCGCCGCATTCGGTATGGCCCATCACCATGATCAGCGGAACCTTAAGCACGCCGACGGCGTATTCGAGGCTGGCGAGAATATCGCCGCTTAGATAATTGCCCGCGATGCGCATCACAAAGAGATCGCCCGGACCTTGATCGAACACCAGTTCGGGCGCGACGCGCGAATCGGCGCAACTCACTATGGCGGCGATCGGATACTGCGCTTTCGCGCGTGCGGCACGGCCGACAGAAAAATCCTTGGCATCCAATTTGTTCGCGACATACAGCGCGTTGCCTTCAAGCAGGCGCCTCAATGCGGCATCGGGCGAGATGCCATTTTGAACCGATGGGGTTGCCGCCATGGCACGCCATGGCGCTATCGCGGCGAGAGCGAGCAACCCAAGACCGGCTTCCAGAAAACGACGACGCGATTCAAACGGATGCGAAGCGTGATCGCACATGGCCCACCTCCAATGAGTAGTCAGAACGAACGCGGCGATCTTCTACAACATGAGGCAACGCTTGCCGATGGCGCCGGCAAAACGTTTTGCGGTGACACGCGAGCCGGTATAGATGCAAAAGCCCTGGCTTTCAAGGCTTTTCAGGGCTGTTTCGAATCTCTCAACCAGTTCGCCGCGGCCCGCCCGGCACGGTAGCCGCTGGCGAAGCAGGCGGTCAGCAGATAGCCGCCCGTGGGCGCTTCCCAATCCAGCATTTCGCCGGCGCAAAACACGCCGGGAAGGGCGGTCAGCATCAACGAATCGTTCATCGCCTCAAGGCGCACGCCGCCGGCGCTGCTAATGGCCTCGGCGATGGGGCGCGGCTGCTTGAGGAGCAGGGGAAAGCGATGGACAGTCCTGGCGAGAAGTTCCCCATCCTTAAGCTGGACAGGATCCAATACCTCGCGCAATAGCGCCGTTTTTACGCCAATCATGTCGATATTCCGGCGCAAGTGCTCGCTGACGGTGCGCCTTCTGCGCGGTTTGCATAGCTCGTGGAGAAGCCTCTCCAACGAGCGGTCGGGGGCGAGGTCCAGTTCCAGGGTGACGCGGTCTTGGCGCGCGACGGTGTCGCGCAAATGAGCTGATAGGGCGTAGATCAAACTGCCTTCGATGCCGGCGGAGGTGATGACACACTCGCCTTGCCGCGCATGCACCTGTCCGGAGGCGTCGCGCCAATGCGCAACGACGGATTTAAGCGGAGCGCCTGCAAAGCGCTCACGAAATTTGTCGCTCCAGCCCACATTGAAGCCGCAGTTGGATGGCTGCAGCGGCGCGACCTCGATACCGCGCTCGGCCAGCCATGGCTGCCATGCACCGTCGGAACCGAGTTGCGGCCAGCTGCCGCCGCCCAGCGCCAACACCACGGCATTCGCGCGTATGGATCGCTCGCCGTCGGTGGTCGCGAAGCGCAACGTGCCGTCGTCATGCCAACCCAGCCAACGGTGATGCACATGGAAACGCACGCCGCTTTCGCGCAGTCGATGCACCCATCCGCGCAGCAAGGGTGCTGCTTTCATGTCGCTGGGAAACACTCGTCCTGAGGTCCCTACGAACGTCTCTACGCCCAAACCGGCCGCCCACCGGCGCAAGGCATCGGCATCGAAATCGTTCAGCCATGTGCCGATCCGCGCGGCGCGCTCGCCGTAGCGTCGATCGAAATCGGGGCGCGATTCGCCGTGCGTAAGGTTCATGCCGCCTTTGCCGGCGATCAGAAATTTGCGCCCTACCGAACCCTTTGCGTCGTAGAGATCGACGTCGATGCCCTGGGCGCGCGCCGTTTCGGCCGCCATCAGCCCCGCGGGGCCGCCGCCGACAATGACCAAGGCTGGGCGATGTTGAGATAAAGAATGCATGCGAGGAGATAGCGTAAAAGACCCCGCATTGTAAAAAGAGTCACGCGCGATGTCTGTCGGACGAAAATCGGCGAATCAGCGCTTCGTGTTGCGGGTAACCGCGCAGCAGAGTGTCGGTGTCCGCCAGTTCGAAGGTGTCGAATTCGAAGCCCGGCGCTACCGTACACCCGACCAGCGAGAAGCCCTCCGTGCCATCGCGCTCCGCCGCAAACCAATGGCCGGCCGGCACCACGAACTGAAACGCCGCGTCCGGCGCGCGCAGGCGATTGCCGAGCCGCTGCACGGAATGCTCGCCATGCGGGTCCAGTCGATGAATCAGCAGCGAATCGCCGGCATAGAAATGCCACATTTCGTCCGCGTCGATGCGATGCCAGGCGGAGTAGGCGTGATCGTGGAGCAAGTAGTAAATGCCGGTGGAGGCACGACGCGATGTTGCCGTGCCAGCATCGGTCAATCGCGAGATGTGTTCGTCGCTTTGGTAGGTTTGGCGGTAGAAGCCGCCTTCCGGGTGCGGTTGCAGTTGCAGCGTTTCGATGATGCGCGCGATGGTGGAGTGAGCCATTGTCGTGGTGGTAGCGTCGAGGCGAGATGCGACTTCGGCAAGCATACCTCCGTTGCACCATGGTTCGTGGTCATCGCAGCGCCTTCTGAGCGGCAGCGGGGCCAAACAAATCGCCGCGTGCCACGCGATCTTCCATCGCCAGCAAGAACCGCTTGGTCGGCAAGCCGCCACCGAATCCGGTAAGGCTGCCATCGCTGCCAATCACGCGATGACACGGCAATACGATAGGTAACGGATTGCGCCCATTCGCCGCGCCCACGGCCCGCACTGCTTGGGGGTGGCCGATGTGTCGGGCAAGCTCGCCATAGCTGACCGTGGCGCCATAGGGGATCTTTGCCAGCGCCTGCCACACCACGATCTGAAAATCCGTTCCCAACGGATGCAGTGGCAAATCGAACATCTTGCGGTCGCCCGCGAAATACTCTTCCAGTTGCTCACGCGCAAAACGCAGTTTGGAGGGTTCGTGCTTCCAAGCCGCATCGGGCGCTTTCTTGTGCTTTCCGGTTTCAAACCACACCTGGCGCAAACCCTTCGGGTCGGCTACCAGGAGCAATGTGCCGATCGGTGTGGATAGATGGTCGTACCAGATCGGGCTGTCGAGCGTATTCATGCTGTGGCTCTCTGTCGGGGCGCGGCCAGCGGTTTGGGTAGTTCGCTGGCGCTGCGCCATAAATGCATTACCGCATAGGCGCGCCATGGCCGCCATGCTTCGGCGAGCTGCGTGAGCGCTTTCGTACTCAGCATGTCCTCGCCGCGCGCCGCGGCGCGCCGCAAGATCAAATCGGCGGCTGGGAAGGCGTCCGGATGGCTTAGGCCGCGCATAGCCATGTAGTGCGCGGTCCATTCGCCGATACCAGGCAGAGCGACCCAGCGTCGTACGAATTCGTCCAGCGACTGCTCGACGCGGAAATCCACGCGTCCATCCAGCACCGCGCGCGCTACGCCGCGAATGCTTTCAGCGCGTGCGGTAGTGATGCCAAGTGCATTCAGATCGGCATCGACCAGTGTTTCGGGCGAAGGAAAAAGGCGCTCCAGACCCGGCGCCGCAGGCATGGGCAATGCCTCGCCATAACGGTGCACGATGCGCGATGCAAGCGTGCGCGCTGCCGCCACGCTTACCTGCTGGCCGAGAATGGCGCGCACGGCGACTTCAAAGCCATCCCAACTGCCCGGCAAGCGTAAGCCGGGGCGTTTGCGCAACAAAGAACGTAGATGGGCCGTCGCTTGCAACGCCGCATCGATAGCCTGCGGGTCGGCATCCAGATCGAACATGCGCCGAATGCGCGTGACCACCGACAACATGTGCGCGGGCTGCGGGCAGTGCAGTTGCAAGCGCAGCGCATTTTCCTTGTCGGGCCACACGCTCAGCCGCAACCAACCTGGTGCTTGGGCCGGGCCGAACACGCGCGAATAGCTGTCCTCGTCTACCACCTCGATGCCGGGCAGCGCGCGGCCACGCAGAAAAGCGAGCAACGATGCGAAGTCGTAAGGCGGCCGATAGTTCAACCGCAAGCTCAAGCTGTCGTCACTGCCGGCGTGCGGATGACGACGCAGATCGCGCGGTGCGATGCGGTTGGCTTGGGCGAACGCGGCGTTGAACCGGCGCAAGCTGCCGAAGCCCGAAGCGAGCGCGACATCCGTGACCGGCATTCGCGTTTCCGTCAGCAACTGCTTGGCGAAAAGCAGGCGACGCGTGGTGTGCACATCGATCGGCGGTGCACCCAGGCGCTCCACGAACAATCGGCGCAATTGTCTCGCACCCACGCCCACGCGCCGCGCCAATTCATCGACAGGATGATCCTGCAGCAAGCCGGCTTCGATAAGTTTCAGCGCGCGAGTCACCACGTGGTCGCCGCGCTGCCAGGCATCGTTGCCCGGCGCCAGCTCGGGCCGGCAGCGCAGGCATGGGCGAAAACCTTCCGCTTCCGCCGCCGCCGCCGTCACGTAATAGCGGATGTTGTCGCGCTTGGGCGACGGCGACGCCGGGCATACCGGCCGGCAATAAATGCCGGTGCTGCGCACGGCGATGAAGAACAACCCGTCGAAACGCGCATCGCGGCTCAGCCGAGCGCGTTCGCAGGTCTGCGGATCCAGCGCGGGGAGGGTGTGGGTGGCGGCCATGGACGCAGGCTAACACCCCCGCCGGCAAGAAACTCGCCGTTTTCGGACATCAATGCCTGAGCCGGTTCAACGAGGGCAGGACCGGATCTCAGCCCGGCCCGCGCCCGATACCGGTCATGCTGGACAGCACGCCATCTCGGCGAATCAACCCGTGATACAACGCCGCGCCCACATGCGCCAGGAAGGTGAGAAATAGCAACATCGCCAGCCAGGCGTGCGCGTGTCGAAGGATCGCGAACGCCGTTGCGTTTGTGGGGAAAATCGGCGGCAAGCGCAACGAGTGACTCAACATCACCGGATAACCGCCCGCCGACAACATCGCCCAACCCACCAGCGGAATCACCAACATCAGCGCATACAGCAAGTAATGCGACGCATACGCCGCCAGCTTTTGGATAGCGGGCAGATCGGCGGGCAACGGCGGCGGCGGATTGCGCAAGCGGACGATCAAGCGCAGCACCGCGAGAATCAAGATCGCCACGCCAAGCGGCTTATGGATGCGCAGCAACCAATCGTGCCGTTCGGACACCGAAGCCACCATGCCCACGCCGATAAACAGCATCGACACGATCATCACGGCCATCAGCCAATGCAGCACGCGGGCAGTGAGTACGAAATAGTCGGATGAGCGTGTCATCACTTGGCCTCCGGCGTGGTGTTTGCCGTGCCGGGAAGATGCGCTTCCTCGCTGGTACGGCGCAGATAGGACGTGGCGTACGCCGCCGAGCGTGCAGGCAGCAGCGGATCGTCCGAAATCGCGATGCCGTTCGGTAGCACCGTGGGGTCGTAGTTGATGTCGCGGCACGCGCCGCTTGCTTGCGGCTCCGTGCCGGTGAGCACCAAGGTGCCGGCGTCGATTTCGCGTCGATCCGACGGCCATGCCTTCGTCGCGTCGTTCGTCGGATCGCCCGGATTGGCGAGTGTAACGATCAAATGCCAACGTTGCGGTCCTTGTGCGAGCCGCTGCGCCAGATCGGCATCAAGATAATTCGGATCGCTGCCGCCGACCGCGTCGTCGTGTGCGTCGGGCACCATGCGCCAGCGCACCGCGTGTCGTTCGCCATGGGCATCGACAAACTCGAACGCATTCAAGCTCCAGTAGCTTTCCGTCACGTAGCTTGCGGAAGGCCTGGCGGTTTTCACCCACGCAAGGAACGCTCCCGCTTCCGGGTGCGCCGCGAAAAATGCGCCGATTTTGGCGGGATTCGGTTTACCTGTGGAAGGATCGGGTTGTTGCGCTTGCAAAAACTCGAAGAACGATTGGGGCGTGGCCACGGGAAACACCGGCATGCTATTCATGCCAGTGCGCCACTGCTGACCGTTCGCCTGCGTAAAGCGCAGCGCCATGCTGCGAATCGGGGCGCTGCTGTCCGGCGCATATGGGTTGCCGACTGGCACGGCAAAGCGTCCCACCACCGGCGTTCGACCGGTTGCGAATACTTGCGCAACGGAATACGTCTGCGCTTGGCCGTTGCTGTCGAAATACCCCGCCACGCACACGCCTTTGGCGTGATTGCGGCGATAGCCAGGAAACACGCCGGCATTGGCTTGCAACTGATTCACCATGCGTTGCGCGGTAAGCCGATTTGGCGTCAGCCACCCGCCGACATAAGCGAATGCGAGCACGATGATGAGAAGCACGAAGGCGATGACAGCGAACCGTAGAACCATGCTGCGGGTGGAGAGAGCGAGTGGGGCATGCATAGAATCATGTCCTTAGCTTAAAGAATGTCGTGGGAACGTTGTTCCGATTTCTCAATCGCCAGTGGTGAGAGCGCATGTTCATGGTCCTGGCGAATACGTATTGCCGGTTACTTCGAGCGTTGCGGTCATACGGTTACATCGTTGGCGCACACAACTTTTGTGCGGGCACGTCGGTGCTTGCACTGCACATCGCGCCAGGTCATGCGCCGGACACGTCAAGGTGGAAACTGTTGGGCTGCAGTTTCTTCAATGCCGGTTATTTCACCGGTGCCATCAAGTGCTGATAAGGCGTGCCGGCCCACATCACATAGGGCGCGGACGTGTCCGGGTCCGGATTCTTCGGATACATGTCGTAAAAACTGGGATCGGCACCCACGATCATGAAATGCGGTCCGGTCTTGATCCAATGATTGCTGGGTAACGGTTGTTTTGCGTAAGGGTCGGTATTGCTGGCATCGGTACCGCCTTGGAGCATGTACATCACGCCGATTTTTCCGGCGGGCGGCGGTTGATGAGCCATCCACGCCTGCGCCCATGCCAGTGCATTCTTGTCCATGCACATGGGGTCCGGACCGGGTGTCGCGGGGTTGTCCGGCATGCAGGTGTAACCGTTGGTGCCCTGGCGCAACGTGCGCATGGTGCCGTCCGGATTCATGGCGACGATGGTTGCGCCCTTGGCCACGCCAGGCGGTGCTGCATGCATGGCGCTAGCTATCAGTTGCGCATCGCTGGGCATGGGCTTATTGGCTGCCCATGCGCCGCTCGCGGCGACGAGCATGGCAGCGACGACGGTGATGTGGTACCTCGATCCGATCGCACGCATAAGGCCTCCTGCGTCGGTTGAGCAGGCCATCCCGGGTTCCGTCGGCGAGTCTGGACGCCGGTTCCATGGCTGTCAATGCGTCGTGAAGCCTGCCGCCGAAAGCCCTGCTTTTTGCCGCACTGCAGTTGGCGGCCTCGAAACGGGACGACCATAATTGGGGACTTTCCCCTTGGCAGTCGTAGGAATTCCGATGAACGCCCCCACTCGTATCGACACCACCCGCACCATCCACGCGCCGCGCGGCACCGAGCTCACCTGCAAAAGCTGGCTCACCGAAGCCCCGTACCGCATGATCCAGAACAACCTGGACCCCGCCGTGGCGGAAAACCCGGCTGAGCTGGTGGTCTACGGCGGCATCGGCCGCGCGGCGCGCAACTGGGAGTGCTTCGACGCCATCCTGCGCGCGCTGCGCGATCTCAACGACAACGAAACGCTGCTGGTGCAATCCGGTAAGCCGGTGGGCGTGTTTCCCACCCATCCCGACGCGCCGCGCGTGCTGATCGCCAACTCCAACCTGGTACCGGCGTGGGCAAACTGGGAACACTTCAACGAGCTCGATAAGAAAGGCCTGATGATGTACGGCCAGATGACGGCCGGTTCGTGGATCTACATCGGTTCGCAAGGCATCGTGCAAGGCACCTACGAAACCTTCGTGGAAATGGGGCGCCAGCATTACAACGGCAGCTTGAAAGGCAAATGGATTCTCACCGCGGGTCTGGGCGGCATGGGCGGCGCGCAGCCGCTGGCCGCCTCGCTGGCCGGTGCGTGCAGTTTGAATATCGAATGCCAGCAAAGCCGCATCGATTTCCGCCTGAAGACGCGTTACGTCGACGAGCAGGCCACCGATCTGGACGACGCGCTCGCACGCATCGAGACATACACCAAGGCCGGCGAAGCCAAATCCATCGCCTTGCTCGGCAATGCCGCCGATGTGCTGCCGGAACTGGTGCGCCGTGGCGTGAAGCCGGATGCGGTGACCGATCAAACCAGCGCACACGATCCGGTCAACGGCTATTTGCCGCAAGGCTGGACGGTGGAACAGTGGTTCGAACGCCGCAAGAGCGATCCTGCCGGCACCGCCAAAGCCGCCAAGCAGTCCATGAAAAAGCATGTGGATGCCATGCTCGCTTTCCACGTGCAAGGTGTGCCTACGTTCGATTACGGCAACAACATTCGCCAGATGGCCAAAGACGAAGGCTGCGTCAACGCCTTCGATTTCCCCGGTTTTGTGCCGGCTTTCGTGCGCCCGTTGTTTTGCCGCGGCGTGGGGCCGTTCCGTTGGGTCGCGCTTTCCGGCGATCCGGAAGACATCATGAAAACCGATGCCAAAGTGAAGGAACTGATCCCCGACGATCAGCACCTGCACAACTGGTTGGACATGGCCGGGAAGCGCATCGACTTTCAGGGACTGCCGGCACGCATTTGCTGGGTCGGCCTAGGTCAGCGCCACAGACTTGGCCTGGCGTTCAACGAAATGGTGCGCAAAGGCGAATTGAAAGCGCCTATCGTGATCGGCCGCGATCATCTGGATTCCGGTTCCGTCGCCAGCCCCAATCGCGAAACCGAAGCCATGAAGGATGGCAGCGATGCCGTGTCCGATTGGCCGTTGCTCAATGCATTGCTCAACACCGCTGGCGGTGCAACCTGGGTGAGCTTCCATCATGGCGGTGGCGTTGGCATGGGTTACAGTCAGCACAGCGGCGTGGTGATCGTGTGCGATGGCACCGAGGCGGCGGATAAGCGTATTGCGCGGGTGCTGTGGAACGATCCGGGTACCGGTGTGATGCGACATGCGGACGCGGGGTATGACATCGCTGTGCAGTGCGCGAAAGAACAGGGGTTGAAGCTGCCGATGCTTTGAAGATCAACTGTTCTTTGCCAGGACTCTCCATTACACCCTCACTATTGAGGGTGTAATTTTTTTTAGGTGGCGATT
>DATJMR010000122.1:0-7418 GCA_035508595.1 Dyella sp.
TCGAATTCTGGACGCGCGAATGCATCAACTGTATCGATGTGCTGCCGCACACCAGGGCGCTGTACGACCGCTACGCCAAAGACGGTCTGGTAATCGTTGGCGTGCACACGCCCGAATACGACGAAGAACGTGATCTTGCGAGCCTGCGGGCGGCCGTGCGCCGGTACGGTATCGTCTGGCCGGTGGCGGTGGATAATGACGCTCGGATCTGGAATGCGTACGGAAACCACTACTGGCCAGCGATCTATCTGATCGACCGCCAGGGCCGGCTGGTTTACTACCATGTCGGCGAGGGAAACTACGAGCAGACCGAACAACGCGTTCGCCAATTGCTTGGCCAACCATAAAGATAAATATGGACCGCATCGATCACATTCTCGTCGTCGACGACGACCGCGAAATCCGCACCGGCGTGGTGGAGTACTTGCGCAAGAACGGCCTGCGCGTGAGTGCGGCCGTGGACGGCCGCGACATGTTCGCGCAGCTCGACACGTCGGCGTTCGACCTGATTGTGCTCGACATCATGATGCCGGGCGATGATGGCTTGGTGTTGTGTCGCACCTTGCGCGGCGGCAAGCATCGCGCCGTTCCCATCGTGTTGCTGACGGCGCGCGACGACGAAACCGATCGCATCATCGGCCTGGAAATGGGTGCCGACGACTATGTCGTGAAACCCTTCTCGCCGCGCGAACTGCTGGCGCGAATCAAGTCGGTGATTCGCCGCACGCGCATGTTGCCGCCAAACCTGCGCATCACCGAGACCGCTGAGATGCTTTCGTTTGGCCGCTGGCGGCTCGATACCGCCGCGCGCCATCTGCTTGACGAGAACGACACCATCGTACCGCTGAGCGGCGCCGAGTTCCGCCTGCTGCGCGTGTTTCTCGACCATCCGCAGCGTGTGCTGTCGCGCGATCAATTGCTCAACTTGACCCAGGGCAGAGATGCTGAATTGTTTGACCGCTCCATCGACTTGCTGGTGAGTCGTTTGCGTACTCGTCTGGAAGACGATGCCAAAGAGCAGTCATACATCAAGACCGTGCGCAGCGAAGGCTACGTGTTCAGCATGCCGATCACCGTGCACGGAAACGACGCATGAGCGCGCGCTGGCTACCGCGCAGCATGGCTTCGCGGCTTTATCTGATCATCCTGGCGGGCTTGATGTTGGCGCAGGGTTTGTCGCTCGCACTTTTGTTTTACGAACGTTACGAAAGCGCCACGGCAATGATGTACAACACGGTAGAACACGATGTGGGTACGTCGGTCGAAGTGCTCGATCGACTCCCCGCGCCGGAGCGTCCGCGCTGGCTCGGTCGTCTGCAGCGCGACAATTACCGTTACATCCTTGGTACGGGTGAGCCCGGCGCGACGCTTTCTTCGGATCGTTCGCTCGAAGTCGTGCACCGCATCGCCATGGAAGTCGGGCCCGATTTTCAGGTGCATGCGGATGCCATCCCCAACAGCCCGGTGCATCGTTACCAGGTGCATTTCACGTTGCACGACGGTTCGCCGTTAACCTTGGACGTTATTCCGCACATCATGCCGGTAGCGAAATGGCTGCCGTTCGTGTTGGCATTGCAGTTGCTACTGTTGCTCGCATGCACGTGGATTGCCGTGCGGTTGGCAACGCGCCCGTTGACGCGTCTGGCAAACGCCGTGGAGTCCATGACGCCGAACGCCGACGGCCCGCACATGGAAGAGAAAGGACCGATCGAAGTCGCCCAGGCCGCCGTGGCTTTCAATGCGATGCAGGAGCGTATCCGTCGTCATCTTAAGGAGCGTCTGCATATTCTGGCGTCCATCTCCCACGACTTGCAGACGCCGATCACGCGTATGCGGCTGCGCGCCGAAGCGCTGGAAGAGGGCGAGGGAAAGCAGAAGATTCTCGGCGATCTGCATGCGATGGAGCATCTCGTGCGCGAAGGGGTGACCTACGCGCGCAGTGCGCACGGGGGCTCTGAAACGCCGGTACGCATGGACGTGGGCGCTTTCCTCGAAAGTTTGGTGTTCGACTATCAGGATATGGGACGCGCTGTGTCGCTTGCCGAAACCGTCAGCGGTGCGGCGATGGTGCGCCAGCAAGCCTTGCGTCGCGTGTTGGGCAACTTGATCGATAACGCGGTCAAGTACGGCGGAAGTGCGGAAGTGTCGGCGTGGCGGCATGCAAACGGCACGTTGTGCATTGCCGTATCCGACCGCGGACCGGGAATTCCCGGAGCGGACATCGAGCGCGTGCTGCAGCCTTTCTATCGCTTGGAAGCGTCGCGCAACCGGGACACTGGCGGCGCCGGTCTGGGATTGGCCATTGCGGCGCAGCTGACGCGCGCCATCGGCGGAGATCTGAAGCTGGCCAATCGAGAAGGAGGCGGGCTCACCGCGACAGTCGCATTGACTTGAATGTCGTCTCGCCCTTTCTCTACATGTCGACATGTATTTATCTGACTGGTTATGTATAAAACCGGTTAAAAATGGAAGTGGAAAGCGCATCGTGTCTGCGATTTACCTATTTGTTTAATCGCCTCGTTTGGTATACAAGCATCATTACGGATTTGACCGGGCCGGATAGAGCCAGGTCCTACGTGTCTTCCTCGCTGAAGCGCTGAGGTATTCATGTTGTCTTTGACCGTGAACGATCATCCCTATTCGGTCGATGTTCCCGATGACACACCACTGTTGTGGGTATTGCGCGACATCATCGGCTTGACCGGCACTAAATTTGGTTGCGGCATGGCCCAATGCGGCGCATGCACCGTGCATTTGGATGGTGCGTCCGTACGCTCTTGTGTGCTTCCCGTGGCCGGCGCGGTGGGTAAGAAAATCACCACCATCGAAGGCATTGGCGCCACGGAGATTGGCAAGCGGGTGCAGCAGGCCTGGTTGGGCATCGAGGTGGCGCAATGCGGTTATTGCCAACCTGGACAGATCATGTCCGCCACGGCGCTGCTTGCCCAGAAGCCCATGCCGACTGATGCGGACATCGATACCGCCATGGCTAGCAATCTGTGCCGCTGTGGCACCTATGTGCGTATACGTGCCGCGATTAAGCAAGCCGCAACAGGGCAGGCCAGCTTGCCGCAAACGATCGCCTGACCACACGGTTGCCGCGTTCATCGTTTATCGATCGAGAGACCGTCATGACTTCACCTATTGATCACGCTCGCGATGACGTCGATCTGCAAAGTCCGTCGCGCCGGGAACTGCTCAAGCGCGGCAGCTTGGTCGTGGCGTTTATGTGGCTGGGCGGCGCCAGTCGCGTGTGGGGCATGAAAAGCGGCGACCGCATGGACGAAAGTCATCCGCTCTTTGCGCCCAATGCCTTTGTGCGGGTGGGTAGCGACGGCAGCGTGCAGCTGGTCATGCCGAGCGTGGAAATGGGTCAGGGTGTTTACACCGCGCAGGCCACGTTGCTGGCCGAAGAGATGGACCTCGGAATGGATCAAATCACCGTCGAACACGCGCCGCCGAATCGCAAGCTGTACGCCAATCCCTTGTTGGGCGAGCAGGCCACCGGCGGATCGACCACGGTGCGATTTTGTTGGACATCGTTGCGCGATGCGGGGGCGGCGGCGCGCTACATGTTGGTCAGCGCAGCTGCGCAGCGTTGGAAGGTCGATCCAGCGCAATGTACCGTTGCGCGCGGTGTCGTGACGCATTCTGCGACGGGCCGCACGCTGCGTTATGCAGAGCTTGCCGATGCCGCCGCCAAGATGACGCCGCCGCAGAAAGCGCCATTGAAAGATCCGAAGGATTTTCAATTGATCGGCAAGCCGCTGCGCCGTGTGGACACGCCCGGCAAGGTGGATGGTTTGCTGCTTTTCGGCATGGACGTTCGGGTGCCCGGCATGAAGATCGCCACAGTGCGCGCATGTCCTTCGTTCGGCGGGCGCGTAGCTTCCGTCGACGACGCGCGTGCGCTACGCATTCCGGGTGTCGTGAAGGTGCTGAAGATCGACAATGCGGTCGCGGTGGTCGGCGAGCACTTCTGGGCGGCGAAGCAGGGGCTGGATGCGCTGGATATCCAATGGGATCGTGGCGTCAACGCGAACTTCACCACGGAACAAATGTTCGCGGATCTGGCAAATGCCTCCGAGCACGGTACGCCTATCGTTGCCAAAGAAACCGGTCATCCGGATGACGTCAAAGGTAAAACCATCGCGGCGACCTATCAGCTGCCCTTGCTCGCACATGCGCCGATGGAACCGATCAACACGCTGGTGCATGTTCAGCCCGACAGCTGCGAGATCTGGGTGGGTTCGCAGGTCATGGCGCGCTGCGCAGACATTGCCGCGAAAGTAACGGGGCTGCCTCCCGAAAAGATCACCGTCAACAATCAGTACATCGGCGGCGCATTCGGGCGTCGCCTGTTTGAAGAATCGGTAGGGCAGGCGGTCGCATTCGCCAAGCAGGTGGACTATCCCATTAAGGTGATCTGGACGCGCGAAGAGGATATTGCGCAGGATTGCTATCGTCCGGCTTATTACGACCGCATCTCTGCGACCGTCGATGAAAAAGGCAAGCCGGTGGCGTGGATCGATCGCACCACGGGCGCATCGGTGATGGCTTCGTTCGCGCCTGCCGCGATGGGCAAGAACGGACTCGATCCGGACTTGGTCGAGTGTGCGGCGGAATTGCCGTACAACATTCCCAACCTGCGTTCCGAGTGGGTGCGCCACGACTTTCCGGAGGGCATGAAAGTCGGTTGGTGGCGCGGTGTGGGTCCCACTCACAATGTTTTTGTCGTCGAGAGTTTTGTGGACGAACTCGCGCATGCGGCCGGCCAAGATCCGGTGAGCTATCGCCGCGACATGCTGGGCAACGATCCGCGCGTGCGCGGTGTGCTGGATCTGGCGACTCAGAAAGCAGGCTGGGGTCAGGGAGCCTTGCGCGCACGACAAGGGCGCGGCATCGCGCTCGCGGCCCCTTTTGGCAGTTATCTGTGCGTGATTGTCGATGTCGAGGTTTCGCCGCAAGGCGAAGTTACCCTTACGCGCGCGGTGGCAGCCGTCGATTGCGGCACGGTCGTCAATCCGAACACGGTCGAGGCGCAAATTCAGGGCGGCCTGGTGTTTGGCTGGAGTGCCGCGCTCTACAGCGGCATCACGTTGAAGCAAGGCGCCGTCGAGCAGCGCAACTTCAATGACTACCGTGTCATGCGCATCAACCAGACGCCGCCGATCGACGTGCATATCGTTCCAAGCAAGGAGCAGCCCGGCGGCATCGGCGAAACCGGCACGGTCATGGCGATGCCCGCGCTGACCAATGCCATTTTTGCCGCGACGGGCGTGCGCCTGAGAACGCTGCCTATCGACACTTCAGAACTGGTGCAGGACAAGGATGCGCTCAAAGCCGTACTGTCGGCGGTTTCGTCGGAGGATAACCAACCTGCTGATATCGCGCCGCATACAGGGAGGGTGTCATGAAGCTTGGGCGTCTGCTTATCAGGCTTATCGGCGTTATCGTGATCGTGGCGATTCTTTTCGCCGCCTATGCGCTTTTGACCGTTAACCATACCGGAGACGAGCACGCGTCACAGCCGCAAGGCGCGGGCGCGCCCGCTGACTTGGCCGATAAGGGAGACGTGGCTCGCGGCGAATATCTCGCTCGCGCGGCGGATTGCGTTGCTTGTCATACGGCGCCTGGAGGCGTTCCTTTTGCGGGCGGTACGGCGTTCACATTGCCATTTGGCACTATTTATTCACCCAATATCACCCCGGACAAGAACACCGGCATCGGCAACTGGAGCGATGACGATTTCGTTCGCGCCATGCATGCAGGTGTCGACAAGGATGGCCGTCCGTTGTATCCGGCGTTTCCCTATACGTCGTACTCGGCATTGAGCCGCGACGACATTCTGGCGATCAAGGCGTATCTCTTCAGTCTCCCGGCGGTGCAATCGCCGGCCCGCAAGAATGAGCTTTCGTTCCCGTTCAATCAGCGCTGGACGCTCAGCATGTGGAATGCATTGTTCCTCAAAAAGCAGCGTTTCCAGCCCGAGCAGGGAAAATCGGAAGCATGGAATCGCGGCGCTTATCTGGCGACCGCGTTAGGTCATTGCGGCGAATGTCATACACCGAGAAATCTCGCCTTTGCCATGAAAACGGGCGAGGCTCTCGCTGGCGAAGCACTGCAAGGTTGGAAGGCCTACAACATTACCTCCGACAAGGAGCACGGCATTGGTCAATGGAGCGACCAACAACTCGCCGATTACCTGTCCAAAGGGCATGCAGCGGGACGTGGCACGGCTTCCGGACCAATGAGCGAGGTTGTGCAGAACAGTCTTCAATATCTGACACCCTCCGACGTCGCGGCGCTGGTCACATATTTGAAAGATGTCAAGGCACAGCCCAATGGCTTGTCCATGTCAGCCGCCGCACTCTCGCAAACTAGCCCACCGAGCGCCCAATCCCAAGCGAATCTTGGTGGGCAGTTGTTCGCGGGTGCGTGTTCAGGCTGTCATCTGGACAGCGGACAGGGACGTGAAACGGATTACGCCACGTTGGCGGGCACGCGCGGCGTACGCGATCCGCATGCGACCAATGTCACTCAAATCATTCTTCATGGCTCGCAGTTGCAAGTTGGCAATCAACGAATCTTCATGCCCCCGTTCGGCAGCGCGTACTCGGATGCGGAAATCGCGGCGCTGTCCAACTACGTGATCCATCACTTCGGCGACCAGAATGGCACGTTAAGCGCCTCGGACGTTGCGTCACGTCGATGATCCGCACCATGTCGCGCGAGGTCGGCACGGGAGCCCCGTAGCTGGCCGAGGTGCTTCGCTCGATGCCAAAGAGCCGACATTTTTCCGAGCGGCCTGTCGAATTTCGGCGTTGCCGTTCGTCGCCATGGAAAGGATTGGGTTACTGGCCCGACTCATCGCACTATCAGGAGACGAAAAATGCCGCAATATCTGATCTCTACCTATATCCCCGACGACTTTGACCCGTCGCTCGTCACCGAAGAAACGATCGAGGCTATCCATGCGCTCAACCGGGATATGGTCGCCGCCGGTGTCAGGAAGTTCGCGTGCGGCCTCAGCCCGAAGGCGGTGACAATGCGGTCGCAGCCCAACGGTGAGGTGGTCGTCACCGACGGGCCGTATCTGGAGGCCAAAGAGTACATGGGCGGCCTCACGATCCTGGAAACGGAAAATCTGGACGAGGTGCTGGCGTGGATGCGCAAGGGCGCCAAGGCACTCCCTGGTATCGTCGAGGTGCGAGAGATTTTCTTTGTGCCGGCGCCGGTGGAGAGCTGAGCGGTACGTTAAAGCGGCTCGCTGCACGAAACCGGCCATTCGCTGCAGCGCCGGATTTCCGTGACGACTTTGGTGTAGCGTGGTGAGCATGGCCGCTCCTCGTCCGCACACACGTTCCACCCGCTGGATTTGGATAGCGGGTATCTGGTGTGCGGGCGCACTGTTCGAT
>DATJMR010000123.1:0-6171 GCA_035508595.1 Dyella sp.
CGAAGAAAATCGCGTCGTTGCATGAATCCCTCGCCCGATAACCTTGCTCAGTGCCGCAACGCTCCCTTCCTTGGTTTGCATGAGAGGGAGCCGATTGCGCATGCACAGGAGGCCGGAGCGTACCTCAAGGCGTCAATTCAAGGGTCAAAACTTCGAACGGCGCCAGTGTGATCGTGCTCACGCGATCGGCACTCAAATGCTTGGGCACATCCGTGCCGGTCTTCCAGACATCTCGCACGCTGAACGCTCGCGCCGCGCCTTGCGGCAGTTCCAATTGCCGCTGCAAATCGATAACCGCCGTTTGCGGATGCGAATCCGGGTTGCGCAAGGTGATAATCGATTTGCTGGGCGACCATGCCGCCCAACCGTAAGTATCGAGTCTGCCTGGATCGCCGCCGATCCAGTGTGTGTCGCGCAACACATCGGCATTGGCGCGCGACCACTTGGCCGCATCCGCCAGTACGTCCCAATCCGCCTTCGTGAGCAGCGACGGGGTGATGTACATCTCCTGCAACTGCGTACCCGTGCCGAAATAAGAGTGCACTTCGTTGGCGAAGTCGTGCCCCGGATCGGTATTCAGCCGCTTGTTTTTCTGCGCGTAGATGATGCCGTGGAGCATCAGCGAGTTGATCGGAAACAGCGGCCCCTGAATGACGATGTTTTCGTAGGTCTGCTGATCGCGGTAAGTGATCCATTGTTCGCGTTCGGTGCCGACGCCCGCATGCCAATCGTCTTCGCCGCCGCGCCAGATCGAATCGGCGTAGCGCAACCAGAACGGGGAGGCCCACGTGCCGGTGGTGAGGTTGATGTACGTATCGGGCTTGGCCTTGCGGATGTCTTCGATCAGCTGGATCGCCGCGGCAAAATCGCTGGTGAAGCGGCTGCCCGGAAAGACGCTGCTGACGTTGCCGGTGCCGTCGAACTTGAACTGATTGATGCCGTCTTCGTTCAACAGCCCCATCACCGCATCGTGGAAGCGTTGGTAATACTTCGGCCCCGATAGCGCGAACCCGCCGTCGATGATCTCGTAACCGGCCGCCTTGCCGTTTTCAATTCGCTGTTGCTTGGGCGTGCTGTAACCGCCCCACGGCGACAGCCATACGCCAGGCGCGGCACCGTATTTCGCCGCCGCGTCGCGCAAGGGAACAAAACCGTGCGGAAAATCCTTGCTGAAGTGCCAGCTGCCGCTGCGATCGTCCCAGCCGTCGTCGAACAGAAACGAATCGAGCTTCACGCCGCGCTTGACCGTCAGCTCCTGACCGAAGGCACGGATGCGATCCAGCGCCTCCGATTCGGTATAAGGTGTGAAATAGCCGATGTCGTACCACGAGTTGTAATGCAAGAACGGACGATACGGATGCGCCCGCTCCCGCTCCACGTACGTGGCGAAGTCGCGCCGCAGCTGATTACCGTGCGTCACGCCCACCACGGCGGAATACGTGATCGATTGTCCTTTGGGCAGCGGCAAGCCTTCGTCCATCCACAGATGAACGTTGTCGCCGCGCACTTCGCTGTCCGACAAGGGCTGCTCGAAACCTGCGTAGTCATTCCCGGCGACGACCGGCGAACCTTTCACGGTGCCAACGACTTCAGCGCCGGCCATCTTTAACTGCAGAAGATCGATACGTGAGATGTCTTCGTTTTGCTTCAAGGCGGTGACGGTAACGATCTCGCGCAGATAATCGCTGCCCTCGCGCTGTACCCATTCCCAATCGATACGAATGCGGCCGTCCGCATCGCCAAAGCTCGCCTTGATCGCATGCCCGGGGAGGCGTTCGGCGGCACGCGACGCGTTGGGTTGCGCTTGCAGCGTCGTTTCCGTCGGTACCGCAAGCAAAACCCATTGCGACGCATCCAACTTATCGCCGTTGCGGAAGGTCAACGCAAAAGGCGAAAGAACCGGGATATCGCGCTTATTGACATGATCGGTCAGCGTGAGTGTTCCAATACGCCCCTCGTTCGGTTGCCAGCTTATCGATATCGCCGCATTGCCGAAGGAACGAGCCGCCGGCGTCGACGCCGCAAACGATGCGCCGGCCGACACGGTTGCAAACGACGCGGCCATACCTAGCACCAGAATGTTGCGTTGCTTGGCGAGATGCGCAAGACAGCGCCACTGCAAGGGGTGGGACATATCAATGAATCCTTCGTGGTAAATCCAACAACCGAACGTCGCAGTGAGTCGGCGTGTCATCATGCATAACACGACCGGCTACTGCGACGTTCAGACGTTGCGCCATGTGCTACATCAATAGTCGTACGTCACGCCGAACCGCACGTAGCGCGGTTGCTGTAGCAGCTCGGCCGTGCCGTACAGCGGGTTGGGTGTACCGGTGTCATTGCTGTTGTATTCCCAAACGCGATTGAGTGCGACTTGGCTATTGGTCACGTTGAACACATCCAAGCTGAAAGCCAGTTTGTGCGCAGCGAAAGCCGGGCGGTAACGCACACCAAGATCAAGCTCCTTCATCCACGGCAAGCGACCATTGGTACCCGGCGGGTTGGGCTGGCCATTGCACCAGGCATACAGCGAGCCATAACCCACCGGATCGCCCTGATCCGGGCCATACAAACCGAGGCAGTACTTCGGACCGCCGGAGACCAGCAGAAGATTGGCCGATACCTGCCATTCCGGCGTCAACTGGTAGTAACCGAACGCCTTGAGTTGGTGGGTGTGGTCGTTGCCCTGCGGGCCGTTGGCGAAGTACATCAGCTGCGGGAAATCCCAGTCGGTATTCTGGGTACCGCCGCTGGACATGATGTCCGTTTCGCTCTGACCTTCGGTGTTGCCGTAGCTGCGCGAGAACAAGTAATCGACCTTGCCGTACCACTTGCCGTCGAACGGATGTTCAAGGAACGATTCCAGCGAGTAGTAGCTGCGCACCATATGCGGGAAAGCCATCTGGGCGTTGGTCAGCGTTACGTTGTGGAATGCGCCGGTGGGATCCTGCACGGCAAAGGTGTTCGCCTCGCCCGGGTTGATGTAATAGCAGGTGGCCTGATTGGCGTCGACGATACCCTGCTGGGCGGCTACAGCCGCCACCGTGGCGGTGTCGCAGTAATCGTCGATGTCATGGCGCAACAGGCGGCGCGTGAACTTGGAGCCGTAAACCCACTTGTCGCCGGCGGCTTTGGTGAAACCAAGGATGTACTCGTCTTGCTCCTGCGATTTCAGACTGACCGCGGTAACCGTGCGGGGGTCCGGCAATTGGCCGTAGGCACCGTCGGCCGATACCGGCACCGAGACCTGAGTCAAACCGGTCGGCGCCCCGTTGGGTGCAATGCCGCTGTAGGTGAAGTATTGCTGGGTGCTGGTATAGCCGTTGGCGGCGTTACCGGACGCCAACGGCGTGCCGAGGTTGTAGCGCCCCGCATTGCCATACACCTTGAACGTGCCGTCGCCATTCACGTCCCAGCTGAAACCGACACGTGGTTGCCACGTTGGCTTGGTCTGGCGGATATAGGGCTCTTCTTCCGCATTGATCTTGTTGACGTAGGTATCGTTGCGAATACCAATGGACACCAGCCAGCGATCGCTGACTTGCCAATTGTCTTCAAGGTACTGCGCATTCTCGTACGCCTTCAGTCGGTACAAGTTGTTGAAGACGTCCTGCTCCACGTAGTAACCACTCGCGCCATTGGGAAAGCCGGCGATGGCGGGTACGCCGAGACTGGGCGATATCGGTACCGTCGGCGTGTTGGTTTGGTCATACCCCCACGAATAACCCGGGCCCGACGAAGCGGAGCCCGCGTTGAAAGCGCCATAGATCACATTGTCGATACCGCCGGTGATGGTGTGGCTACCCAACGTGTAAGTGAGGCTCAAGCGCAAGTTGCTGGTGCGGTAGTTCGGATTGCTCAGCTGGCTGATGGTTTGCGCGCCATTGTTCGGCACACCACCGTTGTAGGCGGGGTTCTGGTTGGTGGCGCCACTGATGTAAGGATCTTCCGCGTCGTAGTCTTGCGGGACCGCGTAGGCGAACGTCTTCATTTTGCCGTACATGGCGGTGAACGTGAGATCGTCGGTGATGTAACTGGTGAACTTACCCGACCAGAATTCGCCGCCCGTCTTCGTATTCTCCTGGTAACCGCGGAACGAGCCGTCACTCAGGCTTGCGTAGTTGTAGTTGTAGATCGAACCGCTTTGCTCTTGCTTGCTCGATGCAGTGGTGAGCTCCAGCAAATTCTTGTCGTTGATGTTCCAGTTGATCTTGACGTAGTACTTGGGCAAGTGCGTCGTGGTGTGATCGGAGGTTCCCGGAGGACCCTGATTCCCCGAGGTGCCCGAGGCAACCGGGTTCACGGAATACGTACCTTCTGTGCTCGTTTCGGCCGACGCAAAGAAGAACAGCTTGTCCTTGATGATCGGACCGCCGACATACAGGTCGTACACCGATTCCCACTGCGTGTCCTTGCTGTTGGGCTGGAACAGACCGCCCGCTACCGGCGTGGGTGGCAGACCGTTGGCGTAATACGTGTTGACCTGGTTGTCGCGCAGGCCCGAGGGCGAGTATTCGTACTGGGCGCCGAAGTGCCATTCGTTGGTGCCGCTCTTGCCGACCATGTTCAACACACCGCCGTCGGAGCGGCCGTACTGCGCGCTGTAGCCGCCAGTGTAGACCTCTTCCTGATCGATCGAGCCGTATGGCAACGTGATACCGCCCGCGCCGCTATTGGGATCGGTCGTGTTGAATCCGTTGATGTAATACGCGTTCTCGGGCGCTGCGGCGCCGCCGAAGCTGATCAGCGGATTGCCGGTCGTGCTCTTGGCGCCGGCAGCATTGCTCACCGTGCCCGGCGCGAGCAGCGCGGCGGCTTCGGCCGAACGCGGCAGCGGCAGTGCCGCCAATTGTTGCGAGGTGACCACGGTGCGCGAGTCCACGGTGCTGACGTCGATCGGCGGGGACGCGTTGGCGGACACCTGCACGCCCGCCAACTGCTTGGCCGATACGGCGCTGGCAAAGGAAACGTTCGCGCCGATGCCGACCTGCAGCGTTACGTTGTCGCGCGTCTGCACCGGCGTGCCGTTTTGCAGCAACGTCACCGAGTACGTGCCAATGGGCAACTGCGTGGCGTTGTAACGGCCCGCGCTGTCTACGCCGACGGTACGCGACACGCCCGTGTTACTGCGGATTTGAATGGTCGCACCGCTCGCCGCCGACACCTGACCATAGATGCTGCTGGTAGTCGACTGGCCATAGGCGCCCGCCGATATCAACAGTGTGGCCATCACGGCCGCAAGACGCTTTTGTTGCGATGATGGCTTGCGTTGTGCCGAAGAAGCGTTTGCGCACGTCGTGCCATGTGCTATCGCACTGCACTTGGATTTTTTTGCATACATCAGAGACTACCCTCCCATGTTGTGAAGCCGCATCACGTGGAGACGCTCTCTCGTGTGCGCGTGTCGGTATCCGATCGAAAGCTCCCCTTGCGATCCGGATTTAGTTTTTCTGTCTACAACTCCAAGCCACCATCACTGGGGCGATCCGGCGTGCGCACCCGTCGCATGGCGTATGCGTTGGACGTGCACGGTCCGAAGCAGCGACTCCACGACGCTGCCTTCTGCAAAACCTGTTTCTTCCGATTGCGCATTGGCCACGCCGCAGGCAACGCCCAAACGCAAAGCCTGCTCAAGCGTCATGCGCCGCTGGACAGCCACGGCCATGCCGGCAAGAAAACAATCGCCCGATCCCACCGCGTTACGGACATGCGCAGGATTGAGCTGCGCGTGCCACACGCCGGTGTCGTCCGCCGCAACGGCGCCCAGTTCGCCCATCGTGACCACCGGCATCGCGATGCCGCGCTCGCGTAGCGCTATCGCCGCCGCTTCGGCGGCTTGCATGTTGATGACCGGACAGCCGACCAGGTCGCTGATCTCGTCGCGGTTGGGCTTGATCAAAAAAGGCGACACGCCGACGGCGTGTCGCAACACCGAGCCACTCGCATCGACCAGGCAGCGCTTGCCTTGGCGGTTTACGTAGTCGACCAATTCGGCATACAGCGTGTCGGGCAAGCCGCGCGGCAGGCTGCCCGAAAGAATCACCAGCTCGCTGTTTTCGATGCTTTGACGAAACGCCTGCAGCAGTGCCGCGCCTTCGGCTTCGCTCAACCGAGGCCCTTGCCCCAGGATTTCGGTAATGCTTCCACCGCTTTCCTGCAAAGCAAAGCATT
>DATJMR010000124.1:0-7013 GCA_035508595.1 Dyella sp.
CAAGATGGCTTACATCAAAGCCCAACACCTGGGCGGCATCATGTACTGGGAACAAACCAACGATCCCACCGACGAGTTGCTCGACGACATGTGGAACGGACTGCACCGCTGATTGCGGACATCGCCGCACGGTCTTCTCCCCTTCGAAGCATTATCGAAGGGGAGAAGACCGCAACCGTCAATCGGGTTTGCGGAACCGGAACATAAACTGGTCGGTGTGGCCGCGTATCGACTTGTCGAACACTTTGTTGGTATGCGGGTCGTCCGGGTTGCGCAATATGCCGCTCTCGCCCGCAAACACGAAACCCGCCGCTTCTACCTGCTTTTTCACGATCTCCGGATCGATGCGATGCAACGTATCCGTATCGGCCATGCCCGAACCAGCCGGCGCAACGTGATCGATCACGATGAACAATCCACCCGGCTTCAGCGCCGCATAAACCTGTTTGTCGAATGCGACGGGGTCGACCTTGCCCATAAAGGCATCTGGATAATCATGATAATTCTGCGAGGTGAAGACGAGATCCACCGGCTGCGGCGCGCTCAGCTGCGCGGCCGGCTGCTTGAGCATGGATACATTTGCGTAGTGCGAATCGGACAGCAGCTTCTGGAACCCAGCCACTTCGTCGGCGTCTTCTTTCACGTATTCGTCCGGCCATAACGCATAAACATGGCCCTGCGCACCGACCACCGCGCTGAACACGCGCGTGAAGTAGCCAGAACCCGGAATCAGCTCAAGCACTTTCTGCCCGGGCTTCACCTGGCTGAAAACCATGATATCGGTGATTTTGCGGCGCGCATCGTTGCTGGCGTCCTGACCACGCGCCGGATCGGCGACGGCAGTGCGGACGTAAGGCGGAATGTATTGCAAAGCGTGCAAGTGATTCGGTTGTGACGTTTGTGCCGCCAGGGTTGCCCCTGGAAGCGCCAACGCGGCAAGCAGAACGACGGATATCGAACGCATGACGACCTCCTGACAGGTGGGGAGCCGTTGGATTGTGCGCTCCGGTGGCAAGCACGCCTACCTGACTTGTGGCCCATACCCAATCAAGGGTTTGACTTCAGAAGCGGCCAGCTTCCCAAAAGCTGATAGCTGCCCTTCCCCACGAGGTTGTGAATCAGCACGAATCGATCCACGGGCCATACGATGGGGGTCAAGGACGTTGCACCCGGAAGCTCACGCTTGCCATAGGCGAGCGTGACGTGAGGCGTGAACGAGCGCTCTGCGCGCCGCTGCAGACCGGCTTGATTGAGCGCCTCATGCATGCTGCGCCACAAAACAAGCAGCAAGTCAGGAACATGTGTACTGCGCAAGATGCAAGGCGGCTCGCGACCGCGAAAGCTGGCGACGTAATCGAGCGTCCAGACAAACGGTTCCACGTGCAATTGACTGGCCGCTTCGACGGCCTTCTCCACGACATCCTGCGGAAACCTTGGGTAATCGCCCAAAAAATTCAACGTGGCGTGAAAGCGCTCCGGCTTCACCCATCGTGCGCGCAATTGGGGATGTTGCTGTTGCACAAACACCGCGGCGTCATGCATAGCGTCACGTATTGCATCATGGGGCAGCAGGGCAAAAAACACGCGATGCGTTTGTGCGTGCATGGTTGGCGGCGCACCGAAGAAATCGCTCTGTTTCGCGCTGGATCCGGCGTTGCTCATGCACATAAGCCTAACTCATTCGCGGCGCTTTCATGCGTTAGTCTTGCCTCTTCCGTCAACGATCGAGTCATCGCCATGACCACCGCACCTGCCATCGCCGATTACAACGATCAGCCACTACGGGATCGAGTCGTGTTAATCACTGGCGGTGCACAAGGCGTTGGGCGCGGCATTGCACAAGCCGTATTGGGCGCCGGCGGCTGTGTCATGGTGGGCGATCTGGACAATGAGGCCGGGCAAGCGTGCTTGGAAGAATGGCAAGTGGGCGATCGTGCCGCCTTTCGTCAACTCGATGTCTCGCGCGAAACAAGCGTTCGCCGCTGGGTCAAAACGGCACTTCGGCGCTTTGGCCAGATTCATGGGTTGGTGAACAACGCGGGCATTGCCGATCCGAATTCAGGCCCGCTGCACGAACTCTCGCTGGAAACTTGGAACCGTTACATCGGCACCAACCTCACCGGCGCATTTCTTTGCAGCAAACATGCACTACCGGCCATGGCCGCCGACGGCGGCACGATCGTCAACATCGCCTCTACGCGTGCCTTGCAGTCCGAACCGGATACCGAAGCTTTGCTGCAAGCAAAGGCGGACTGCTCGCATTGACGCATGCGATGGCCGTGAGCGCCGGGCCTTCGATACGCGTCAATGCGATCCTGCCCGGCTGGATTGCGACCGATGCCTGGCAGAAACCGCAAGCCCGGCATCGGCCTAAGCTCAGCCGTCGAGATCATGCACAGCACCCCACTGGGCGCGTAGGCACACCCGAAGATATCGGCGCGTTGGCTGTGTATTTACTTAGCGACGCATCGAGCTTCGTCACAGGACAACGCTTTGTCGTCGATGGCGGAATGACGATCAAAATGCAGTACGTTTGAGCAAGCAAAAAATCAACCCGCTTCACGCAGGAACACCGGCAAATCCGTTGTCGGCGGGGACGTCGATAAGCCATACATCATCATGGCAATATGTCCGCGATGATACGTGCCGTGATTGACGACGTGCAGCAGCATATCGCCGCGACGCATCTGGCCTTCTCCGCCGCCGATGAAAGTGAAGCGAATCGTTTCATCGCAGGCTCGCTCGTCCAGTGTTTCGGTGTATCGGACATACCACTCGTCGATAGCAGCTTGCGCGGAACCAAGCACATCGAAGGCAGGACATTCCTCAGGATTGCGCGTCGTAAAACCGTGTGGGATACCTTGCAGGTGAGCTTTCCACACCTGATCCATGCAATACACATGATTGAGCGTACGCAACAGGCTGCCAAAAATGATCGGCTGGGTCGCCGTCAATGCATGCTCGGGCACGTCGGCCAGCGTTCGATAAAGCAATCGATCCGCCCACGCCCGGTAGCGGGCAAGCATTCGAAGAGTATGAAGCTGCGGCATGCCATGTCCTTGAATGAAACACGCGCCTCGCGGCGGCCAACACGTTTGTTAAAGCGATACGCATTGTACTTTCTAAGGTAAAACTAAGCTCGGCGTTTATCTGCTATTAGGAAAACGCCGAAGCCAGACGGCACAATGCGTTGCCATACATACCCAGCGCCAGACGCCCGCTTGCCTCCTGAACAATGGTGAACTTGTCACGCATCATGAAGGCAACGTGACGGCCTTTCCCGCGTTTTCTCTTGTAGGGTGCAACCCTAGGAGGAAACGCCATGAAAGCCATCAGCATTACGCAACACGTTTCGGCGAAGCACACTTTGCTCGTGCGTGCCCTGGCAGGCGTGCTCGGTGCACTCGCTGCATTTGCCGCGCTTCCGCAAAAAGCGGACGCGGGTGTATTTATCGGTGTCGGCGTTTCGGTGGGTTTCCCGCCGCCCGCACTGCCCGTTTACGTACAACCGCCTATTCCGGGTCCTGGCTATATCTGGACGCCCGGCTATTGGGCGTGGGATGGCGGTGAGTACTACTGGGTGCCGGGCGTCTGGATTCTTGCGCCGTTCTACGGCGCCTTGTGGACACCGGGCTACTGGGGCTGGGACGGGACGGTGTATCTGTTTCATCCTGGCTATTGGGGCGACCACATCGGCTTCTATGGCGGCATCAATTACGGCTTCGGCTACACGGGCGTTGGCTATCACGGCGGTTATTGGGGCCATGGCGGTTTCTACTACAACCGTTCGGTCAATCGCATCGACAATGTCCATGTGACCAACGTCTACAACCGGACCGTTATCAATAACGTCAACCACGTCAGTTACAACGGCGGTCGAGGCGGCACCATGGCGCGCGCAACCCCGCAGCAGATGGCGTTCGCTCGTCAATCGCGCATGGGGCCGGTGGCGGCGCAGCAGCGGCAGATGACGATGGCCAGCCATGATCCTGCCATGCGTGCGTCGGTCAATCATGGCAATCCGATCATGGGCGCCTCGCCCCATGCGGCTGCGTTTGCGGGCGCAGGTGCGGCGGCGCGCGGCAGCCAGTTTGCGCCCGCCGCGGCAAGCGCGCAGCGGATGAATGCAAGCACGGTGCATGCGCCGCAGACGAATAACAACATGGCATTGCGTTCGGCCAATTTCGCCCCCCACGCGAACACGGCCCATAGCGCCAATATGCCGCACACGGCGGCCAATACGATGCGCCCCACGAACAACATGGCGCGCCCGGTGAACGCCTATCACCCGCAGGCGACCGCTTATCGGCCGGCGCCGGCCCAACAGTTCCATTCGCAGCCACAATTTCGCGCACCGCCGCAGCCGCAGTATCACGCCTACCATGCGGCGCCAGCGCCGCGTCCGATGAGCAGCGGTGGCGGACAACCGCACGGCGGCGGCGGTGGCGGACACGATACCCATCACGGATGAGAGACACGCTTCGCGCAACAACGAAAAGGCCCGCCTAGGCGGGCCTTTTCATGCCGCTGCAACCCGCAACCATGCTCAATGCGCGACTTGGGCGCCCACCACCAATTCGCGGATCATGCGCAATTTCGCCTTGAATTGCGCTTCATTGGCAGGCCCAAGTCGCACCATCAGCTTCTGTCCGTTCGACAGCGACTGCAATGTCGGATCGACGAACACATAGTGCGCGCCGGATCGCGTTACCGCGACCGGATCGTGTATATCCGGCGCGGCGAGCATGTCGTCGATAGCAGCAATCAGGCGATCGTTGAAGTATCCGTGTGGATAACCGAGCTGACGATACGCTTCTTGAAACAGCGGGTAAGCGTGCTTGTACCAGGCCACCAGCGTGTGCGGATCGACTTTTTCAAGCACCGTCATATAAGGCGCGTAGCGATCGGTATTGCTCGCGGCGATCAAGGTCATACCGTTGGCTTGTTGCGTCTGCATCGCCCCCCTGGGCGTACGCAGCGGAAGAATATTCGTGTTGCCCATACCTTGACGCGGAAGCGCGTCCACGGTTGCGACGACACGCGAAATGATCTGGGTGGTTACCAGCAACGATTCAAGATCGCCGCCATCGACCATACCCTGCACGGCTTCGCGCACGCTGGCGTCGCTGTCGAACAACGACGGCAGCGCAGCGGTCGACGCCGGCGCAGGACCGGAAGAAGCTTGCGTGATCGGATGTTGAATGATGGTGGCGGCGCTCGCCAGCGCAGCGGCCGACGCTGGCGTGGCGACGGCCGCCGGATTGTTGGCCGAGGAGGCTGGGTGCAGGGCCTTTTCGACGAGATACACGCCGGCCGCCACCACAGCAAGCACAACGATGATGGCGATGAGCCACCCACCATAGGAAGTGTTGGTATTACGGACTCTTGGGCTCACGGTACTGCCTGTTTCGCAACGAAGTAGTGTTCATTGTGACAGGCATGATGGCCAATCGTTCGATAAGCGCGCCGCGTCTCTTCACATTCGCTCAACAGCATGCTTTTTTTCGGCATCGCAGCCGCATGAAGCGCGGGTGTCATCGCACACGCAGGAAAACGCGTCAGGCCACTCGAAAACGCCCCTCCCCCAGGGCCTCGTCGGCACCGCCCACTGCTGCAGCGTTTTCCGCTCGTCTCATGGAATGCGAAGAAGCGGGTAGACCGAAGCTATCTTCGCGATCGTAGGCAAGGCTGCTTGCGGCATACAGCTCCTCGTAGGAGCTCAATTGATCGCGCAGCCATTCGCGCAACTGCGGGCCAAACAAAGCCTCCGCCTTGCTATCGGCCTGATGGGGCAAACCGCTGAGCGCGCCTTGCTTCCATGGTTCCGCCTTGAGATCGGCAATGTGCTGATGACAGGCATGATCCAGTTCGACCTCGGCCGGCAATGCCAGAAATGCGCATATCCGTTGCCATTCTTCGGCCGGCTTGCGAACGATATCTTCCAAGAAAACGAAATGATGGTTGCGCGTGCCAATGCGCGAACGATGGATCTCCACCGCGCGATTCCAACGACTCGCCCACAGCCTCAGGCCGCCGTTGAACGAGTTGTTGTTGTAGCGCAAGTGCGCATCCATGATGGATGCGAGCACGTCCATCCCGGGGCGGATCACATGGATAAAACGCGCATTCGGCAGGTGATGCTCGATCTCCGGCAGATAGAGCAGATGGTGCGGCGTCTTCTCGATCCACGTCGTACGCCCTGCGCGCTCGGCCAAGCCGTCCAACATGTCGATGAAACGCGTCACGCATGTGTCCAGAAACCAAGGCGCGCGCGTGGCCGCGCCTCCAACCAACGAACGCTGCAGCTGGACGAATTCGCGACGACCGTAACGACGCGCCAATCCAAGGCGACGTGCCAGATGGTGACGGCGCGACTTAGCGCCCTCATCGCCGAAGCGGTAGTCGATGCCACCGAGAAGACGAGGGAAGAAACCCGTTTCGGGAAGGGTGAAGACTTGAGGATGCCGCGCCAACATGGCCTGTACGAGGGTGGTGCCCGAACGCGGACACCCGACGACAAAAGTACGTTGCATGAGCGGCGGCGCCCCCTGCTTTTTATTAACTACTGACCGTGGACCGCGACAGGCCGACGCAAGAAAAACATCACCGTCAGACTGTCGTAAGTTGACGCAACTTACACAGATGTCATCGTGATGTCCACAAAAAGTTCTTTCGGTGCAAAGTGTTAAGTTAGGTAAACCCCGCGAGGGGCTGATCAAGGTCGAAAAATCTTGTTCAGCTTGACCTCTAAATCGTTGGATTTCACGACATTCCTGAGACGTAGCAAACGCTTGCTTGCCCGACGGGTTTGCCTTGGGGCAAAGAGCACCGGCCCCACGGAGGCAAAGCAAAAAAGCCACCGGCACGACGTACCGGTGGCCGCCCCTCCTATCCGCCGCGGGTCGGGCATGCCTCCCGACCCGCGACGGATCTCCCCCTGTTCCCGGGTTGCTATTTGCCGATGTCTTTCAGAATCTCGTTGGTAAACGCCAACACGCCTGCGCTTGGATACG
>DATJMR010000125.1:0-11028 GCA_035508595.1 Dyella sp.
GAAAGTCGTAAAGAGTGGTGGCGCCGCGAACGAAGACTGGACAGCGCTGATCATCGGTTTCGTGGTGTCGCTGATCGTGGCGTTCGCGGCGGTGAAATGGCTACTCGCCTATATCCGCACGCACCGCTTCACATGGTTTGCGCTGTATCGCATCGCGCTGGGCGCGGCGTTGTTGTTGCTGATTCCCGGCGGGGCATGAGGACTCTGCCCCTTCCCTGCTAGCACCCGTACATCGAAGCTAAGAGCAATCCCAGCTTATCGTCGCCTTGGCGCACGCGGTGCCTCGTCAGGAAAATGATCTAACGGCGAGGCCAAGTTCAGAGCATTTGCCTTATTTGAGGCTGCATAGAGCGAGTTCTCTTACGAGACTCCCTTTTTTCTTAGTGTCACGCAGAGACGGCTTGCCCATCCGGGCATCCATTCAAAGCAATGTGGCTGTCATTTCAGCCTACATGCACTTGAGACTCGTAATTCCCCTACATCCACGCTCCCGTATTCCTCATTGCTGACCGCCGCGCGCGCTTTACGATCATAGGCTCAGGGGGTCCTGTGAGTGACGTGTGCTCAAAGCATCGTCACATTGGGCGAAAAGAGACAATGAATTGGAAAAGCGTCGTGGCGATCGCGACCGCCTTGTTGGCGGTGGTCTCCGGTTTATATCTGTCAAGCTGGACCATGCTGAAACTGCTGGGCTTGGCATCGGTTCCTTTGCAATGGAATACGTGGTGGTTGTATTTCGAAGTGATCGATCTGCCGCGGTTCGTACCGTATGCCACCAAGATCAAGCTCAGTGGCTATGTCGGCTTCGGTCTGCCGTTACTGGCATGGTTAGGATTGCTGGTGCCGTTGCTCCGGCAGAGAGAAACGACATTGCATGGCGAGGCGCGTTTCGCCGCTATGCGCGACCTGAAAATGGCCGACATGCTGGTGAAGAAACCTGAAAGCATCGTCGTCGGCAACTACAAAGGCCGCCATTTGTACGTCAACGGCGCCTATCACGTCATCATGGTGAGCCCAACGCGTTCGGGCAAAACCACTTGCGTGGCCGTCCCCGTGTTGCTTACCTACGAACACTCCGTTGTCTGCCTCGATGTGAAAGGCGAACTGCTCAAACTCACCAGTGGCCAGCGTGCGGCGATGGGGCAGGAGATCATCGTGTGGGCGCCCTTCGACGAACAAGCCTGCACACATCGCTTCAACCCGTTGGCGCTCGTGTCGGCCGATTGGCGCCAGCGCGTCAGCGATATTCAGACCCTCGCCGCCATTCTTTACCCGGACCAGAGCACGCAAGATCCGTTCTGGGTGGCGCAAAGCCGTGGCGCATTTGTCGCCTTCGCATCTTTCATGTTCGAGCGGTGGGACGAGCTGTCCAAACAAAATCTCAAGCTCGATCCCAACACCTCGCCGCTGTTCCCCAGCTTCGAACGTCTGCTGCACTTTTCGACCGTCGACAAGGCCGCGGTGCAGCAACTGCTCGACGATCCTCGCAACGATGGCACCATGAGCGAGCAGACCCGCACTGGCCTCGCCAAACTGGCGAGCCTGGCAGAGGAAACTTTCTCCTCCGTCATCGCCACCATGCAAGCGCCGCTGCAGCCATTCCTGAGCCCGATTCTGGCCGCCAATACCAATGGCCAGGACTTTGACGTGCAAGCGCTGCGCCGGCGGCGTATGACCATCTACTGCGTCATTCCACCGGACAAGCTGGGCGAATCCAGCAAGCTGATCAACATCTTCTTCAGCACCCTGATCGGCCAGAACCTGAAAGTGCATCCCGAAGCCGATCCGACACTCAAGCACCAGGCACTGTTCCTGATGGACGAATTCACCGCGATGGGCCCGGTGGACGTGATCGCCGAACGCATTTCAGTGGCGGCCGGTTTTGGCGTGCGCTTCCTCACCATCATCCAGAGCCACGCCCAGTTGCGTGCCACCTACGGCCCGGATCGGGCACGCACCTTCAGCACCAACCACGCGGTGCAGATCGTGTTCACTCCGCGCGAACAGGAAGACGCCAACGACTACAGCGAGATGCTGGGTTACCGCACGCTGCGCCGGAAACATCGCTCGGTCACGCGCGGCCAGGGCGGAAGCAGCGTGTCCCACAGTGTCACCGAGGAACGACGCGCACTGATGCTGCCACAGGAGATCAAGGAGTTGCCCAATGACGAGCAATTGATCTTCGTTGAACGCTGCCGGCCGATCCGCTGCCGCAAGAACTGGTACTTCAAGCTCAAATTCTTCATCAAGCGAGTGTTACCGCCGGCCAAGGTAAAGGCGCAGCGGACGGTCAACGAGTCGGGGGTGGTTGTCGTGCACGGAGAACATGCCGTGCGGAAGTTGACAGGGAAGTAATGCCACAGAACAGGAACGCTTATGAAGGATGACAAGCCAGCCTATCCCAATGCTGATAGCAACAATTGCCCCGAATGGGCAGAGAAGGACGGCGAAGGCGCGCGTCAGTCACTGTTGGGCATGGTGCACCAGCCAAAGGTGATCGATCCGCTACACGAACTGAATCTGTTGCGCATGATGCAAATGGCTAACGAACGCACGGCGCGCGAACTGGGGCCATTGCCACCGGGTGGGTTGCCGGTGCAAGAGGAGCGCAAGCCGGCGGCGCCTTGTATGGATTTTTTTGGATGCTTTGTACCTGATGTACAACCGATCCTTGAGGAGAGTGACGAGATGAAATTAAGGCAAGTGGCTGCCGCCTCGATATTGGGTGTGGCGGGAATGTCGGCGACATGCGGAGTGGATGGCACGGTGCAGGAAAATGGCATGGCACCGCGTACTTTGGAATCAGTGGAAGCTCCGCAAAGCGAAACCATTTTGCGATCCGCTCCAAAAAAACATAACGAATCAAGCACCGCTCACGTGCATTCGGCTTTGAGTTCGGATGTTCCAAAGGAATTTTCAACTTATGCGTCCGTCCCAATTGGAGACAATTTACGCTGCACTACGGGTGCTGTCACTGACGAGGATGGGATGAATCAACGCCCCTATGTTTACGTTAGCAGTACATCCGGTGACAACGTGAAATGGGTCAAGGCCCTTGACATGCCAGAAGGTTTTTATGAAAGCCGCGCTACGCACTGCTTGCTTAAAGGCGACGTCCTTTATGTGCTTCTTCAATCCGATACGCAATCTCAACAGGCGCTATCGCAGACGCTATTAAAGGTTGTGAAAGTGAATTCCAGCGATGGAACAGTCACAGGAAGCGTCGACGTTGTTATCCCCGGTGTCAAAGGGGCCTATTCAGCGTGGGTGCGAAAAGGCGAAGAAAATTTCCGGCAGGTTAATGATGAGATGCTCATAACAGGCCAATACCGTCTCGTTGATACGGGTGATCCTATTCCTTTTCACATCAGCGTGAAAAAGTAGCCCATAGAGAACGGAAAAAGGAGCTTTAGCTTTGGATGCCAAAGAGGATTTCATTGTCAATATCTATCCGGCCGCCAAGAAGATATCGTACGAAACCGGCATGTCGTGGGAGTTGATTCTTGCTCAAGCCGCTCACGAAACTGGCTGGGGGCAAAAGATGTTGCCTGGCACCAACAATATTTTCAACATAAAAGCTGATAGCAGTTGGAAAGGGGAGAGCAAGACATTCAACGTATGGGAGCGTGGTAGTGATGGAAAAGTCATCTGGCTAGACCAGCCTTTTCGTGTATATGGCTCATTCGAAGATGCCTTGATGGATCGTGTCCGATTTCTGGAAGCGAACCCGCGATACCGTAAAGCAGGCCTGTTCGACAAAAGCACGCTTGGTGATTTGCAAAAAGAAGCTGACGCGTTGCAAAGGGCTGGCTACGCAACAGATGAAAATTATGCGCAGAAGCTGACCGGCATATTCAATGGGTCGACGATGCGTCGAAGCATAGCTTTGGCGATGACACAGGAAGCTCAGCTGGCGACACCAGAAATCGGCGGTGTTGTGCGTCAAGGAGAACACAACTCAGCTGTCACTGAGCTACAAACTCGGCTACATAACTTGGGTTATACAGACATGTATGGCCGAGAACTTGAAGTCGACGGCCGGTATGGCCAACGTACCCGTGAGGCCATCCAAGCTTTCCAGCGCGAACACGGTTTGAGTGTAGACGGCATCGCTGGCCTGAAGACCCGGGCTGCATTGCAAGAGATCGCCCGCGCGGCTTCGATCGTATCGACCGCGGCACCCACCGTGATCCCAGTGACGACCACCGAACTACCTACGGCCACCTTCCCTCAGATGGCCCCATCATCTGACCTTGATGCCGCCGCCACCCATATGCTTCAACAGCATTTGAATACGTTGGGTTTGACCGATCATCGCAGCCAGCCCTTGGCACTCACGGCAACGTACGACGACGCCACCCGCTTCGCCGTGAGTGAGTTTCAGCGGATGCAAGGATTGCTCAGTACCGGCCTGGCCGATCCGGCCACCCGTGCCTTGATCGAAGCACGCGCAACGATCGCAACGCTGCAGCAGAGCGCGACCATGCAGGCCACTCTGGTACACGGCACATCGTTGCTCGATACACCCGTACACACACGAAGCACATTCACCGTCACCACGCAGAATCAGTCGTCGTCACCGGGTGAGATGACACCACCGCTCGATGTCGCACATGCATCGCATCTCTCGCGCAGCGTGGGATCTCCATCGGCAACCTCCCTGCCATCCCCCGAATCCGTTGCGTCCGGGTCCCATCGTGATGCCCTTCCAGATCAAAGCCCCTTGGCCGCCATTCAGGCGCAATTGCACGACATGCAACGCCAGATGGAAGCTATACATCGACAACGCGAGCAAGAGCACGGGAAGGAAAGCGTGCAAGAAAGCTTGCGCGCCACACCCAACGAACCGGCACGTCATAACGCACATGAAGGGCAGCGCCACGAAACATCGACTCCTCATGCCGTCGAACCGTTGAGCTACAGCAATCGCAATCACCCACAGCATGCGTTGTACGCGCGCTTGAAAGAACTGTTGCCACCCGGAACCACCGAAGAGCGGCTGGAACAATCCACTGCCGCTTGCCATATGGGCCGGATCACCCGCCCGGAACAATTGCATCAAATCCACATCCACGACGACGCCGTGCATTTCCTGACTACGCGACCCGACGCGTACGCCTCGATCAACCTGGATCAACCGGCGCCCACCGTGCAGCAAACCATGCAGCACGTGCAGACGTACGATCAACAGCAAGCGCAGAGGTCGGCGCAATGGGAGATGCAGCAACGGGAAATCAATGCGCGCGGTGGACCGACGTTGCGCGGTCCGATGCTGCATTGAGGAATTCACGCCTCACATACAGGCAATATCAAAAAGCTGTTTGCGCTGGATAGCGCAATCCCAAAGGAGTTCACTCGTCAATAACGACCATCGCACAACTTCAAAGCAATATCCGGTCAAGTCTGGCAGGCCGAACGTAATGCCAGCAGCACGTTCGTGTTGGCCTATGCCTTGTGGCTTTATTGCTACATGCTTGATGGATGAACGTGGGCGCGCAAGTGCGGACAGCCACAAAGGTGCTCCTGTCAATCTGGCGCAGCGGGTGAAGACGTGGCTGGATGAATTGGGGCGCTAGTGATCGCGGTCATGAATCCCATATCGCATCCACGCAGCAGCTCAGTTTCCTGCCGCTCAAGATCCTGCTCCGCCACGTCCACCATGCATGCGCCGCTGCAACCGTTCCTGAGCCTGATCCTGGCTGCCAATACCAATGTTCGGAGTGCGCGCGCTGCGCCGACGGCGCATGATCGTCTACGGCATCACTCCATCGGTCAAGCTGGGCGAATCCAACAAGCTGATCAGTATCTTCTTCAGCACCTGATCGGCCAAAACCTGAACGTGAACCCGCACACCGACCTGATGCTCAAGCACTAGGTGCTGTTCCTGATGGACGAATTCACCGCCATGGGCCCGCTAGATGCGATCGCCGGACGCATTTCACAGGCGGGCGAGGGCTTAAGCTGGCTTAAACTCAGAGCATTGCTCCCGCCTTTTGCGCAAGCAGGGAGCAAAAACTCATTGCGTACGCATCGGCTTTTCTTTTCTAGTCGGCACGGGCGGGCGAAACGCCTCGACCACGGGCGCGGCTGGGCACACCGATTCGAAGGGACGTTCGAACAACTCGCTCGCCCATTCGATAAACGCCTGCACGCGCGCCGATAGATGCTTCTTTTGCGGATACACGATCCACACGTTCTTACCGATGGATACGGTGTCGGTCATGATCGGCTCGAGTTTGCCCTGATCCAGCGCGCAGGCCGCCAGCACATGCGGTGCCTGGATGATGCCCAGGCCTGCGACCGCCGCCTGGATGACAGACTCGCCGTCATTCATCAACAGGTGCGCGTTCACATCCAGTTCGATGCGGCCGTTCGGCGCGTCGAACTGCCACTGGCGCGGCCTGCCGTTAGGGTAGACGTAGTTGATGCAGCGGTGGTTCTTCAGTTCTTCGAGACTGGCGGGCGCACCGTAGCGCTCCAGGTAATCCGGCGACGCCAGTAACACATTGCGGAAATACCCGATCTTGCGGGCGATCAGGCTGGAATCCTCCAGCTCACCCATACGGATGGCGCAGTCCACCCCTTCCTCGTTCAGGTCGTACGGGAAGTCGCACATCATCAGCTCCAGACGGATGTCCGGATAGCGGCGCTCGAATTCAGAAAGCTGCGGAACAATGGCCGCACGCCCCACCGATGCCGACATCCCCACCCTCAACTTGCCGGTCGGTTTACGGTGGGAGTAGCCCAATGCCTCGGTCGCCTCGGCGAGATCAGCCAGGATCTCCTTGCAACGTGTGTAGAACGAGGCGCCATCGTCGGTCAGACGCAGGGCGCGCGTGGAACGGAACAGCAGGCGCACGCCCAGGTGTTCTTCCAACCGGGACACGGCACGGCTGACGCCGGAGGGTGTCATGCCCAGCTGGGCGGCGGCGGACGCAAAACTCTTCGCCTCGACCACCCGGACGAACGCGGATATAGCGGAAAAGTCTTCCATAGCACGATCCAAAACACATTGTGTTGACGATTATGCGCCCATTCGTGATTGAGAGTCACGAGTGGCTTGCGCAAGGAACGGATTTTCTAAACTGTACGGTATACCCATTATTCGTTTCCTCGAACGTGCTGCATTGCGGCATGAAGGGTTCTACGGGAGCGAACGATGTTGAAGAAAGCCATCCTGGCCAGTTTGGTCATAGCAGCGGTTGCCGGCAGCTGGGCATTGCTAGGCAACCATGGCGGCGGCAGCGCCCATGCTCAAGGGGCCGGTGGGCAAATGCCCCCGCCTGACGTTACCGTCGCCTCGGTCATGATGCGGCCGGTCAGCGACAGCGCCGATTTCACCGGCCAACTGCAAGCCGTCGACGACGTGGATGTACGTCCGCGCGTAGGCGGCTATATCGATGCCATCCAATTCAAGGAAGGCGCCGAGGTCCGCAAAGGCGACGTGCTGTTCCGCATCGATCCGCGTCCGTTCCAGGCGGAAGTGGATCGCCTGACCGCGAACCTCGCCCAGGCCAAGGCGCAACTCGGGTTGGCGCAAGCCAACGCCTCGCGCGCCGCGCGCCTGCTCGCGCAACACGCCATTTCGCAGGAAGACGCCGACAGCATGAGCACGGCCGAGCAAAGTGCCAAGGCAACGCTCGAGGCATCCACCGCGGCGCTGGCGACGGCGAAACTCAATCTCGATTGGACGCAGGTGCGCGCACCGATCGATGGACGCGTCAGCAACGCGCACATCATGCCCGGCAACCTGGTCTCCAGTTCGGATGTATTGACCAGCGTGGTGTCGACCAACCCGATCTATGTCTACTTCGATGTCGACGAACACACCTGGCTGAAGCTGGATCGCCTGCAACGCGATGCAACCAAGAACAGCCGCACCGCGCGCATCGAAGCGACGATGGGCCTGGCCGACGAACAAGGCTATCCGCACGCCGGCCGCATCGACTTTGTCGACAACCAGGTACGCACCGGCTCCGGCACCATGCGTTTGCGCGCGGTGTTCGACGACGAAAACGGCCTGCTGACACCAGGTTTGTACGCACACGTGCGTCTGCAAAGCGGTCAGCCGCGTCCGCGCGTGCTGATCGACGATCGCGCCGTCGGCACCGATCTGGGCAATCAGTTCGTCTACGTGGTGGACGGGCAGCACAAGGTGGAGTACCGCAAGGTGCAAACCGGCCCGCTGTTCCACGGTCTGCGCGTGATCGACGACGGCTTGAACGCGGGCGACGTGATCGTGATCAACGGTTTGCAACACGTGCGTCCAGGCGCGCAGGTCAATCCGCAACAGGTCGCGATGGACAACCGCCTGGATGCGCAAGACAAAGCGCTGGTCGATGCCGCGGCGACGAATCCCGATGGAAACGATACGCGCACTGCGCAAGCCGAAACCAAAAACGCGCCGAAGCGTCCGCAGGGTTGACGTTCTCCTTAGCTCTCCCTGCGGGGAGAGCTAAGGATGAGTAACGGCAAGAAATGAGAAGACACCCATGAAAAACATTGCACAGTTTTTCGTCGATCGGCCCATCATGGCCGCCGTGCTCTCGCTGATCTTCGTGATCGCGGGCAGCATCGCGGTGTTCAAGCTGCCGATCAGCGAATACCCGGAAGTCGTGCCGCCCACCGTGGTGGTGCGCGCCAACTATCCCGGCGCAAGCCCGGAAGTAATCGGCGAAACGGTGGCGACGCCGCTGGAAGAACAGATCAACGGCGTCGAGGGCATGCTGTATTCCTCCTCGCAAGCCACCAGCGATGGCCAGATGACACTGACCGTCACCTTCGCGCTCGGCACCGATCTCAACAACGCGCAGGTGGAAGTGCAAAACCGCGTGTCGCAGGCGCTACCGCGATTGCCCGAAGAAGTGCAGCGCCTGGGCGTCACCACGCAGAAGAGCTCGCCCGATCTGACGATGGTGGTGCACCTTACCTCGCCGGACAAGCGCTACGACATGCTCTATCTGTCGAACTACGCGCGTTTGCACGTGAAGGACATCCTCGCCCGTCTCGACGGCGTGGGCGATGTGCAGATTTTCGGCGCCGGCGAATACAGCATGCGCGTATGGCTGGATCCCAACAAACTGGCCCAGCGCAGCATGACGACCAGCGATGTCGTGCATGCGATTCAGGAACAAAACGTTGCCGTCGCGGCCGGTGCGTTGAATGCCCCACCCGTGCCCGGCAATACCGACTTCCAGCTCAACATCCACACGCAAGGCCGCCTGAGTACCGCCGAGGAATTCGGCAACATCATCGTGCGCACCGATCCGAACGGTGGCGTGGTGCATTTGCGCGACGTGGCGCGTGTCGAACTCGGTTCCAATCAATACGCGCTGCGCAGCCTGCTGGACAACCAGCCGGCGGTGGCCATTCCGATCTTCGCGCGTCCTGGATCCAACGCGATCCAGATTTCCGACGAAGTGCGCGCCACGATGGAAGATCTGAAGAAGGATTTCCCGCAAGGCATCGAATACCACATCGTGTATGACCCGACCGTGTTCGTGCGCGGGTCGATCGAAGCGGTGGCGCATACGCTGATCGAAGCGATCTTCTTGGTCGTGCTGGTGGTGATTCTGTTCCTGCAGACCTGGCGCGCGTCGGTGATTCCGCTGGTGGCGGTGCCGGTGTCGTTGATCGGCACGTTCGCGGTGATGTATCTGGTCGGCTTCTCGCTTAATGCGTTGTCGTTGTTCGGCCTGGTGTTGGCCATCGGCATCGTGGTGGACGACGCGATCGTGGTGGTGGAGAACGTCGAGCGCAATATCGAGCTTGGCTACACGCCGCGCGAGGCTACACGCCGCGCGATGAACGAAGTGACCGGCCCGATCATCGCGACCGCGTTGGTGCTATGCGCAGTGTTCGTGCCGACCGCTTTCATCAGCGGTCTCACGGGCCAGTTCTATCGCCAGTTCGCGCTGACGATCGCCATTTCCACGGTGATCTCTGCCTTCAACTCGCTGAGTTTGAGCCCCGCGCTCGCAGCGGTGTTGCTGCGCGGTCACGATGCGCCGAAGGATCGGCTATCTATTCTGATGGACAAGGCGCTCGGCTGGTTCTTCCGTCCGTTCAACCGCTTCTTCCATCGCAGCGCGGACAACTACGTGGGCGGCGTGCGTAGGCTCGTGGGCAAGGGTCCGGTCGCGCTGGTGGTGTATGCAGGCTTGATCGGTCTGACGTGGCTGGGCTTCTCGCACGTGCCGATGGGGTTCGTGCCGCAACAGGATAAGCAATACCTGGTGTCGTTCGCCCAGTTGCCCGATGCAGCCTCGTTGGATCGCACCGAAGACGTGATTCGCCGCATGTCGGAGATCGCGCTAAAGCAACCGGGCGTACAAAGCGCCGTGGCGTTCCCGGGTCTGTCGATCAACGGTTTCACTAATGCGACGAACGCGGGCATCGTGTTCGAGACGCTGAAGCCGTTCGAAGAACGTCGCGATCCCTCGCTTTCCGCCGGTGCTATCGCCGCCGCGCTGAATCAGAAGTTCGCAACGATCCAGGATGCGTACATAGCAACGTTCCCGCCGCCGCCTGTGCAAGGTCTTGGCACGATCGGCGGCTTCCGTATCCAGATCGAAGATCGCGGTCAGCTTGGTTTCGATGAGCTGTACAAGCAAACGCAGAACCTGATTGCGCAAAGTCAGAAGACGCCGGCGTTGGCGGGTCTGTTCTCCAGCTATCAGGTCAGCGTGCCGCAGATCGATGCGGACGTGAATCGGGAGAAGGCGAAGGCGGAAGGCATCGATTTGAACGACGCCGATGAAACGTTGCAAGCCTATCTGGGCTCGCTCTATGTCAACGACTTCAACCGCTTCGGCCGCGTGTATCAGGTCAACGTGTCGGCCGAGCCCGGGTTCCGTCACGAGCCGGAAGACATTCTTCAGCTCAAGACGCGCAATGCGAAAGGCGACATGGTGCCACTGGGCTCGTTCGTCACCGTGCGTCGCACCGCCGGCCTTGAACGCGTGCAGCACTACAACGGCTACATCACCGCGGAAATCAACGGCGGTCCGGCGCCGGGTTTCAGCTCGG
>DATJMR010000126.1:0-11865 GCA_035508595.1 Dyella sp.
TGCGCGATATCTCCGATCGCGTGACGATGGAGCAGGAACGCCGCATTGCCGCCGAAGCGCTCGCGAGCGTGGCCGAAGGCGTGATCATCGCCGATGCGGAGCGGCGCGTTACCACCGTCAATGCCGCGCATACACGCATTACCGGCTACACGCTGCCGTATTTGCAGCATCACCGCTTCGACGAATTGCGCCGCATGGCCGATGGATCAGCGTTGCCGGCGTCGGTCTGGGACATGGTCGCCGAGGGCGGCAACTGGGTCGGCGAAGTGCAGAGCTGGCGCTCGGATGGCTCGTCGTATCCGGAATTGCTCAGCATCAGCGCCATTCGCAATGCCGAAGGCGTGGTGCAGCACTACGTGGCGGTGATTACCGATATCACGCGCAGCAAGGCGGATCGCCAACGGCTGGAATACATGGTGGCGCACGATCCCTTGACGGGTTTGGCCAACCGCAGCGAGTTCCAGCGTCATTGCGCACACGCCATCGAAGCGGCCGCGCGCATGAATGGTGCCGCCGCGGTGCTGTTCGTCGATCTGGATGCGTTCAAGGCCGTCAACGACAGCTACAGTCATGCCATCGGCGATCGCCTGCTGGTGAAAGTGGCGCAGCGCATTCGCCGCGAACTGGGTGAAAACGATGTCGCCAGCCGCATCGGCGGCGACGAATTCACGGTGCTGCTTGGCGGCTTGCGCACGCGCGAGCAAGCGGCACAGTTCGCCAGCCGCCTGTTGTTGAGTCTGTCCGAGCCCATGCTTATCGGCGACTACGAAATCGTGATGAGTGCCAGTATCGGCATTGCCGGTTACCCCCTGGACGGCAGCGATCCGGTGACGCTGATCGCCAATGCGGACGCGGCGATGTACGCCGCCAAGACGCAAGAGCGCAACGCTTACCGTTTCTATACGCCGCTCATGCACGCCGACGCGCGCATGCGCTTGATGCTCGGCGCCGATTTGCGCCAGGCGTTGATCCGCGACGAATTCCATCTCGTGTTCCAGCCTAGCGTGGAGTTGCGTTCCGGTCGGATCGTCGCCGTGGAGGCGTTGCTGCGCTGGCGACATCCCGAGCGCGGCGAATTGATGCCGGACGAATTCATTCCGCTGGCCGAAAGCCTGGGCCTGATCCGGCGGATCGATGCCTGGACCATGCGCGCGGTGTGCGCGCAAATTCGCCAGTGGGACCAGATGAAATTGCCGCCCGTGCGCGTGGCCATCAATGCGTCTGCGGGCACGTTCGGACACCCGGGGTTTATCGAAAGCGTGAAGCAGGCCTTGCAGGCCACGCAGATTTCGCCCAAGCGATTGCTGTTCGAGATTACCGAAAGCGCGATCTTGCGTCTGGGCGAAGCTACAGAGCAAACCATGCACGCATTGCATGCGTTGGGCATCGGCATCGCCATCGACGATTTCGGTACGGGCTATTCCTCGCTGGCGTATTTGAAACTTTCGGGCATCGACTATCTCAAGATCGATCGCTCGTTCGTCACCGACCTGCCGGACAGCGCCAATGACGTGGCGATCGTGGAAGCCATGCTGGCGATCGCCAAGAGCTTGGGCATGTGCACGATCGCCGAAGGCATCGAAACCGCCGCGCAGCACGAATTTCTGCTGCGCGCAGGTTGTTCGGAAGGACAGGGATACTTCTACTCGCGCGGCCTGCCGCCGGTGGAGATCGAGCGCATGCTATCGCCCAATCCACGGCACGAGCCGTCTCGTTTGCGGCTTGTTCCGCCGAAGTAAAGGGGTTTTCTTAATCTCGCCTCATGTCATTGCCGCGAAATGGGAACGACGCGAACCTCAAAGCTTCACATCCACCACCATTTGCTCCGGCTGATACAACGCCGGAAACATCTGCTTCAAATGCGTCACTTTCGGTGCATCGTTAATCACGATGTACGGATCGTCGGGATGGTTGCGTGCGTAGTCCTGGTGATAGCTCTCGGCGGGGTAGAAGCCTTTCAGCGGCTGCACCAAGGTGACGATGCTGTTGTCGAACACTTTGCTGGCGTTGAGTTGCGCAATATATGACTCGGCGATCTTCTTCTGTTCGGGACCCGCGTAGAAGATTTCCGAACGGTACTGCGTGCCCGCATCGGGGCCTTGTCGGTTGAGCGTGGTGGGATCGTGGGCGACGGCGAAATAGACCTTGAGCAATTGCCCATAGCTGATCACCGCCGGATCAAACTGCACTTTGACCGATTCGGCGTGCCCGGTGTCGCCGTCGCTTACCTGGTTGTAGTGCGCGGTGCTGGCGTCGCCACCGCTGTATCCCGCCCATACTTGTCGTACGCCACGCACATGCTCGAACACCGATTGCATGCCCCAGAAGCAGCCGCCCGCCAGCACGGCCGTTTCCGTGCCGTGCGCGGTCGTCTTGGGTGCGTCATAAGCGGGGTCGGGTACGGGCGCATTGCTTGCCGCAGCGGTGCAAGCGGTTAACCCGATGAGGGCAGACAGCGAGGCGAAACGACGGGCTTGCATGGCGTATCTCCGTAAGAATCTGTCTGGTATTCGCTGACGATGCTCGTACGGTTACGCGGTCATAGGCGATGCCTCGAACCGTTCATTTAACCGGCGACTACGACGCGAATTTCCACATCGTCGATCTGGACGGTTTGCCCTGCGTGGATCTTGCAGGTTTTGCGCAGCTCCTGTTCGCCGTCCACGTAAACCGCGCCGCTGGCGACGATCATTTTTCCCTGGCCGCCGCTGTCGCACAGCCCCGTCAATTTGAGCAGCTGGTTGAGTTCGACGTAGTCGCGGTCGAGTTCGAAATCGATGTGATGCGTCATGCGGGGCGGTGCGAGGGCAGAGTCATGGGATGTTTGGGCAAGCTGAGGAAGGCGAAGAACGGACGGTTCTGGCCGATGGCGAAGTTGGCCGATTCGTGAAGAATGCCAAGCAGCGTGTCGAAATCTTTGGTTGCGGCTTGACGCAGATCGTTGGCGTGATCGAGCAGCAATACATGGCCTGCGCCTTGCAGCCATCCTAGATCGCGCAGCGTATCGACCAGGGCATCCCAATTCTGACCAAAACCCGCAGGCAACTTGAGCGCTGCGGCAAGTCGGCGCAGCAGTTCGCCTTTGTCGCGGCATTCGGCAAGGTCGGCGCGACATACGTACAAATGACCTTCTTCGGCGGCGGCGGCCAAGGCATCGAAATCGGCCGCATCGACGAAATACACGCCGCCGTCGTTAGCGTGGGTCAGATCGAGTGCGCCTTCCGCGCTCATCGATTCACCTGAAACGGCTGGAAGCTGCGGTAATGATCGCCGGTGTAGTAGAAAACCGTCGGCGGCGTGCCGCCGGTAATGATGCGTCGCGTGCCGCGGTTTTGCGCGCCAGGCGTCGGTACGGTGTATTCGTGGTAATAGCCGCGCGGTTCCTCCGGCAACAACTTTTCGTAATTGCCGAATACGACACCGTCCTGACTGTAGGGGAAGGGGCCGCCTTGCAGAATCGCGGTCAAGGTCACGCAAGCTTCGGCGGGCATGAAAGCCGGCAAGTTGGTTTGCGCGGCCGGGCAGTTGTCGTTCCCCGTGACGGGCAGCGTCACGTTTGCGCGCGACACCATAGCGGGCGGCGGCGGTGCGTGCCGGTTCCAAAAAACGATCGCGCCGATCAATGCTGCGATCAATACCAAAGGAACGAAACGAGACAGGGACACCGCGGACTCCTTGTTGGCGATGCGAGCAGTGTAGTGCGTTGCGGGGTTGTGTGCGTCGTAGGCGGTGTTTCCATGCGGCATGCAGGCAATGACTTTAAGGACATGCGGCGGTCCAGAACGGGAGATATACAGCGCACACCCCATTCCTGCAGGAAAAAACGACATGATCCGCAAGCCTTTATGGTGGATGGCAGCGGTCGGCCTGTGCGCCGCGACCGGTTCGTTGTTCGCAGCAGATGTGCCAACCGACACGCCCCGGATTTTTGCACCGGGCGCGATTTCCGGCCCCGCCGGCGAAGCCTGCCCTGCGTTCACGCCGGACGGAAATACGGTGTATTTCGATGTCGGTACGATGATCCTCGTATCGCATCGCGTTCATGGCGCGTGGTCGAAGCCGGAGATCGCACCGTTCTCCGGACAATGGCTCGACCACGATCCGACGATATCGCCCGACGGTTCGTATCTCGTGTTCGTTTCCAATCGCCCCGTAAAACCCGGCGCCGACGCACTGGGTGTTACGGTGCACGGCAAGTTTTATCCCGCGCGCGGAGGCCACTTGTGGCGCGTGGATCGCCAAGGCAACGGATGGGGCGAACCGGTGCATTTGCCCGATGCCGTCAACGCGAGCGACCGCACGTACGCACCGAGCATCGCGGCGGATGGGAGTTTGTATTTCATCCATCCCGATGCAAGCGGCGTGTTCCACATTTACAGCTCGTCGTTCGCGCGTGGTGCGTATCAACCGGCGGTACTGGTCGCGGTAGGCGATCCATCGGCCACGACGCACGATCCGGCCATTGCGCCGGACCAATCCTTTATGGTGTTCAACTCGGCCGATCCCAAAGCGGGCGGCATGGGCGACTTTTACATTGCCTTTCGCGAGGGCGATCGTTGGGGCAAGCCGATCGACTTGGGCGAAGCCATCAACGGTACGTCGGGTAAGTGGAGCCAATGGGGCGCGCACATCGGCCCCGATCACCGTACGCTGTACTACACCAGCGACCGGCGAACCGATGTGACGTATCCGCTGACGCCCGAGCAGGCCAAGGCGACGCTCGCGCGGATGGAGAGCTGGGACAACGGCAACGACAATATCTGGTACGTATCGTTGGCGCCCTGGCTGGATGCGCATACCGCGCAAGCGGCTAAAAAAGGCGCGTAGCCGCTAGCAAACGCGAGGCAGCAGGCGCCTGCCTCGCTCTGCTCGACCTGGCATGGGTGACTTCTGGCGAGCAGCCGAAACGGCACTGTCACGCTAGACTGCGGCTTTGTTTTCTTGCGGAGCCGATATGCCTCTTCCGACCTTGTCCTTGCGCCTGACTGGGTGTTGCGCCGCGCTGGCTTTTGCGTCGGCTTTTCAGGCGTCGCCCGTTTTCGCCGCTCCCACATCGCCGGAAGATGCAGCGCAGCAAACCGCACAACCCGCCTTGCCGCCGGCGCTAGGAGATTTCGGCGCCTACGTGGACAGCGCGCGGAAAACCTTCAATGTGCCCGGCATCGCCGTCGCCATCGTGAAGGACGGCAAGGTGGTGCTGGAGCAGGGCTATGGACTGCGCGAAACCGGCAAGCCGGACAAAGTCGACGCGCATACTTTGTTTGCCATCGCGTCCAACACCAAGGCGTTTACGGCCGCTGCCCTGCAAATGCTGGCGGAGCAAGGCAAGCTGGACATGGACGGGCGCGTCACCGACTACCTGCCGTGGTTCCAGATGTCCGATCCGTACGTGACGCACGAGATGCGCGTACGCGATTTGCTCGCGCATCGCAGCGGCCTCAGCTTGGGCGCGGGCGATCTCTTGTATTGGCCGCCGACCAGCTACACCACCAAAGACGTGGTGGAGCGTTTGGGCAAGGTGCCGCTTGCGAACGGCTTCCGCAGTCATTACGCCTACGACAACATTCTGTTTGCCGTGGCGACCTTGATCATCGAAAAGGTGTCGGGCCAGAGTTACGCCGATTACCTTCGCGATCACATCTTCAAGCCGGTCGGCATGAACGAATCGCTGGTCGACATGACGTACCTCAAGCCCGGCATGGACTATGCGATGGGCCATGCGCTGTTCGACTTCAAGAACTTGAAGCCCGTGCCGCCGATGGCGTGGCTCAACGATCCCGGCGCGGGCGGCATCTATGCCAGCGTGCACGATCTGGCGAAATGGATGAACGTGCAATTGGCCGGCGGCGAATTGCCGACCGCGGATGCCGATGGCAAGCCGCGTCGCCTGTTCTCGCAAGATAGCCAGAATCAGATGTGGACGATGCTCACGCCGATTCCGGTGAGCAAGCCGCCGATTCCGGAATTGCAATCGGTGATGCCGAATTTCTCCGGTTACGGCGAAGGCTGGTTCCTCAGCGACTACCGCGGAGAAAAATTGGCGTGGCACACCGGCGGCTGGCCGGGCATGGTGTCGCGCGTGACACTGGTACCGGGTTTGAAGCTGGGCGTGGTGGTGCTCACCAACCAGGAATCGGGCGCGGCGTTCAACGCGATTACCTATCGCGTGCTGGACGCGTATATCAATGGCAACGCAAAGACCGATTGGGTGGCGGTGTACGACAAGCTCGTCAAGCACTCGCAAGACAACGCCGACGAGAGCTGGAAGAAGCACGAAGCCGAGCGCAACATCAACAGCAAGCCGTCGTTGCCGCTGCTCAACTATGCCGGCACGTATCGCGATCCGTGGTACGGGGATATCGTGATCAGCGACGAGGGCGGCAAGCTGCGCCTGCGCTTCAGCAAAACCAAGCAATTGATCGGCACGATGACACCATGGCAACACGATACGTTTATCGTGCGCTGGGACAACCGCGCCTTGAACGCGGACGCATTCGTGAACTTTGCGCTGGACGTGGACGGCAATATCCGCGAAATGCGCATGCAGCCGATTTCACCGTTGACCGATTTCAGTTTCGATTTCCAGGATCTGCGGTTGACGCCGCTAAAGGCTGCCGACGCGAAAGCGGATTAACAACGCGCGTTGGGGCTATGTGCCTCAACCGTCATTCATTGGGGAGACATCGATGCGTTCACGTCAGCTTGTTCTGGGTGCGGTACTCAGCTTGAGTTTGTTCGCAGGGGTTTACACCTATGCGCGCGAACAAGCGCAAACCGTTGCGACGCACCGCTTCTTTCATGTCCAATTGGGCGGCGACGAAGTGCAACCCGTGTCGGGCCGATTGTTGTTGTTCGCCGAAGAGGTCAAGGCCGCCAAGGCCGCCGCGAAAAACGGTACGGTGACCGAAGTCGACACCAATCCTTTCTTTCCCACGCAAACGGCGATTGCCGCACGCGATATCGATCGGCTCGTTCCGGGTCAAACCATCGATATCGATGCGGACATGCAAGCGTTTCCCGATGCGTGGTCCAAACTCCCTCCTGGCGACTATGTCGTGCAGGCGGTGCTGGACGTGCAGCGCAACTACAACTATGTGGGACGCGATACCGGCGACATCCTGAGCAAGGTGGTGTCCGTGCATTTGCCCGATGCGGATATCCCGACGCTCACGCTAGACACGACCGTGCCTGCGCACGATCCGTGGACGTTGCCCGATTCGACACCCAAGGCATTGCGCGACGCCGCCGAAACGCTGCGCAAGCAGTCGCAGCCGATCGATTTCGTCAGCCCTTCATTGACGCAATTCTGGGGGCGCCCCATCCACATGCTCGCTCATGTGGTGCTGCCGCCGGGTTACGATCCGTCGTCCGGCACGCGTTATCCCACGGTGTATTTCACGCACGGATTCGGCGGCAATTACGACCGGCTGGTGCGCCCGATGGCCTATGTGCAGGCGGGCATGGCCGATGGACAGATGCCGCCGATGATCTGGGTGTTCCTGGACGAATCCAGCGCAACGGGCACGCATGAATTCGCCGATTCGGTGAACAACGGACCGTGGGGGCAGGCGCTGACCACGGAGCTGATACCGTATCTGGAATCGAAGTACCACATGGACGCCAACGTTCACGGCCGTTTCCTCAATGGCCATTCCTCTGGCGGTTGGGCGACGCTGTGGTTGCAGACGCGTTATCCCGGCATTTTCGGCGGCACGTGGTCGACTTCGCCCGATCCTAGCGAATTCCACGACTTCACCGGTCCGGACCTGTATGCGCCGCACGCCAATGTTTATCGCAAGGCAGACGGCACGCCGTGGCCGCTGGTGCGCGACAAAGGCAAGGTGATTGCCACCTTCGAGCAGTTCGCCAAGATGGAGCGTGTGTTAGGCCCGTACGGCGGACAGATGGCATCGTTCGACTGGGTGTTCTCGCCGCGCGGCAGGGACGGTCGGCCGGAGCCGATGTTCGATCGCGATACCGGCGATGTCGATCCGCAGGTGGTGGCCTATTGGCACGATCACTACGACATCGCTCACCGCTTGCAGGCGAACTGGCCGACGCTGAAGCCGGATCTGGATGGCAAGATCCATCTCTTTGTCGGTACGGCCGATACGTTCTATCTGGACGGTGCGGCACATCGCCTGAAGGCGGTTCTCGACGGCCTGGGCGCGCATTCCGAATTCCGTTTTATTCCCGGTCGTACGCACTTCGACTTGTATCAGGTGGGCGACGATCGCTTTGGGTTGATCCAACCGATCAGCTGGGCGATGTACGCTGTGGCCCGACCCGATTCCAAGTTGAAACCGAAAGTGAACCAAGCTCACTAAGGCGTAGGAATTTGCCCCGCTGACATGTCGGCTAACCTGTTTTTCAGGCATAGTTGCCGCCGCAGGCGCTGTAGGTGACTGGCGCTTGGGGTTGTCGTTTCAGCTGAAACGACACATAGGAATCCCCGCTCATCTTCGAGAGTGAGCGGGGCGCTTCCTAAATTGGGGGCATGTCTAGCTGGAGGGAATCGCAATGAAGTCGTTTGGATTGATGGCAGTGCTGGCGGCCGCGTTTATGGCTGCCCCGGGTGTTTACGCACAGCAAGCTCCTGCCGCGGCGGGCAGCATGACGGTGCAATGCAACGATGGTACGTCCCAGACGGTCACCACCACGAAAGGTGCCTGCCACGGGCACAAGGGCATCAACAAGAAGGCGTCCAGCAGCTCCAGCTCATCGGGCGGCAGCACGGCAGCGGCTCCCGCTGCCGCCGCCGCGCCCGCTGCGGCAGCAGCTCCTGCCGCCAAGTCGTCGGCCGCTTCGAAGATGACGCCCGCCGCGACGCCGGCAGCGGGCGGTGGCCCGGGCCAGGTATGGGTCAACACCGGGTCCAAGACCAAGGCCTATCACTGCCAAGGCAGCAAGTGGTACGGCACCACCAAAGCAGGCAAATACATGAGCACCGCCGATGCACAAGCGGCTGGCTATCACGCTGCGAAGAACGAGAAGTGTCAGTAATCGTACGCTGACTGATGTTTCAAAAAACGGGCCGGATCGACCGGCCCGTTTTTTTTTATGGCGTCTGCCAAGGATCATAGCTGCCGAACCACCACAGGTGGCCTTGCGGATCGCGGCAGGCATAACCGGCGCCGCCGTAATCCTTCTCTGCATACTCCTCAACGATTTCCGCTCCGGCAGCTTTCGCTCGTTCGTAGTGCGCTTTGCAATCGGCCACCGTCACGCATGCACACTGTGTTTCGCGACCCTGTATCTGATCCGGTTGCACCATATGCTCATCGAAGGTGCCTGGGTGCATATCGCCGAGCATCACCATCCCGTTGCCGTAAACCAGCTGCGCGTGCATGACCCGGCCTTGCTCGTTCTCGTACACAGCATGCTTTTCGAATCCGAACGCCTTGCACAGCCATTCGATGGCGGCGCGGGCGTCGCGATAGCGCATGCCGGGAATAATGGTGCTGCCCTGGGTGATGTTGTTGCTCATGACCATGGTGTCCCTTGGAAAGGTCGTTGCACGCTAATGGGCAACCGCGCCTGCGTCTTGTAGATTTTTTTGCTCCGCCCGGAGCGGAACGTGATTGAGATAGGGGCCACGCGACGCGGCGAAATCCGTGGGTGTCATCCCGGAGAAACGGCGAAATTCATGACTCATGTGGGCTTGGTCGCAATAACCGCCGTCGGCGGCGATGCGTGCCCAGTCGAGCGGCCCGGCCGCCGGATGCGCCATATCGACCACGGCCCGAAAACGCATCAGCCGAGCGTATTGCTTGGCCGTCATGCCTACGTGTCGGCGAAACAACAAGCCGAAGCGATGCGCCGAGTAGCCGCTTTCCCGCTGGAGTTTTCCGATGCACGGCACTTGTGGTACCCAGGCCAATGCGGCAATGGCGTGTCGTATCGTCGCGTCCCAAGCGGGTCCGTCGGACAGTGTGCGCAGCCATCGCTCCAGTAAAACGAGACGTTGCGTGGCATCGGTGGTTTCAAGCAAGCGTTGGCGCAATCGGTTGGCGTGGAGGCCGAACATGTCTTGGAGGTCGATATCGCGTCGACCCAATTCTTCGGCGCTAATGCCAATGAGTGCATGCACGCCGCCGGGTCGAAAATTCACCCCCATCACGCGTACCTGTTCGGCGGTATCGATGATCCAGCTTTGCCGATACGGGCCGCCGATCACGCTGCCCGACGCGCGAACGCAGCTGCGGCTCGCGTCATCGCGATAGACGCGCGTTTCGTCTTCGAGCAGATTGATGATCAAGCCCGCGGCGGGGCCGGGCAGGATGCGCTCGTAACGGAACTCGCCGGCCGGCATGTCCCAATCCCAGATCGCCTCGATGACCGAGGCGAGCGGTGGTGCCGGGACGATGCGCAGGAAACCCATCGGAAGGATCTCAAGGAGCGTATTGGGTTACATGGTACGTGTTTTTCGCTGTAACAAATGTTTCCAAGCCGTAGTTTATGCGCTGGGAGCGGCAGGACTGTCCTCGCCCAGCGGGCCGAGGTTGCGCACGATCATGCTTTGCGGCGTCGACAGCGGCATTTGCGCTTTTCCGAGCCGCGACAGAATGTCGAACAACAGTGCGCTTTTCACCGCGGAAGCGTCGCGCGGGCTGCGCACATAGGCGACACCCGTAAACGTCATTGCCGCGCTGGTGATGTCGTCCAGGGTGACGGCCGGCGCGGGCGTATCCAGTGTCGATGTGTTGGCATGCAAGGCTTCCAGCATGATCTCGCGCACTTTGTCGGCGTTGGTATCCAGCGGCATCGGGAGGCTCAGCTTGACGCGCCCCAGCGCATTGCCGTGCGTGACGTTGCGCAGGTTCTGCGTAATGAACTGCGAATTCGGCACGATCATGGTGGAGCGGTCGCTCAACTGAATTTCGGTGGCGCGCACGTTGATGCGGCGAATGTCGCCCTCGACCCCGGGCATGCTCACCCAGTCGCCTACCTTCACCGGCCGTTCGGCCAGCAGGATCAGTCCGGAAATGAAGTTGGACACGATCGCCTGAAGACCGAAACCGATACCGACCGATAGCGCGCTGGCGATCCACGTCAGGCTTTCCAAACTCACATCGGCCGTGCGCAATGCCAGCGCGAACACGATCACCACCGCCACGTAATTGAGCAGCGTGACGATGGAATTTTGCATGCCGATATCGAGCGTGGTTTTGGGCAGCAACTGCTGCGCCAACCATTGCCGCACGATGCGCACGGCAAACATGCCCAGGACAAAAACCAGCACGGCGTTGAAAATGGCGCCGGGCTTGATCGTGAGCTCGCCGACCTTCAAGCCGGTGAAGACATTGCCGATGTGCGAAAAAATGTCTTGCGGGCCACCGCCAAACGGAACCAGCAACGTGCCCACCGCCACAAGCAGCAGCAAGATCTGACATGCCGCGGACAAGACCGTCGAGGCCTGTTCCAGCGTGCTCGGCGCGACATTGAACGACGATTGCAGGCGCTGTCCGCTGCGCCCGCGAGGCGTGAGTAGCGTTTCGAACAGATCGCGTTGCAGATGCGACAGCATGTAGAGCGACGCGACGATCATGCCGATCCACATCATCTGCCAAGAGATGAAAAAGCCGAGCGCCACGTAGCCGGTCAGTACCGACAACCAGGCCACCACGACACCCAATGCGGCCAGCCCGAAAAGCAGGCCCACCCAAACCGCATGGCTGGCCGGTTTTTCGCCTTGGGATCGTTGTGTGTTGCGCGCGCGCTTGGCGCGCATCAAGGCCGACGCCACCAGGCCGGTGATCAGCAACGCCAGAAAGGCGCGTGTGCAGACCGTGGCCGGCAGGCTGGCGCCCGCGAGGTTGTTCAATCGTTCCATGCCGCCCAGCAGCAGGAACGCGCCGCCGAGCA
>DATJMR010000127.1:0-4320 GCA_035508595.1 Dyella sp.
GCATGGTGCCGATGATTTTCTCGCCCTTGATAAAGCCGCCGCCGGCGAAAGAAAACGACCAGTCCACCAGCTTCAACACGTCGAACTTGTCCAGCGAACACACCCAATCGCGATAGACCGCCAGCTTGCCCGCCGCGTGAATACCGCCGATCAAGGCGCCCATCGAACAACCGGCAATCGCAACGATCTCGAAGCCTTGCGCTTCGAGTTCTTCGATCGCGCCGACATGCGCCAGACCTTTCGCGCCGCCCGCGCCAAGCGCCAGCGCAACGCGGGGTTTGCGCGCCGTCTCTTCGCTGTCTGCATTCGATCGCAGGTCGGTGGATGGCGTCACGGGCATCGCGTTACGAACCGATAGACCGGTTTATTGATACCCGCCAAGGGCCAACTGCAGCATGATCTTCATCTCTTCTCGCAATGGCAGCGGTGCAACGATTTCCGCATCCGGGCCGTATTTCAGCACATCCATCAACAATTCGCGCGAATTGGAATACGGCAATTGCAGCTCGTAGCGGCCATCGGGCAACCACGTACCTTTTTGCTGCGAGTGCCAGTGTTCGTCGGCCACCCAGCGCGCAGCGTGCGAGGAAAAGCGAATGGTGGCCCAGGCTTTCGGTTTGCCGGCGAATATGCCGTAGCTCGATGCCAGCAATTCGTTCAAATCGTTTTCCGCCACATCGGTCGCGGCCGCTTCCAGCGTATGCGGCTCGACGATGCGATCGACCGCGAAACTGCGCAACGCTTCGCGATCGTGGTCCCATGCGTCCAGATACCAATTGTCGCGATAATGCGTAAGCCGTTGTGGCGATACCGTGCGCCTGCTTTCGTTGTTGGTCGTGCGCGCGCGATAAAGAAAACGCAGTTGCTTTCGGTCCAGCACCGCGCCGGCCGTAATGCGAAACACCTGCTGATCGAGTTTGCGTTCGCCCCATGGGATCACGCGAATGCGTTCCACCGGCAGCGCTTTGCCGCTGCCGCGATCGGAAAGCAAATGTTCGATGCGCGCCTTGAACGGCGCCAACGCGCCAGCCAATACGCCTGGGCCGCTGCGACCGATCAACTCATTGAGCGCCAGCAAAGCGGCCAATTCGTCCGAGGTGAGCCACAGGCCCGGCAGCTCGAAACGTTGACCTTCGGCGGCTTCGTAGCGGAAGGCCGCATGTTCGCCGCCGGCGCTTTCGATGGGCGCGCCCAGCGCATCGCGAAGGAACGCGATATCGCGGTAAAGCGTGGCGCGCGAGCACTCAAGCTCGTCCATCAGCCGGGGCAGGGGCACGGGGTAGTGCGCCGATTTCAACAGACGGTGCAGAGTGAGAATGCGCTCGTAGCGATCCATGTCGAGGTTCAGCAGCGGGGATTTGTGTAGCATGAGCATGCTACGTGACGCCCGCAAGCGTACGTTGGACTTTCCCCGGTCCACATGGTGATGCCCCCAAGTCCTTTTCCATCGGTCAAGGGCGACCAGCAAACCCCGTCCCCGGGGCTGGCGCCGATGCTTCTGGAGGTTCTAGCCCTGTGCGGCTACGGCCTGTGGATGTTGCTTGGCCTGGCTTTGGCCCTGGGCCTCTACAGCCCCGGTCGGGGCGAGGCCTTGGTGCCATTGGCCCTGGGCTGTGCCTTTGTGAGTGCCGGTCTGTTGGCGGCCTGCCTGCGGCTGCGCGCGATATCCGAATGGCACGGGTGGCACATCGGGAAAGCGCAACGGCCGACCCGCGAGGCGTTGCTGGCGCTGGCCACTTATTTGCCCATGCTGGCGCTCGGCGGTCTCGTGCGCGGCGACGAAAATTTTTGGACGACGCGGTTGACGAGCACGGTCCTGGTGCTTTGCAGCCTGTTCTGCCTGATCAGCAGCGCCTACGGCTACCGCACGCGCCGGCTGGCCCATCGGGCCGGTGTCGCGGGGCAGCTCCCGGTCAGCCGAGTGTTGTCGGCCTGGTACGGGGGTGGCCTGTGGCTGTGGGTCTGCCTCGCCTTTCAGACCGATCTCACCCGGGAGATGGCGGAGCCCTGGCCATGGGCCATCGGACTGCTGCTGATGGCGATGCTGCTGGGGCTGGTGGACGGCGTGGGCTGGCAGTCGTTGCGGGGCGCCAGCTTTGGCGACCCGCAGCCGCGGCCGCAGGGCCTGCAGTCACGCCGGTTTCTGGCGGCCGCCCTGATCTGCGCGGTGCCTTGCCTGAGCCTGTTGCTGGTGCCGGTTCTGCCGGGTGGGCGCTGGCTCGCACCCTGCGCGGCCGGTGCATACGTGATCGGCAAAAGCATGGAGTTGTGGCTCTATGACTTCGCCCTGACGCGTTTCGCCGATGCGCGTTCAGCAGACTCCGCGGCGGGTTTGCCCTGAACTGGCCGCTAAGATCGGTCTAAATATTCACAAAGTATTCAAGCCGCCCCGTTAAAGTGTTCTATCCCCAACAGCTTTTTAACATTGGACGATCCAGCAATGAAAAATCTGCTGATGACCGGCGTGGCGCTTGCCGCGCTCGCCACTTTCACCGCCCAGGCCCAGGACACGTCCTCCGGTACCCAGACCAGCACCGGCAATTGGACGGGTTCGGGCGAAGTCGGTTTCGCTTCCACCACGGGCAACTCCCGTTCGCAGAACGTCAACGCGAAGCTGACCCTCAATCAGGAAACCGACCGCTGGAAGAACAGCTTCTTCCTGGACGCACTGCGGTCCAAGGGTCAGGTGACCGTGGTGGATGCCCAGGGCAACTCCGTGCACCAATTCGACACCACCGCCAACCGCTACGATTTCGGCGCTTCGGCGGGCTACAAGCTCGATCCGCGCAGCTACATCGTGACCGCCGGCCGCTACGACCACGACGATTTTGCCGCCAACCGCTGGCAGGGCACGGTCTCGATCGGCTACGGCTACATGGCTCTGAAAACCGATCGCACCCAACTCTCTTTTGAAATCGGTCCCGGTTACACCGAATACCAACCGGCCACCGGCACGCAAACCGTCAACGGCGTGCAAGAACCTCTGCGGGAACCGCGTCAAAGCCAAGTGGTGGCGCGTGGCCTGGTGAACTACAAATACCGCATCACCGACAACACCGCGTTCGACGATACGTTCCTGACGGAAGCGGGTACGAAGAACACGTACATACAGAACGACGCGGGCCTTGCCGTCAGCATGACCAAGAAGTTCTCGATCAAGGTGGGTTTCCAGGTGCGCCACAACAGCGAAGTGTTGCCTGGCATCCGCCGCACCGACACGTTGACGACGACCAACCTCGTCTACAACCTCTGATCACACCCCGCGATTGCCGCGCACATCGCGCCCTTCCGTGTGCAAGCACGGAAGGGTTTTCTTTTTGATGGCCGCTTTTTTTTCCCCGGGCGTCGTTCTCTCAATGACCCAGCAAATCGGCGGCACCTTGCGCGAATAACGCCTGCGCAACGTCGTCGCCGAGTTTCATTGCGTCGTTGATCGTGCCGTCGGCTTCGGCCAGCAACAACCGGCCGCTTGGCACATCGCCCACCATGCCGCGCAGATGCAAGCCGTGTTCGGTGACCGTGCACCATGCGCCGACCGGCACCGTGCAGCTGCCGCCCAAGGCATGGTTCATGGCGCGCTCGGCGGTCACGGCCAAACGTGTCTCGGCATCGTCCAACACGGCGAGCGCTTCCAGAGCATCCGCGCGGTCGGCGCGCGCTTCGATGGCAATCGCCGCCTGTCCGGGCGCGGGCAGCCATGCGGGGGCGGCGAGCCGGCTGCGGATACGCTCGTGCAAACCGAGCCGTTCGAGACCGGCGCACGCAAGCACAATCGCTTCGTAGTGTCCGGCATCGAGCTTCTGCAAACGCGTGCCGACGTTGCCGCGAAGATCGAGCAAACTCAGGTCGGGCCGTACCGCACGCAATTGCGCCTGTCGACGCAACGACGACGTGCCGACGCGCGCACCGTGCGGCAGCGCGGTCAAATCGGCGTAGTCGTTGCTGACAAATGCATCGGCAGCATCCGCGCGCGGCAGAATCGCCGGCAACGCAAAGCCAAGCTCCAACTCGGCGGGTACGTCTTTGAGCGAATGCACGGCGAGATCGGCGCGATTTTCCAGCATCGCCACTTCGAGCTCTTTAAGAAACAACCCTTTGCCGCCGATCGTCGCCAGCGGCTTGTCCAGGATCTCGTCGCCGCGAGTGGTCAGCGGCACCAATTCCACGCGCAAGCCTGGGTGCGCGGCGCGCAGCAAGCTTGCAACGTGCTCGGCCTGCCACAGGGCAAGTGCACTTTTTCGGGTGGCGATGCGGAGAAGCGACAACGACATGACGGCTCCGTAAAAGACAGCTGCCGTATTGTCGCGCACTCCTCAACCC
>DATJMR010000128.1:0-7972 GCA_035508595.1 Dyella sp.
ATTGGCATCGGTCAGGTTGGCCACGGCATTGATCGCGGCGCCCACGTCGGGATACGGCGTGCCATCCACGGTGTATGTCGGCGGCACAATGCTGCCGTCCGCACCCACCGTAGCGCCACCGCCCAGCGCTGTCGTCACGCCTTGCAACTGGGTCACGTTGACCGCATCCGTGGCTTGCGTGCCCGCCGACAGGTTGATGATCTGCCGCGTGCCGGTGGCGACGCTGCCCAACGACACCGCCGTGCCGCGATTGGCCACGGCACCCTGACCCAGCGCCACGCCGCCGCTTGCTCCGGCGGTGACGCTTGCGCTCGTACCCAGCGCGATCGCATCGCTCAAATTGGCCGCCACGCTCGTGCTGGTACCCACGGCGATGCAACTGGTCGCTCCGTTCGCCACCGAAGCGGTCTTGCCGATCGCGATGCCACTGGTACCACGGTCCTTCGCGCCATTGCCCACCGCAATTGAACTCACCCCCAGCGCCTGGGTGGCCGTGGCGCTACTGTCCCCAGTGCCCACCGCCACGGCATAGTCGGCATTGGCATCGACATACGCGCCCAAGGCGATGGCGTACTGACCTCTTGTCGTGGCTTTGGAGCCGACCGCTACCGAATAGGGCTGATCTGCACCCGTCCCGGAATTGACGCCCATCGCGACGGAGTTGTCGAAACCGGCGGTGTTATTCAGGCCGAACGCCGCCGTATTGGCACCGCTGGCGAGCGACTTCACACCGAACGCCATGGCGGTATAGGCCTGGTCATCGTTGCCGTTGAGCGAAGCGGTGTTGTCACCCTCCACGCCTTCGACGGCGTAATTCGGGGCCGTTACATCCCGAATGCCCGCGCGCGTGGTCAACGCACCCAACGCATCGAACAATTGTCCACCGTTGATCGCATCGCTACTGCCGGCTCCGATAACGCCGTCAGCCACATTGGTGATCCTGCGCTCGCCGCCGGGATAACCCACCGACACGGTGTCGTCATCCGCCGCCGAGGCGTTGTAGCCGAGCGCCACCGAGCGCGCGCCTGATGCGTCCGCACCAGTACCAATCGCAACCGCTCCCAGACTCGACGTGGAAGCGTTCGATCCAATCGCCACCGCATTGGTGCCGTTGGCAATGGCATTGGTACCGGTCGCGTTGACTTTGACGTAGTTGAGGTTTTTGCTCAATTCGGTTCGCAGGCCGCTCACCGCGCTCGTCACCTGGCCGACGGTCGCCGCATCGCTGCTGGCAAGGCCATCGGCGACGTTCATGATCTCCACCGGCGCGCCCAGGTTGCCCAGCGCGATGATGGCCTTCGACGCATTGGTGTAGGTCACCGCCAGCGAGGCGCCAGCCGGGTCGATCAGCCCGCTGTTTTTCAGCGTGTCGTTCAACTCGCTTACCGCCTGATCGGTCGCATAGAGTTGTGCACCGTTGATCGCCTCGGTGCTGTCGGCGCCGATATCGCCCACCGCTAGGTTGACCAGCTTGCGCTCGTTCCCGGCGCTGCCCACCGACACTGTATTGGCCGCATCGGCGATAGCCTTCGCACCGATCGCCACTGCGTTGTTGCCGGTGGCGATTGCACCGCTGCCCAGGCCGATGGCGTTGTCACCGCTGGCGGCAGCATTTGACCCCGTGCTGTTGATCGCCAGATATGGGTTGTTTCCGGCACCCTCGCTCACCGCCTGATCCAACGCACCCAGTGCGTCTTCGAGACTCGTCTTCACGCCACCGTTAGCAAGCGTGTAGGTCGGGCCGGTCACGGCGCCGGTGTCCGGATCGATCGCCGCTCCGCCGCCCAGTGCCGTCATCACCGGCTGCAACTGGTTGATGGCCACGGCATCGTCAGGGCTCGTACCGGCTTGCAGGTTCACCAACTTACGTTTCAAGCCCGCCGGTCCATTGCCGAGCGACACGGACAACACCGCATCCGCCAGACTGTTGCTGCCCAGTGCCACGGCTTGATCGGCCGACGCCCGCGCGTTGGCACCCAAAGCCAGCGTGTTATCGAGCGAAGCAATTGCATTGGTACCGATCGCCACCGCATCCGAGCCCGCGGCCGTCGCATCGGCACCGCTCGAATTGACCTTCACGTAGGCAAGGCTCGGCGCCAATTCGCTGCGCAGACCCTCCACGGCGCCAGTCATCTGGCCAAGATTCACCGCATCGGTCGGCGTGCCCGCGGGGGCCACGTTCCTGATCTTTACCAGACTCCCTGCGCTGCCCAGTTGAATCGTATCCTTCGCCGCGCTGCTGTAGGTCACCGCTAGCGTATCGCCGGTACCCGGATCAATCACGCCGCTGTTGTTCCAGGCTTGCTGCAACGCCATCACCTGCTGGTTCGTTTCATCCAGCTGCGCACCCGTTACCGCATCCGCGCTTGTCGCAGAGACGTCACCCTCCGCCACGTTGACGAGCTTGCGCTTGATCACCACGCTGCCTACCGACACCGTACCGTCAACATCGGCAATCGAATTCATGCCTAGCGCTACCGATTGGTTGCCGCTGGCACTCGCACTGCTGCCGATCGCGATGGCGTTGGTGCCATTGGCCAACGCATCCGGCCCTGTGCTGTTGATGGCGACGTACTTGTCATTCTTTCCACCGGCATTGCTCACTGCCTGGTCCAGTGCACTCAATGCACCGCTGAGCGTGGTCTGCACACCACCGTTGGCGAGGGTGTAGGTGGGGCCGGTGACTGTACCGGTCGTCGCATTGATGGCAGCGCCGCCTCCCAAAGCCGTCACGATCGGTCGCAATTGGCCCACGCTCACCGCATCAGCATTATCCGCACCGTCCTGCATGTTGGAGAGGCGGCGCTTCAGTAAGGTGAGCCTGCTGCCGATCGACACGCTCAAAGCCATATCGGCCAAACTGCCGGCGCCGATCGCGACCGCGTCATTGTTGGCCAAGGCTTGTGCGCCATTACCCAATGCAATGTTATTGGTCTGCGAAGACTGCGCGGCATAGCCGATGGCAATGGCGTTACTCGCTGAGGCATTGGCAGTGTATCCAAGAGCCACCGAATAAATGGCAGTTGCCCTTGTCCCGCTTCCAACGCCCTGACCAATTGGCCCCCCACCCAGCGCAATGGCCCCGAGACCCGTAGCGTACGATGCCAGGCCCAATGAAATAGAAGCCTCGCCAAAAGCGTTCGCACCGCTGCCAACTGCCGTAGACGAGGCAGCGGTAGCCTGTGCATAGTTACCCACCGCAGTGCTGTACACGTCGCTGGCAATCGAATCGAAACCTAACGCAGTAGACTGCGCTCCACTAGCGGTGGAACCAGCGCCTAGCGCCGTACCGGCCCCTAGTGTTCGCCCAGAGATGCTGCTGTTGACTGCATTGGCATTGGCATTGATCCCGACAGCCGTTGAGCCTTCATTGGCTTGAGCAGCGACATCTGGGGTACTAGAACCGAGTTTAAAGGCAATGTACTTTTGAAGCTCCGCCTGGGTGGCTCTTGTCTCGACGAGTGCGCTCTGAATGCCCGCGCTCAATCTGCTGCTGGCCATCGAATGACCATTACCCTTTTTTGCATGCGCTTTTGCGCGAACTGCGGGATTGATGTTTGGGTTGGCATGGATATTGGCGCTGCGGGGGTCAGCGCCGGCGTGACCATTGGTGTAGGTGCTCATGACGACTCGTCCTTATCAGGCAGGGGAAAATGGCTGGATACGCACAAACCCTTGTCGCCCCGGCTTCCCATCGATACGAACCGTTCACCAAAACCATCCCGCCGTTCGTATCGCAACGCATGCGCGCGTGTTTCCACATAAGACCGCATAAGGAAGCGGCCACAGCAACGCCATGCGTACAAGAATGCTCGTAACGAACCAAGGAAAAACGAAGGAAGGATTCCGCTGCGGCACACAACGCATGCAACCTGGGAAGTGGGCGACAGTTCGATGCCTCCGTGAAGCAAATGTGACGCGCAAACACCTCCTGCCACGTGCTATTGCACTGGCAAAGCGGTAACAATTCGCTAAACATGCTGCCGCCTGGTGGAAAGGACGGCGGTGACGCAGGGCGGAACAGATAACGCGGTCTACTGCTGACTTACACTACCAAACACATCTGCAAAGATGGTGGGCGTGTGAAAATATCACAGCACGCTGATAACGCTTGGTGAAGGATGCGGCAAGCAATGGTCAAGCCAGCGTGCATGCTGCTCAGGTCAAGCGTTTGATTTCTTTTCAATTGAAACGGAGCCGCCGCACGTAATCTTCGTCACATCGTGATGTATAGCCGCCTATACGGCGATACCTTCGTCAACACGTTGAAAAAGTGTCTTTGCCGCACTCACTCCTTTGCATGCTCTCGCGCACTCATGGCCTACAACGTCGACCGCTTACCTACCCCTGACCCGACCGACGCCGCCCATGCACGCCGCGATGCGCCAGCCGACGCCGGCTTGTTGGATCTCCATCATCGACAGCTTCTCTATGGCGGCGGCATTGTCATTTCGATCGTTCTGGCCATCGCCATGTGCGCGTTGCTGTATTCAATGGCGAGGGATGAGATAGCGCGGCGCTACACCGATTTTGCCGTTCGAAAATTGCTGATCCAGCTCGAATTTCAGGCACGCGAATTCGCCGTGCAAACGTTTATCGCCCACGAGGAAGCCGTGTGGCATACCCGAAGCCCGGCCTCCCCGGCCTTGATCGCCGCGTTCAGCGCACAGCATGGACGTGCCTGGTTGCAACGCAATCCACATTTCGATGCGATCCTGGCCCTGGCGGACATCACGCCGCAGCAGCCGGCGGCGTCTTTCGACCGCTATCTCGCGCTTGCCGATGAACTCAGTTATCGAGCCGGCGCTTATTTCAAGCTGCAAGCGCAATCGCAAGCCATGTCGGGGTACCTGTATAGCCCCGATCACGCCTTTATCGTTCTTATTCCCGCCCCCGGCCCTAAAAGTCCGCTGCTGGCGCATGGCGTCACCGACGTGCACCGCTTGATCCAGTCGATGGCGCCGGATGCTGCCGAGCTCAATCGATGGATGGCGGCATCGGATGCGTCGACCAGCCAACGTCCGATCTGGCTTGCCCCTGTGCTTGATCCGCTCCGCCAGCAGACGGTGATACGCCTGGTTGGCGCCGCCTTCGACAAGGGATCGCCATTCGCCATCTTCGTCAGCAATTTGCCCACACGTTCACTGCTGGCACGATTGCCCCCGGATCACTATGAGACGGCATCGCTGATCCTGGACGGCAACGGCCGGATTATCCTGGGCACCCGGCAGAACCTGTCCGCAGATAGCCTTGTCGGCCGAATGCTGCGCGTGTCGCCTGCACTGCACAGCGAACAGCCTGTTGCCAGCTTCCGCAACGGACTGTTCGTGATCAGCCAGGGCATCAAAGGTACCGAGTGGACGCTGGTACACGCTTTCTCGTGGCGGACCCTTGTGGTTGCACTGTGGCCGAAGCTGGCCGCTTGTGCAGCAACCTTCCTGTTTGTGGCCGGCCTTATCTGGGTGGCGCTGGTGTGGCTTGACCGCCGTGTTTTCATGCCGGCCCTTCGCCGCTCGCAACGCATGGTGGAAAGCGAGAACCTCAATCGCACCATGATCACCACGGCACCGTTCGGCTTCGCACTGATGGGTCTGCACGACAGGGCCGTGCTACTGCAGAACGACGTGATGCGCGCGTACGATGCCTGGATTGAAGGTGACGAGCCGCTGCACCGGAAGCTGCTGCGCCTGTTCGATGCCGACCCGGCCGCACCCGAATGGCAGCATGACCTGGAAACGGCCGTCGCCATGAAAGACGGCAGCACCTCCGACCTGCTGGTAAGCCTGATGCGCACTCGCTATCAGGGCAACGATGTGGTGTTGTGCAATTTCACGGATATCACCGCGCGCAAGAATACCGAGCGTAAATTGGAGGAAGCGCGCCGCGCTGCCGACGTCGCGAATGAGGCGAAATCGGTTTTTCTCGCCACGATGAGCCATGAAATACGCACGCCGCTCAACGCCGTCCTCGGCAATCTGGAATTGCTGGATCGATCCCCGCTGCTGCCCGAACAGAGCGAGCGCCTGCATACGGTGACTTCGTCTTCTTATGTGCTGCTGGACATGATCAGCAGCATCCTGGATTTCTCCAAGGTCGAATCCGGGCAAATGACGATCGAAGCGATCCACTTCGATCTTGCGGAAACGATCCGCCAGCTCGGCAAGCTCTTCGCGCCGATGGCCGAGGCGAAAGGCATCCAGTTCGATTGCGTGATCGACGACGCCCTTGCCCCACATTATCTGGGCGACCCGACGCGCATCCGCCAGATTGTCACGAACCTGCTCAGCAATGCCATCAAATTCACTCGCCAGGGCGAGATCACGCTGGAGGTTTACCATGTCAGCGAAACCAGCAAGGATTCGCCTATTGTCATCGGCGTCAGCGACACCGGCGAAGGCATTGCGCCGGAGCGGCAGCAACAGTTGTTTCATCCTTTCATGCAAGCGGATACATCGATCGCGCGGCGCTTCGGCGGCACCGGACTCGGGCTTGCACTGTGCAAGCGTCTGGCCGAGCTGATGCATGGCACGATCACCGTCAAAAGCGAGATCGGCCTCGGCAGTACGTTCTTGGTCAGGTTGCCGCTTCCGATGGCCTCGTCGGCAATGCGCGCCTCCGACCGCGACGATGCGATACGACACCTCGCCGAGCGCGGCGCGGATGCATCGACCCTACCCGCTCGCGTCCGCGCCTTGCGGATATTGGTGGTGGACGATCATCCGGCCAACCGCGTGCTGATCCAGCAGCAATTGAAGACACTCGGCCACGAGGCCGACCTTTCCGAGGATGGTTCCCGCGCCTTGCAGCGCTTTGCCGAAGCGCGCTATGACGTGGTGATGACGGATCTCAATATGCCAGGGATGGACGGCTACGCGCTTGCGCAGAACTTGCGTTCGCTGGGTGCCACCCTTCCCATCATCGCCATGACCGCCAGCGCAAGCCCTGCCGAGCATGCACGTTGCGCGGCGGCCGGTATCGACGAGGTACTGGTCAGACCGGTCCTGCTCGATACGATCGATCGTGCGTTGCACCGACTCGTTGGTGCAGCGGACGAGTCGGACGGCGCTGTTGCCGCACCTGCGGACCTCGCCGGAGGACCCTTGCCCGCGAAGGTTCACGCATTGATGCAGCAAACCTTGCAGCAATCTATCGACGCAATGGGCGCGGCACTGGACAAGGGTGATTTGCAAAGCGTGCGCGATCATCTGCATTCCCTGCGCGGCTCGTTCGCGATGATTCGCGACATGGAGACGGCCGACATGGCCGGGCGGATGGAAGCGCTGGTTGCTGCCAACGACCGGGAAGCGCTGAAAGTAGCGATAAGAGGGTTTGCCGAGCATGCATCGTCCGTGTTGGGACGACGGACAAGCTAGGTTGGGGTGAGGCACCGCCGAACCCCGACATTACAGTGTGCATGGCAACGTTGGGTTCGCATGCGCTCACCCCAACCTACGCATCGTCCGGCGATGCGCCTGATTGCGATGACGACGCAACAATCCCGTTGTCCATCGCATAACGCAGCAGATCCACATCGCGTTCGATGCCAAGCTTCTCCATGGCGCGCGTTTTCTGGGTGCTGATCGTCTTTTTGCTGCGACTCAAACGCTCGGCAATTTCATTGATGGTCAGGCCGCTGGCATAGAGCCGAAGCACTTCGAGTTCACGCTTGCTCAACAACTGTGGCGCGCTACTATCGCGCCCGTTCCTGTCGAGCGTGCGCATGCTTTTCTCGACCGAGGGCGAATAGTAGACGCCGCCTGTTGCAGCGGCGTGGATGGCCGGAATCAGGTAGTTGACTGCATCCGATTTGCTGACGACGCGGGTGATACCCAGTCGTCGCAAGGCACTGAGCACGGCCGGATTGTCCAGCATCGTCAATACGACCAGCTTCACCGAAGGGTAACGGCGCTGGATGAGCGAAAACAGCGCAATGCCGTCGCCATGTTCGTTTCCCGGCATGGAGTAGTCGGAA
>DATJMR010000129.1:0-5306 GCA_035508595.1 Dyella sp.
CGGTGGTGGATTACCTGGCGGCGAACGGCATCACCGACGTAGCTTTCAGCTCGGCGCAATATTTCACCAACGCCCTGGATACTCGTACCCAGGGCGGCGATCTGGTCGGCAGTTATCACTCCGACTTCGGCCATGCCGGTGTGCTGGAAAGTACGCTGAGCTACAACTACAACCGCACGCAAGTCACGCATGTGGCAGCCAACCCCGAGCAGTTGGATGCACTGGGTTTGCAGTTGCAGCGCGTGACGTATCGCGACATCAAGGGCCTGCTGGCCAACTCCACGCCGCGCAGCAAGTTGATTCTCAACGAGAACTACACCCTGGACCACTGGGTGTTCAACGGCAACCTCACTCGCTATGGCAGCTTCACCGCATACAGCAACAGTTCGTATCTGCTCAATCAGACCTACAGCCCGCAGTGGGTGCTCGATCTGGCCGGCAGCTACAACCTCGCCAACTGGACCTTCACGCTTGGCCTGGACAATGCCACCAATAGCTATCCGGACAAGACGATTGCCGCAAACAACAACAACGGCACCATTCCGTATTCAGAATTTTCACCCGCGGGCTTCAATGGGCGTTACTATTACACCAAAGTGATCTATCACTGGTGATTCGACCCACTGCCAATCTTGTGCGATCCATGCATGAAAATCCCGGCCTTGCGCCGGGATTTTTTTATGCGACGTTCTGAACGACGACGCGAAGTATCAAGTGTGCTTGTGGAACACGAGATGTCCGCTTTCGGCACCCACCACGATCGTATCGCCCAATGCGAAGCGTCCTTCCAGAATTTCTTTCGCCAGCGGGTTTTCCAGCTGCTGCTGGATCGCACGCTTCAGCGGACGCGCACCGTAGACCGGATCGAAGCCGACATTGCCCAATAGATCCAAAGCCTTTTCGTCGATCTCCAGTTTGAGCTGACGCTCGGCCAAGCGTTTTTCCAGGCCCACCAGCTGAATCGCCGCGATCTTGCGGATCTGCTTTTTCTCCAGCGGTCGGAACACCACCAGCTCATCCAGGCGATTGATGAATTCCGGCCGAAAGTGCGCCTGCACCACGCCGAGCACGGCCGCTTTCATCTGCAGGTACTCGGCTTCCGAATCGCCCGCCTGCTCTTGGATGAGCTGCGAGCCCAGGTTCGACGTCATCACGATCACGGTGTTGCGAAAATCAACGGTGCGGCCCTGCCCGTCCGTGAGACGTCCATCGTCGAGCACTTGCAGCAAGATGTTGAACACGTCCGGATGCGCCTTCTCCACTTCGTCCAGCAGGATCACGCTGTAGGGGCGGCGACGTACCGCCTCGGTGAGATAGCCGCCTTCCTCATAACCGACATAGCCCGGAGGCGCACCGATCAGGCGCGAAACAGAATGCTTCTCCATGAATTCGCTCATGTCGATGCGCACCATGGCGTCCTGGGTATCGAACAGGAACTCGGCCAGCGCCTTGCACAGCTCGGTCTTGCCCACGCCGGTGGGACCGAGGAACAAAAACGAACCGTAGGGGCGGTTGGGATCGGACAAGCCCGCACGCGCGCGACGAATCGCGTCGGATACGGCGCGAACCGCTTCGTCCTGCCCGACCACGCGTTTATGCAGCGATTGCTCCATGTGCAAAAGCTTGTCGCGTTCGCCTTCCAGCATCTTGGCGACCGGAATACCCGTCCAGCGCGACACTACCTCGGCGATCTCTTCCTCGGTTACGCGATCCTGCACTAGCTTGAATTCCTGCTGCTCGGCGGCTTGCGCGGCGGCAAGCTGCTTCTCCAGCTCCGGCAGGCGGCCGTATTGAAGCTCGCTCATCTTGGCGTAGTCCTGCCGACGCTGCGCGCCTTCCAGCTCCACGCGCACTTGCTCGATCTGTTCCTTGACCTTGGTGGCGCCCTGCAAAGCGGCTTTTTCCGACTTCCAGATTTCGTTGAGATCGGAGAATTCGCGTTCCAGCTTCGCAATATCGGCGTCGAGATCGGCAAGGCGCTTTTTCGATGCGTCGTCGGTTTCTTTTTTCAGCATTTCGCGCTGAATCTTCAGCTGGATCAGACGGCGTTCGAGGCGGTCGAGCTCTTCGGGCTTGGAGTCGATCTCCATACGGATACGCGAGGCGGCCTCGTCCATCAGATCGATGGCCTTGTCCGGCAACTGCCGATCGGTGATGTAGCGGTTGGACAGCGTGGCCGCCGCGACAATCGCCGGATCGGTGATTTCCACGCCGTGGTGCACCGCGTAGCGCTCCTTCAAGCCGCGCAGGATCGCAATGGTGTCTTCCACGCTCGGCTCGCCCACAAACACTTTCTGGAAGCGACGTTCCAGCGCGGCGTCTTTCTCGATGTACTTGCGGTATTCGTCCAAGGTGGTGGCGCCGATGCAATGCAGTTCACCGCGCGCGAGCGCAGGCTTGAGCATGTTGCCGGCATCCATCGCACCGTCTGCTTTACCCGCGCCGACCATCGTGTGCAATTCGTCGATGAACAGAATGATCTGGCCTTCGTTCTTGGCCAGATCGTTGAGCACGGCTTTCAGACGTTCCTCGAACTCGCCGCGGAATTTCGCACCGGCGATGAGCGCGCCCATGTCGAGCGCCAGCACGCGGCGGTCGCGCAAGCCTTCAGGCACCTCGCCCTTTACAATGCGCTGCGCGAGGCCCTCCACGATGGCGGTCTTGCCTACGCCAGGTTCGCCGATCAGCACGGGGTTGTTCTTGGTGCGACGCTGCAGTACCTGGATCGTGCGGCGGATTTCTTCGTCGCGACCGATCACCGGATCGAGTTTTCCGCTTTCGGCGCGCGCGGTGAGGTCGACGCAGTATTTCTCCAACGCCTGGCGCTGATCTTCGGCGTTTTCGCTCTGCACTTTTTCGCCGCCGCGCAATTTTTCGATCGCGGTTTCAAGATTCGCTTTCGTGGCGCCGGCGGCTTTCAATGCAGCACCCAGTTCGCCTTTGTCTTCCAATGCGGCGAGCACGAACAATTCGCTGGCGATGAACTGATCGCCGCGTTGCTGCGCGAGCTTATCGGTGAGATTGAGCAGGCGCGTCAGCTCGTTGCCGGCATGGATGTTGCCCTCCTGGCCGCTGACTTTGGGCAAGCGATCGAGCAGTTCGGCCACGCGCTGGCGGAACGCCGGTACGTTGACGTGGGCCTGGGTAAGCAGCGGTCCGGTCGAACCGCCTTGCTGATCGAGCAGCGCGGCCATGACATGCACAGGCTCGAGCATATTGTTGTCACGTCCCACCGCTAACGATTGCGCATCGGCAAGCGCCTGCTGGAAACGCGAAGTGAGTTTGTCCATTCGCATCGAGGTATCCCCAAAAAGGTTTTGGCGGACACGCCGCCACTGGCCAAAAAGATGCGGACAGCGCGGGACGATTCAAGCGGAACGCGGACCCCATTCCATCGGCATGTTAAGCCGTGGGTCGGGGTGGAACTTATGGATCCAACCAAATAAGGCTGGCGAAGCGCCCGCTGCGGGCACCCTCGCGCCGGTAGGAATAAAAGCGCGCATCGGTGCGGGTGTCGATTCCGCCGCCGTAGATGCGCAGCACACCGGCTGCCTCCAGGCGCTGCCGGGCCAACGCCGCCAGATCGCACAGCCAGTGGCCCGGACGCGTCGGCGTGAACGCGGATTCCGCGGCCGAATGATGGTGAACGAAGGTTTTGCGTACTTCCTCGCCCACCTCGTAAGAAGGCGCGCCAATGCAGGGGCCGAGCCACGCCAGAAGGCTTGCGGCAGGTCGCTGCATGTCGTCGATGGTTTCTTCCAGCACGCCGGCGGCAAGCCCGCGCCAACCGGCGTGCGCCGCACCGATGACGCTACCGTCGTCGGCGCAGAACAGCACGGGCAGGCAATCGGCGGTGAGGATGGCCAACACGGTGCCGGGCAGATGCGACACGGCGGCGTCCGCTTCGGGTTCTTCCGGGCTGGGCAACGGCCCCAGGTCGGCCACCGCCGTGCCATGCACCTGTCGCAACCAACGCGGCTCCGCCGGCAGCGCCAGCGATTGGCGCAATGCACTGCGATTGCTCTGTACCACAGGCCCATCTTCGCCGCTGCGCAATCCCAGGTTGAAGCGACCGAACGGTGATTGCGACACACCCGGGCCATCGCGCGTGGTGATCGCCGCATGCACGTCGCGCGGTGCGGGCCAGTCGGGAAAGATCCAAGCGTCGGTCATCGAGGACACCGTGTTATTCGTCCGTGCCGTTGGCAGCGAGGTCGGCGCGAATGGCTGCGATCAACGCGTTCATATCGTGTGGCCGCGGCGATTCAAACGACAGCGTTTCGCCACTGACCGGATGCTCGAACGACAGACGCTCCGCATGCAGGGCCTGGCGACGGAAGCCGCGCAAAGCGGAGACGAGTTCGGGTATCGCACGCTTAGGCAGTTTCAAGCTGCCGCCGTACAACGGATCGCCGACGAGCGGATGGCCGATATGCGCCAGATGCACGCGGATCTGGTGCGTACGCCCGGTTTCCAGATTGCATTGAATTACGCTGTGCGCGCGAAAGCGCTCGCGCAACCGGTAGTGCGTAACGGCGTGTTTGCCGTCCTCTTCGTCGCGTACGGCCTGGCGCAGGCGGTCACTGTGATGTCGGCCGATGGGTGCGTCGACGGTGCCCCCGGCGATCAGCGCACCCAGCACCACCGCCTCGTACTGACGTTCCACCTCGTGGCGCGAAAGCATATCGACCAGCCCCGTATGGGCCGCGAGGGTTTTGGCGACCACCATCAGGCCGGAGGTGTCTTTGTCCAGCCGGTGCACGATGCCGCCGCGTGGCAATTGCGCCAGCTTCGCATCGTGATGCAGCAACGCATTGAGCACCGTACCCGCCGGATTTCCCGCGCCAGGATGCACCACCAAGCCGGCCGGCTTGTTGAGCACCAGCAGGTGTTCATCTTCGTGGACGATGTCCAGCGAGATGGCCTCGGGCTCGCTGGCGACCTCCACCTCCAGTTCGGCCTCCAGCCGCACGCGCTCACCGCCTTTGAGCAGCTGGCGCGGCACGGCGGGGACGCCCTCCAGCGTGACGGCGCCCGCTTTGATCCAGGCGGTCAGCCGGGACCTGGAATAGTCGGGGAACATCTCGGCCAAGGCCTGGTCGAATCTCCGACCCGCTGCCGAGAGGGGCACGATCGCCTCGTGACGGATGACGGTCATGCCGCCAAGCCCCCCGGCCGGCGGCCGGTTTCGGCTATCATCCCTTTTCGCTCAAACATCTGAACCCTACCTCATGCGCGTAACCAAGCTGCCGGCTACCCCGACAACTGTCCTTAAAGTATTGATCGTGCTGGTTCTGGCACTGACG
>DATJMR010000130.1:0-10042 GCA_035508595.1 Dyella sp.
TATCGCTGCATTGCTAATAACCAGCTGCAACATGCCCGATGCATCGACGAGTGGAGCAACAGCCGAACCGCTGTTTTCCGCGGAGCAGGTCTACAAAAACCCCAAAGCACGTGAGCTGGCCGATGCTGCAGCGCGGGGCGATGTCGAAGCCGTGCGGCATCTGATGAAGGACGAGCACGTCAATCCCGACACGATCTTTGCCGATGACGACAGCGGCATGCCGCTGATTGCGTGGCCGGTGTTCAATCTCAATCCAGCGGGATTGAAAGCGATGTTGGATAACGGGGCGAATCCGAATGCGCGTAAGGCGGGGCGCATCTTTAAAAAATTTCCCGATGGCAGTGCTATCGATCACCCCGAGTACGACAACGCCATGGTGTGGGCGGCAAAGCAGGATGACCCCATCTATTTAACGCTACTTTTGGACCATGGTGGTGATCCCAATACGCGTAATGGCAACGGCGAAACACTGCTATTTCAGGCTTTTATCTGGCATCGGCAGTGGAAGAACGTGCAGACGTTGGTAGAGCATGGCGCTGATGTAAATGCACATGCTTTAGGTGAATCCATTCTTTACGACTTCGCCACATCTGGTGGCTTCGAACAGGTCTATTGGCTGCTGCAACACGGTGCAGACCCAAAATCCGCTGCGATAGCCAATCCGATTCCACCAGCAACCGAGCCACGATATCCGGTAATAGAAAGTATCTTTTGGTACCCCACCGATCCAAAAAAATTAGAGGCCATCGACTGGCAGCGCAAATGTCAGCAATGGATGCTCGGCCACGGCTACAAGCGCCCTCCTCTGTCGACGCCCTTTCGTGATTGGCGCAAAACCTTTGGCTTACCGTACGAAGAGAAAGATATTCCCTTGTTGTAACAACAACGATCAAGGAGCGACACAATGTCTAACGAATTGCGTGAAATTCAAGAACAGCAAGAACTTATTCGACAGCTTCGCGCGCATGGCGATGCTGTTTCGCTGGAACAAGCAGATCAGTTGCAAAAGCTCTTTCACGACCGGCAAATGGGTGCCCTGTCGCAAGATGTTTACAAGGCGGCCAATGGCGAAGATCGCCCCCCACTTGGCTGGACTCGTCTTAGTGAACATCCTGGATTGATGCATCAGTATGCGCAAGCTCTTAACAAGAGCGATGCTGAATTTAGTTCAGCCTTACACCCAGACTTATCTGGCTTTCGCGCAGAGATCTACATTCCTGACCCCAACATCCTCGGCCCCGGTTTCAAACCATCGATCGCCTTTAAAGGCTCATCGGGCGAAGTCATCACCTCCGACGGCAAACATCACGACACCACGATCGAAGACTTCTTCGGCAATAACTTCGCGCAATCGGTGGGTTTGGAAACCGATTACTACGATCGCGCTATGGGGTTGGGTCTTGATTTCAAAATCCATAACATCGCCGTCGAATTCACCGGCCATAGCCTCGCAGGCGGCATGGCCTCCGCTGCAGCGGCCGTAACCGGCTATTCCGCCACCACCTTCAACGCCGCCGGCCTTCATCCTCTCACAGCTCAGCGCTTCGCCGATCAAAACAACATCCCGCTCTACGACGCCTCTCAACTCGTCACCACCTACCAAGTCAAAGGCGAATTCCTCACCGACGGCGTGCAAGGCAACATCCACGACATGGCTACCACCGAGCGCGCGCAACTGGCGATCGTGCTGAAGGAGGCCAGTGATCTAAGCACGCATCTGCCCGACGCCCGCCATGCGCTGGATAAACTGATGCAGCGGACGAATCTGCCACCGCAGGCGCGGCAGTCGACGCTCGCGTTTATCGATAAAGTGGCACACGGCAATGCCGATCAGTTGCTGAGCGAATTACCCTTGACCACCGGCCAAGTACACCTCCTCGACGCGATGACGCGCGACGCACAAGGCAACCTGGTGCCGCGCGATCCCACGATGGGTTTGCCCGAACTCACCGCGCGACTCGCGCCCGCGATGGCGGTGCTGAGCACAGCATCGCTCGGTGCGCGTGCGGGCGATGCCATGGGTACGATCGCCTCGTTGCCCGAGCAGTGGGAAGGTAGCGTGCTGCATAGCACAGGCTCCGGTATACGCCGTGCGGGCGAGCTTGGCGGCGACGCATTGCACATCCGTGCGCAGATAGACGGCGAGATGCAACGGCAAGCCGAACACCTTGGCGTTGCCGCTGCGGCCCATGCGCGCATGGCCGGTGCCGAGATCGACGCGCAGATCGATCAAGGCGTGGGGCAGGCACGACAGCTTGGCGCGTCGCTGGATGCTGCCGCGTTGCGCGGCATGGCACATATGGCGCCGCATGAAGCGCAGGTATGGCTCCAAGCACATGCCGACGCGCTGGAGCGTGCCGGGCAACATGCCGCCGATCAAGGTCGTGCACAGGCGAGTGCAGACCGCCTTGCGGGCGAGCACGATGCCGCCGCGTTGCGTCGCGCAGGTCTCACCGCCGAGCATGCGACCGTGGCGTTCGCGAATGACTACGGACGAGCGCAGCACGATGCAAGCGCGCAAGCCGGACAATGGATCGGTCAGCAATTGGATGGCGCCGGTAACACCGTGCAACGTGTCGGCGATGTTCAGCACGAAGCGTTCACTGCCGCGGGTGCCGCCTTCAGCGGTTTGTCCGCGGCCGGCGGGACGCTTTCCACGGCGACGCTGCCCGCCGAGCGCACGCGTTTGAACGACGCCGCCTATGCAGTGCGGCAAGCCGTTCCCAGCGGCAGCGAGGCGATCGAACGCCATTTGATGATAGCCACCGTTACGCCCAGCATGGATCACTATATCCAGCAGCAGGAAGCGGCCGCGCGGGAACACTTGCAGCTCACACCGCCCATTCAACGCGAACCGCACGCGCCCGCCAAGGCGCATGCACCCACCACACACGAGGCGGCGATAAAGGAAAGTCAGCGCGTTACCGATCTGTCCCCGCCGCTACCAACCTTTGCCGATCCCGGACATCCTCAACACTCCCTGTATGAAAGGCTCAAGACGGAGCTGCCGGTCGGTACCTCGCAAGAGCGCCTGATGCAGGCCACGGCCGCCTGCCATATGGCCGGCATGCATGGCGGCAAAGACCTCTACGAAGTGCATTACTGTGACAATAGAAGCTTGTTTTTTTCACCCGCTGCGCTCAATGCCACCTACGCGACCATGGATCTGAACCAGCCTGCGCCGACGGTGCAGCAAACCATGCAGCAGACACAAGCCTACGATCAGCACCAAGTGCAATTCATGGCGAATATTTATGAGCGACAACAGCATCAGCAACTCAATCAACAAGGGCCTGTACTTGGCGGCCCTCCGATGCAGCACCGGTGACAGCAGTGCTGCATAGTCAGGGCATTCGAGATGCGTTACCTCGATCCTTTGACCATGGAATCAAGCGTCGATACTCGATGAATCAGCAAACCGGGCACGAAACGCCGTTACATCAACATATCGCGCACTATTACCGGAAAGTAAGGGACTTAACAAAGCGTAACGCGCGAACACAGGCCATGGGGATGGGCATGCCCGGTGGCGGACCATGTAGCGGATGTTGATGTTGAGTTTCTAACAAATAAGAACGGATAGCGGCAACGCGGCGGATGGAACCTCATGCCGCGCGCATCGCGGTGGCAATAGGAGCGAGATGATGTTTTTCCGCAAGTGGCGAGAAAAGAGAAGAGCAAAAATTGTGCGGCAATGGATGCTCGAGGCAATGAGCATTCCTCCAGTCGAAAGCGCCGTAATGGGAAACGTTGATGAGGCCGAGGTGGAACGCTGGTGGCGGGAGCAGACGGCACTGAGCCCTGCTCCCGAGCCTACGGTTGTGTTGGACTGTGGTGGCTACGATATCGAGCAGAAGGTTCAAGCCTTGCTCGATTGGCAAGCACAGACGGCACCGTGGCTGAAAACGATCTTGGAGAGCCATCGCGACACCGTCCATTTTCTGGAAGGGCAACGCATTCGCGCCGTTCAACACTTGAGTGTCATGTCCTCGATGCTCGACTCCCTGGTCATGACACATGTGCGGCCCGATGTGCTGCAGCGTAAATGGAGCCATGAAGTGCCAGAGTTGATCGATCATATCAGCGACAAGGTGCCGGATGACCTGGATGAACGGTTCAAGGAGGATTCGCTGGCGTGGAAGGAACTCGTCAAGCACTACACCGAACTCATTGCGCGTACCGCGGCCCGTTACGAAAAATTCCGCAAGCAGGACGACGATTGATGCGATGCGTGGCAGTGCCCTGGTTCGGATAACCGTGTCTAGGGCCTGCGGGCACTAATGGTGCTTAAGTCGCTATGGACATCTGTGGCACGGGACAATGCAGGCTCGCGCATACCACGCGCAACAGCTCCTTTTCGGTAGACGTCACCACGCCATCGGCCTGAATCGCGCTCTGCAGACTTTGGATCACGATTTCCTTGGCCACGGGAAGCAGGCCATCCAGATCGTCCAACGCGTGGTCCAGCTTCGGTTGCCATTCCATCGGCAGCGTCTGCCAGTTGAAGGCTTCGCCCGGAAACGCTTGGTTCATGGCCGCCAACCAGGCGCGCCGCGCGGACATATCGTCGTTGCTGCCGTACACCGCCACCACGGCGCAGACTAGCGACAGGCTGTCGCGACACGCAGGCAATTTTTTCTTGCCTTCCACGGGTGCGCTGCGCGGCTTGGCGGCTTCGCGCAGATACATGCGCAGCAACCGCACGAGGCAATAGTCGTCGAGTTCGACTTGCGGATCGATGCCGACGATCGCCTCGAGCGTCTCGCTCAAGGTTTCCAGGCGGCCTTGCGGCAGCTGCTTCAACGCCGGAAACGACAAGGCGATCAGCGGCATGCGCTGCGCCGCCGGCAATGTCATTTCATCGGTGACAAGTTTATCCGTCTCAGACAGCACATCGTCGCCGAAAGCGTTGGCGATACATCGCCGTTGCCGCGGGCGCAGATCCTCGTGTTCGGACATCGCCAAAGCCAACGCCAAGTTGAGCGCGGTGTCGGGCTTTCGCGCCGCCGCGATCAAACTCGGCGGCATGCTTTGCCGTACCGCGCGGGCCTGTTGAAAGTTTCCCGGCGGCGGAACATTCGAAGGCGAAGCAACCGCCGCACTCGCTACCACCACAGCGACCGCCGGCACCGCCGCCGTCGCGACGTCGGCGCCTCCCGGCCATTCCAGCGGCGGCAGCTCCTTCTTCGTTGCCGTCGCCTCTTCGTCGGCCGCCGCAAGGCCGTGATAGCCATCGAGGCCACCTTGCAGCGATCGCTCCAACGGCAACAGCTGCTCCTCTCGAAACCACGGTTCAAGCACCCGAATGCGCTGCATAAGCGGTGGATGCGTGGCGAACCACGAATTGAAGGGATCCACATCGCCGAACATCATGTGCGCGACTTCGTGCCGGTTTCCCACGAGCAACACAGACCCTTCCGGAACTACCGCGATTTTCTTCAGCGCACCGGCAATACCCGACGTCTGTCGCGTGAATTGCACCGCGGACGCATCGGCCAACGCTTCGCGCTCGCGCGCCACGGCAGCTTGGATCAAACGTCCAAAGAAATAACCGATCGATCCGATAACGATAAAGCCCAGGCCGAAGAAGTAACCCATCACTTTGCGCTCGGCATCGCGCTCGGAGTCTTCGTAGCGACCGTCGCTGCTCCAAGCGAACTGCCGGCCGATGACCGATAGCGCCATGATGCCGAACAACAACCCCATCAGCCGAATATTCAGTCGCATGTCGCCGTTGAGCACATGGCTGAATTCGTGCGCAATCACACCTTGCAGCTCGTCGCGCGTGAGGTGATCCAGGCAGCCTTGCGTGACGCAGATCGCCGCGTCGGACGCCGAATAGCCGGCGGCAAACGCATTGATGCCGCGTTCCTGCGGCATCACGTAGATATCCGGCACCGGCGTGCCGGAGGCGATGGCCACCTCTTCGATCACGTTGCGCAATTGCTTGAGCTTCGGATCGGCGACGTCGGGCGGCACGGGAATGCCGTCGACGCCCTCGGCAACGACCGAGCCGCCTTGTGAAAGGCTGCGAATGCGATAAAACGCACACCCGAAAATGACCGCCAGCACGCCAAGCGTCGTGTAGGTGATCAGCCGGTGCTGGTACGCACCAAGATTGGCCATCCTGATCCAGGGATGGCCGAACAGCGTGAACACCAAAACATCCACGGCAACAACAATAGCGATAACGGCCAGCGCGAACAGCACCACGAGCACCCGTGTGCTACTGCGCACCCTTGCCTGTCGGGCAAAAAAATCCACGGCATCTTCCCCCAGCGAATCGGCGCGATCGGACGTTTCCGGCCAAGCCGATTAACCGAAAGAAACCTTGGGCGCTTCGCGCACGGTCTTGTCTTCGATATCCAACGGATGCGCTTCGCTAAAGCTGAAGCTGTTGGCCATGAAGGAGCCGGGAAAGACTTCGCAACGGTTGTTGTACGTCATCACCGCATCGTTATAGGCCTGGCGCGCAAAGGCGACGCGATTTTCCGTGGACGTGAGTTCTTCGGAAAGCTGCTTGATCGTCTCGTTGGCCTTCAGATCGGGATAGGCCTCGCTGACCGCGAACAAGCGGCCAAGACTCTGCGTCAGGCCGTCCTCGGATTCGGACAGCTGCTGCATCGCCTGCGGATCGCCGGGATGTTGCTTCGCTTTGGCCAAGCCGCTGACCGCCGTATTGCGTGCCTGTATGACCGCCTCGAGCGTGCTGTGTTCGTGGGCAAGATAGGCTTTGGCCGTTTCCACGAGATTGGGAATCAGATCGTGGCGACGCGTAAGCTGTACGTCAATTTGCGCGAACGCGTTCTTGTAGCTGTTACGCGCGGTCACCAACCCGTTGTAAAGACCGACCACGTACAAAACGGCCACCACAACAATGGCCAGAAAAATGAACAAACCCATTGCACTCCCCCCTGTAGGCGTTCCGGGCCTTTCCCGGTCAGCATACCACGCAGTGCTTTGCACGTTTGCGGAGGCCGATGGCCCCCTCGCCTGCGCGAGGGGGCCATTGCGGATGCGTCATCCGTTCTTTTTCAACCACGCATCGATCGCGGGCAAACGATTCTTATGCACGCCGATGCGATACTGGATATTCGCAATGGCCGTATCGGCGACGCGGCGCGACGTCGGTGCGATGTACGCTTGTTCGAACGCGCGCATCTTGTCGATCGTCTTGGGATCCAGCGAGGAATAAATCAGGCGCGGGTAGTACTCGCTCCGCGACGGGGCATCGACCAGCTGATCCATTTGCTCGCGATGCGCCACGGCAAAATCGAAGGCCATCTCAGGATGCTCACGCGATGCCGCCGAAACCATGCTAGCGCTATTGGTGGCGCCCGGTTCGCTGGTCAACGCAAGGTCGAGCGCGCGCCGGGCCAACGCCTTGTCCTTGACGATCGCCAACAGCGCGTACAAGTTGTCCTTGATCAGCGGCGTCTTTTCCGTCTGGGCACGCTTGTGCAGCTCGTTCCAGGTGGCTTCGTCGGCGTTGTAAGCGACCACGGCCGTAATGACCTTGCGCAACGCCGCCGGCACCGCGGACGGATCGGTGGATTGCGCGGCAAAACGGCGCTGCGCTTCCTTGATCACGTTTTCATCGCCGAGCGCGCTCAGCGTGTAGATCAACTGTTCGCGAAGGATCGCCACCGGCGCCAACTCGCCCGATTTGGCGGTCCAGCCGACCTGCTGGAACACCGGCTCCAGCCTGGAGACCGCGAATGTGCGGAACGCCGCCTGCCCCGGGTCTCCATCGCGGTAATAGCGGCTCAATCCGCCGAGTTCCTGCGTGATATTGCCCCACAGCACCGGATTGGCATCGACCGGCGTGGCCTTGATCAAATCCAACACGCCGGAAGCAGGCTGCAGCCCGGCCAGCCCCAACGCGGAGGTGTCATCCATCAGACCCAGCTGATCGATCGGCGCAAGCTTGGCGTAATCGGCGCTCAGCGCGGCAAAGTCTTGCGCGGTGTAAAGCGTGCGGAAATAGCCGGTCTGTCCCGCGTTGACGACCACCGGGCCGCAGCCGGGCACCACCAGCGACGCTTGCCCATTTACCAGCGTGCTCGCCGGTTGACCGCCCACCGTCTGCGCGGTGACCGGCACATGCCAGTGGCGCATCATCTTGTTCGCGGCGTCCTTGGTGAATTGCCCCTGGGTAAGTTGGAGCGTGGTGCTGCCGTTCTTGCAGGTTTCCGAGACCACGCGAATCAGCGGCACGCCGGGCTGCAAGGTGAAGTCGTGCGCGACGGTCGTCACTGGTTTATGGGTGACCGTTTCCATCGCATGCCACAGGTCGTCGGAGACCGTATTGCCGTAGGCGTGATCTTTCATGTATCGACGCACGCCGTCGCGCCACGTATCGGCGCCCACGTAGTTTTCAAGCATGCGGATCACCGCTTCGCCCTTCGAATACGTGATCACGTCAAAGGCCTGATTGGCCTGCTCCACGGTTTCGATGTGCTGCACGATGGGATGCGTGGTGGAGGCCGCATCGAAGCTCATCGCGCCTTCGCGAATGCTTACGGTATCGAGCTGGGCGTTCCATTCCGGATGCAGTTTTTCGGTCGTGCGCGTCGCCATCCACGAGGCGAAACCTTCGTTGAGCCATAGATCGTCCCACCAACGCATGGTCACCAGGTCGCCAAACCACTGGTGCGCCATTTCGTGCGCTTCGGTGCCGAACACGCCCTCCCTGTCCGCCTGCGTGGAGACCGACGGGTCGAGCAGCATCGCGTATTCGAACGTGAAGATCGCGCCCCAGTTTTCCATGGCGCCGAAGAACTGACTTCTGCCTGGCGAGGCGATATTGTCGAGCTTGGGCAGCGGATAGGCCGTGCCGAAATAATCGTTGTATTCGTGCAGAACGGCCTTGGCCGATTCAAGCGCGAAACCGGCTTGCGACGAAAGACCTTTCTGCGTGACCACGCCGATTTCGGTCCCGTCGGAGGTGGTCGTCGCGCGATCGAAATCGCCGGCGCCGAAGAAAAGCAGATACGTCGACATCTTCGGCGACTGCTTGAAACGGACCTGAGTCAGACCGTTGCCGAGATCTTTCTTTTCCGCGGCAGGCATGTTGCTCACGGCCATCTGGCCGGTGGGGATCGTGGCCGTCAGATCGAACGTCGCCTTGTACGCCGGCTCGTCCCAAGAAGGAATGAAGCGACGTGCGTCGGAATTCTCGAACTGCGTATACAGCGCGTGCTTGCGGCCTTCCTTGGTGTCGTAATTGATCACGAACAGACCGTTAGGCTGCGTATCGATCGTGCCGACGTAATCCATGCTGAGGCGATAGCTGCCGACCGGAATCGGTTTGGCAAAGGTAAACGTGGCGGTTTGCGCTTTGTCGTCCACCGTGATTTTCGGGGCAGCAAACGTTGCCTTGCCCGACTCCGACGACAGGCTCGCCGAGGAAAACTTCATTTCCAGCGCATTGAGCGTGATGCTTGTCGTGGGTTTGAGCACGTCGATGGTGACTGTGACTTTGCCGTCGAACTTCAACCCATCAACGTGAGGCGTCACGGCGACATCGTAGTGCGTGGGGCGCACGGTACGCGGCAGCTGGGTGGTACCGATCACTTCAGCCGGAGCGGCTGTTTGCGCCGTGGCGGGGCTGATGGCGGCAGCACCGGCGAGCGCCACTACGATGGCGGAAAAAAGTATCTTGCGCATAACGTCCTCTTTGTCTGTGGATGACCGGCCTAGTCGACGGGTATGCATGTCGCGCTTTCGAGGCGAAACAGACCGCTGATGCCCCCTGGGTGATGCGGCCTGCCCTGTGCTCGCATCGAGCTATCGAATAGTGCGGCGACGGGGAGGCGGCCAGATACGGCCGAAAGTCACGGCTGGCCGTCCAACGGACCCCTGCCAAGACGGATTTGCCGCCGCGATTTCGTCGATTTGAAGCTATTTGCGTCTAGCTGCGCGTATCAAACGGCATGCACGGCGGGTGGGGTTGCTGCCGCGCCTTGGGGTTACGCCACTCGGGATGGTCGTAGGGAATGTAGCTAGCCCAATACCAAGGGAAGCAGGTCTGGCCGAGCGT
>DATJMR010000131.1:0-10669 GCA_035508595.1 Dyella sp.
TTCGACAGCGGACAGTTCGTGATGATCGGCCTGGAAGTGGACGGCCGTCCGCTGATGCGTGCGTATTCGATCGCCAGCGCCAGTTGGGAAGAACATCTGGAGTTCTTTTCGATCAAAGTGGAAAACGGTCCGCTTACCTCGCGTCTCCAGCATTTGAAGCCGGGCGATCAAGTGACCGTCAGCCGCAAGCCCACCGGTACGCTGGTGTTGACCGATCTCAAACCCGGCAAACATTTGTATCTGCTGGGCACCGGCACCGGGCTCGCGCCGTTCATGAGCATCATCCGCGACCCGGAAACCTACGATCGCTTCGACAAAATCGTGCTTGCGCATGGCGTGCGCAACGTCAGCGACCTCGCCTATGCGAACTATCTGGAAAACGAACTGCCGCAGCACGAATTGCTCGGCGATCTGGTTCGCGAAAAGCTGATCTACTACCCCACCGTAACGCGCGAGCCGTTCCGCAATCGCGGCCGCATGACCGACAACATCGTGGACGGCGCAATGGCCGCCACCATCGGGCTGCCCGCGCTCAATCCCGACACCGATCGGGTGATGCTGTGCGGCAGCCCCGCCATGCTCGACGACCTTTGCGCGCTGCTGGATGCACGCGGGTTCCAGGCCTCGCCGCGCACGCGCGAACCTGGCGATTACGTCATCGAGCGCGCGTTCGTCGAGAAGTAACGCGCAGGTCGGCGCGACACGCCGCCGAACCGCAACCTAATCGCGTACGCGGCCTTTGCCTTCGTTATCCCAATAACCGAATACGCGCCGCGCAATCAGCTTGTAAAGCCGCTTGCCGGTCGCGCGCCACAAGCGCGAGTGCGGCGCCGGTGTATTCAACATGGCGCGCTGACGGGCGCTGAGCGCGTGCGCGCAATAGGTGCGCTTGTGTTTGAGCATGTGGCGCAGGTCTTCGCGCGCAAGCATGCGAAATAGACGCCCGCGTTTTCCGCGCGTCCAGGCGATCTGAAAATCCACCAGTGCCGGACGCCCATCGTCCCGCACCAGCCAGTTCGGTTCTTTTGCCAGGTCGTTGTGCACGATGCCGCACCGATGCAGGTGCGCGAGCAGGCGCAACGCGTCGCGATAATAGGCGGGGTCGCTGGGTTGCGCCTGCTGCATCGGCCTTCCGGCGATATAGCCGCGCAACAATTCATGCCCGTTCCATGCCAGCAAGCGCGGCACACCGTCGATACCGTCCAGTTTCGCCAAGGCACGCGCTTCGCGCGCGGCGGCGCGATACGCAAACAAACGCGCCCACCAACGCGCCGCGCGAATATCGCGCCGAATGCATCGGACCCCGTCGCGTTCGACGATCTCGATGCGGCCCAGTTCATCGGCCTTCAGCAAGGTGGGTTTATCTAGCACGGGCTTGTCGACGACATAGGGATTGGGCTTGCCCGCCGCAAAACGGCGACAGACTATTGTGGCCGATTTGCCGCCGCTTCCACCAAGGATTACCGCATGCTGGTCATGGACATTCTGCTTTACGCACTGGCCATCGCCCTGATCCTGGGCGGCCTGATCGGCACGGTCGTACCCAACGTCCCCGGCGTGCCGATGATCTTCGGGGGCATCTGGCTGGCGGCCGCGCTGGACAACTATCAGCACCTCGGCGTGGTGTGGCTGATCGTTCTGGCCGTGCTGGCCGCCCTGGGCATTGCGACGGACTTCATTGCCGCGTCGCTTGGCGCCAAGCGGGTCGGCGCAAGTTCCACCGCCGTCTGGGGAGCGTCGATCGGCACCCTGGTCGGCATGTTCTTCGGTTTGCCTGGGTTGATCCTCGGACCGTTCGTGGGCGCCTTGATCGGCGAGCTGGTCTCAAGCAAGAGCGTGCTTCGGTCCGCGCATGTAGGCATCGGCACATGGTTGGGATTGTTGTTCGGCACGCTGGTGAAACTCGTACTGTCGCTGACCATGGTGGCATTGGCGGCAGGCGTCTGGTTGTTGCACAAGTGACCTACCCAGCTTTCGGGACATGGCGCGGGCGGCGCGATAGCGAATAAGCTCGCCTGACTAAATCCATGGGGATATCGGTCATGATCAAACGTCTCGCCCTCGCCGCGGCGATCGCCCTGGCTGCCACCGGATCGGCTTACGCACAAGGCACGCCGGCGCAGCCCTGGGTCGAACGTAGTAACAGCGATGCCAAGGTGTTGCTGGATGCCATTGCGCGGTTCCAACCCGAAACGGCCACGCAACTGGGATTGCCCGGTTACGACGACAAGGTGATCGATCTGAAGCCCAATTCGGATGCCCGGTTGCGCGCGGCTTTCGTCGATGCCAGATCCAAGCTGCAAGGCATGCTCGCCACCGAGAAAGACACCAACGTTCGCCAGGATCTGCAAATCATGATCAAGGCGGCGAGTCTGAACATCGAAAGCATCGAGCTCAACGACAAGTACATGCTGCCGTACCAGGACGTGGGCCAGCTCGTTTTCAACGGCGAATTCTCCTTGCTGCGCGACGAGATCGACGCCAAGCGGCGCCCAAACGCGGTCAAGCGCCTGGAATGCTATGTGGGTACGGCCCCGGGTTGTACGCCCATCATCAAACTGGCCGAGGCGCAGACCGTCGCGCGCTTGTCCGATAAAAAACTGCTGGGCCCCTACAAAGGCAACGTCGATCAGCAGCTGAGCAACAGCCAGCGCTACGCGCAAGGCATCCGGCAATTGTTTGCCAAGTACAAGCTGGACGATGCCCAAGCCAAGGCGGCGCTCGATGCGATGGACGCCCAATTGAAGGACTACGACGCATGGGTGCGCAGCACCATCGTGCCGCGCCAGCGTACGGACTTCCGCCTGCCGGAACCTTTGTATGCCTACAACCTCAAGGCGGTCGGCATCGACATTTCGCCGGAAGAGTTGATCAAGCAGGCGCAGCTCGAATTCGTGGAAGTTCGCTCGGCCATGCAAATGATGGCACCGGTCGTCGCCAAGGACGAAGGCATCGGTTCCACCGATTATCGCGACGTGCTCAAGGCGCTCAAAAAGCAACAGCTCGGCAAGAACGATGTCGAACCGTGGTATCACAATGTGATCGGCAAGATCGAAGACATCATTCGCCGCCAAAACATCGTGACGCTGCCGCAGCGCGAAATGCAGATGCGTGTGGCCTCCGATGCGGAAGCCGCGAACCAGCCCGCACCGCACATGGACCCGCCCCCGCTTATCAACAATCACGGCGAGCGCGGCACGTTCGTGCTGACGATGGGCAACCCAACCGAGAAAGGCAGTTCGTCCGAAGGCAGCTACGACGATTTCACGTTCAAAGCGGCCGCCTGGACGCTTACCGCGCACGAAGGGCGCCCCGGCCACGAACTGCAATTCTCCGCCATGGTGGAGCGCGGCGTGTCGTTGGCGCGCAGCGTATTCGCCTTTAACAGCGTGAACGTGGAAGGCTGGGCGCTGTATGCCGAATCGGAAATGCAGCCCTATGAGCCGCCGGCCGGTCAATTCATCACCTTGCAGTTCCGCCTGGTTCGCGCCGCGCGTGCGTTCCTCGATCCGATGTTGAATCTTGGCCTGATCAGCAAGGAGCGCGCGCACGACGTGCTGCGTTATGACGTCGGCCTGTCCGAAGCGATGACCAACGAAGAACTGGATCGCTTCACGTTCAACAGCCCGGGCCAGGCTACGGCGTATTTCTACGGCTATATGCGCATCCAGCAATTGCGCCTGCAGACCGAGCTTGCGCTAGGCAAGGACTTCAACCAAAAAGCCTTCAACGATTTCATCATCGGTCAAGGCTTGCTGCCGCCGGATCAGCTGGCCGAGGCGGTGCGCACGCAGTTCATCCCGTCGCAGAAGAAATAATGCAACGGCTCCCTCTCTCCAAAAGAGAGGGGGAGCCACGACGTCAGCGCTCGATGATGAACGCACCGAACGCAATTCCCAGGTTCCAGCCACGTCCTTTGCCGCTGAGCGCCAGCGACACGCTGCCCTTGGTCACGACCTGACTGTCCGCGCTCTGCTGCGCGCCGGCATGCGCCTCGGCGCCACCGTAATGCCCCAGTATCTCGCGAATGTCGTAAACGCCGGTAAACACGCCGCGTCCATCGTCGATCTGCGTTTTGCCGAACGTCAGACCGCCGCCTTCCGCACGAATATGCACGTTCATGCTTTGCCCGTTGTCGCAACTGACGGTGCCGCTGCCTTCCGCGCGCTTGTAAAACGCCGACCATCCTGAAAGCTGGAATCGCAGCTTGCATTGGAGGTCGTGGGCGGCGCGGGCGGGCGTCGGTGCGCTTGCCCAGGCAAGCGACAACAGGGCCGCCGCCACTCCTTTCACGATGCCGCTCGTTTTCATCGACATGGCCTCTCGCATAGGGAGCAAAAATTGTAGGCGAGATCACAAACACGGAGTCGTGAAGATCGTCATCACATAGCTTGCACGCTTCTCCAAGCCGCACTTTCACACAATACCTGTCACGGATATCGCCTCCCCGATATCCGTTAATCCTGCAACCCCGCACCCCCCGTGCGGGGTTTTTTTTGGCCCCAAAAAGCTCCCCCGCCGGATGGCCGACGGGGGAGCGGTGGCGCAGCAGAGCACGGATCAGTATTTGAGCGTGACGCTGCTGGCGGTTGTTGAGACGTTGTAGCTGCACTGCGGCGTGCCTGAACCGACCGGATAGTCCGCACCCCACGGTGTGCTGGATATCTTGGTGAAGGCGGTGTTGTAGACCGCGATACTCGAATACACCAAGGGCGAACTGGCGGGTAGCTGGTTGCAACTGCTGACGCCGTACACCTCCATCACGCCGCCGAACACCCACAGCAAATTGCCGTAAGGATCGGTGCTGAGCGTGGTGCTCTTGCCGGTTGTTACATCCTCGGAGGTGATGTTCCAGGTACCGCAGCTGTTGGCGGCTTTGCACGCCGTCGTGCCCAGAATGGTGTCGCCCACGTTGACGTTGATCGGGCCGCTGTAATAAGTGGTGCCGCTCACGCAGCAGTTCCAGCTCGACAACGTCCACGTGGTGCCGCTGAAGGCGTCATAGCCGAGCACCGGTTGCAGAATGCTCTCCACATTCGGCAATTGCTCCAGTCCCGGAAAGAAATAATCGGTTTGGCCGGATTGGTTCGTCGGCGTGCTCGGCACTTTCCACGTCGCCACGAGCTTGCCGATATTGACTGAGCTGTCGTAATTGGCATCTTCCACCCAACCGTTGATGGTTGGTTTGGCGCGTGCGTCGATCGGCGGCATGGAGAAGCTTCCGTTCGGCTCCACGCGCGTACCGTCGAAACGATAGTGCGCTTGCGTGCACGCAGCCGGCTTGCGCACCGAGCCGTCGGCCGCTTCGATGCTGCCGTCCCCATGCAGCTTTTCGCCTTCTTGCACGCGCTGCACGCACGATGGCGCAAAGAAGCCGTTCGGCGTAACCACATAATCGGTAGGCACGCCTTGCGGACGCGCTTGCGCGGTGAATTGGCTGATGGCTTTGGGCGTAAACGATGTCGTCGCGCTATCGGCGGCGGCGGCCGTACCGCAGGCGCCGACGATTGCCACGACCGCGAGCGCGCAGGCGCTCTTCCACGATATCCGCCATGGGTTAGATGGTTTCATGATTCGCGTATCCCTCTTCAATGTGAGTGAACGCGCTCCTTCGCTCACGAAGGGTCTCTCACCTCCCGAGGTGAAACAGTCACCTTAATTCCCCGAAGGCGCTCTGGCCCATCAACCGTCCCTGTCGGCCCCGGCCATGGCCGGGGCCTGGAAACTGTTGCGGCAGGAGCGTGCATCGGCGGTGAAAAAGTCGCTGTTTTTTCACGCCATTTGGACGGCTATTGCACAAACCGAGAAATCAGGCATACGCTGAAGCCGCACCGGCCGCGATCCCCAACGTGTCCCCACACGTCGTAGCCGATGCCTACAACCACATCGTGTCGTCAGGAGGTCGTCTTATGTCGTCCGCAAGCCTGGCTGTCGCTCGTCGTGCGCATCCGGATATGGTGCGCGTTGCCGCACTCAGCGCGGCCATCACGTTCAATCTCGCCGCCCTGCTCTTCGCACTGCGTCCGTTGGCGCCGCAGATCGCCGCTGTACTTGAGTCACCCCAAACCACCACCATCGATTTTCTAACGCCACCGCCGAAGGTGCAGCAGCCGCCGGATATCGAAGTCAAACCTTTCCACAAGCCATTACCGGTGACCGCATCCGTACATAAGCTCGTGGAGCACGACGAGCCGAAAGCGCCCCCGGCCACCTCCACGCCACCGGTTACCGAGCCCTCGCACAACGCTCAACCGGCCACACCGCCCTCAACCTTGCCGCCGCCGACCATGGCACCCGGCGTCGTATCGCTCGCGTATCGTTCCGCGCCGTTGAAGTTTCCCGTCCAAGCCGTGCGCATGCATATGCAAGGCACCGTTCTGCTGCGCGTGTTGGTCGATGAAACAGGCAAACCGGTCGATGTGGTGATCGAGCGCAGCAGCGGTTACGCCGTGCTGGATAAAAGCGCGCGCGATCAGGTGCTGGCGACGTGGCAATTCCAACCTGCGGTAATCGACGGCCATGCCGTCAAGGCGTGGGCACGCGTGCCGGTCGATTTCGCATTGCAGGAAATGTGAACTGAAGCGCGAGGCCCGGTCTGCTTTTTCGCCAGACCGGGCCATTTTTCACGATTCAAGTGCGCCGCGTTCAGCGCGATACGGGCGTGGCGGCAGGACGGCGTGCAAGATGCACAACGGTCCAGATCAAGCCGAACAAAATCAGCGCGGGCAAAAACACCGGCAACAGCGACAGCGCGATCAGCGGCAGCAACAGCAACATCACCAGGCCGCCGATAAACAATCCCACCGCGCCGGCAAGCAGGCTGAAAATGCCGCCGATCAGTCCGAAAACCAGCTTGAAGATCAAGCCGATCACCGAGCCGACCAACCACAGCGCGCCTACGACAATAGCGATTCCCATCAGTTCGATCATGTCCATTCCTCCTACATCGGTCGTGCGTTAGATGCATGCCATCCGACAAAGGTTTAAGGAATTGTCCGCAACGTGTGCACGGCCAAGACCGCTTCTGGAACTAAGCATAGGCCGAGGTGTTGGATGTTGCATGCTTCGAAAGTCATAGTTACTGAGTATCGCCTTACGACCATTTAACGCCGCGCATGCTCCACTGCCGCCATCTATGGCTGACTACGAACCCTATGCGTACGTACCGAAACAGCCTCAAGGCTTTACGTGATATCGCGCTTGCGCAAGGGCGCGAAAAAAATCCGGACCTCGCTTCGCTCGCGCGCGAACTTGGCGCCATCATTCATCACAACGCTGGTGTGCTGGCCGATGGTTTGTACGATCTGCGCGCACGCAACCGCGGTTTCGAACGCTGGTTGCTGGCGCGTCGCGGGCGTCCGGGCGTAAGCGTGCTCGTGATGGCGTGGCCGCCCGGCTACAGCTCGCCGTCGCACGATCATGCAGGCTTGTGGGGCATCGAGTTGAGCTTGTATGGCGCGCTCGAAGTGGAATCGTGGTCGCGTGCTAGCACTTCCGAACCGTGGCAATTGCGCGGACGCGATTGGCTGGGCCCGGGCGATGCGACGTGGTTCGATGCGGACCCGCCGTACATGCATCGTTGCCGCAATCTTTCGCGGCAAGAAACCGCGCTGACCTTGCACGTGTACGGCGGCGATCTCGAAGATTACGCCACGTACGAGCAAGTCCAATCCGAACCTTACTGGCTGAGTCTGCTGCAACGCGCACGGATTGCCGGACCGCTTCGCGTTTGATATCAACACACGTCTTTAAGGATGCTCTGATCAATTCCACGTAGGTGTCGCCGGTCCCGTCTGTTCGTGGACCGAAGGCATACGGAAAGACAGGACAGGCCCGAAGGGTGATGTCCAAAAGACCGCCTACGCCGAATTGATCAGAGCATCCCTAACCGCATCCATTCACAAGGAGTGACATGTTTCGACGCGTCGCCATCATTGGCGGCGGCGCCGCGGGAGCTACGCTGCTCAGCGAATTGCTTGAGCATCCCGTGTCGCAGCCGCTGCATCTGGATTGGTACACCGGTGGCGGCACGCCGAGTCGCGGCGTGGCGTACGGCACGCGTTCGCAACGTCATCTCTTGAATGTGCGTGCCGCATCGATGGGCATGTTCGCCAACCGCCCCAGCGGCTTTCTGGAATACATGCAAAAGCGCGATCCCAACATTTCCGGCACGGATTTCCTGCCGCGATGTTGGTATGGCGAATACCTTGAAGCCGAAACCGCCGCGGCGCTCGCGCGCGCCCGCGACAACGGCCACGATGTGCGCATCGTGCCGTATGAAGTCGACGCGATGGTGCCGGAAAACAGCGGCGTCACCATCTTTCAAGGCGAAACCACCACCGAGGTCGAAGCCGCCGTGCTCGCGCTGGGCACGCTTCCACCGCAGCCGCTGCCGCACGTGGACGATGCCGCGCTTGGCAGCGGCCGCTATGTCACCCAGCCGTGGGCGTTGCTGGCCGATGCCAAACCCGACTCGCAAGCGCATCACGTGCTGGTGATAGGCCTTGGCCTTACCGCGGTCGATGTGATCATCGAACTGGCGGCGCTATGGCCGAACGCGCGCTTCACCGCTTTGTCCCGCCACGGGCTGACGCCGGAAGTGCACCAGTCCAGCGCATCGCTTCCTTACGAGGACAGCGAAGAACTGATCGAATCGATGCGCGACGCGCCGGACGTGCGCACCTGGATGCGCTTGATGCGCGAGGCGATCGAACATGCCAACGACTGGCGCCTCGTGGTGGACTGCCTGCGACCGCATACACAAACTCTGTGGGGTCTGCTGTCACACGCTGACCGTGCGCGTTTTCTTCGCCATGCGCGCTCGACATGGGAACGCGCACGGCATCGTTTGCCGCCACCGGTTGCGCAAGCGATCAAGTCGCTGGAGCAGGAAGGGCGGCTGCAACGCCTGCAAGGTCACGTGCACGGTGTTTCGCTCGCTCAGAACGGACTGCGCATGACGTATTTGCCGAAGGGACAAAACCAGCAGCGCACCCTGGACGCCGACCTTATCGTGCAAAGCGTCGGCCTGGACAACGACATCCGCCGTACGCCGCACACCTTGCTGCAGCAACTGGTCACCAACGGCCACATCCGTTCCGATCCGTTCGGACTGGGCATACAAGCCGTGCCGGATGGGCGCATCGTGCACGATGGCGAGGTGTGGCCGCGCTTCTTCGCCATCGGCAGCATGCTGCGCGGCACCCTGTGGGAATCCACGGCCATGCCGGAAATTCGCCAACAGGCGCGACAGCTTGCGGGGCATCTGCTCGGCGACTGACGCCTTCCCTGCCCATCGTCCGTCAGGGAGACGTTGCGGCGAGAGCCCCGACTGCGAGATCGTTGTCCAGGACCGATTCGCGCGCACCCGTCATGGCTCTCCTGCAGATCCTCACAACGCTGGCCCTTCTATTGCACCTGGCGGGCATTCTTGCCGCCATGCATGCCGTGATGCACGCACGCACGCCACAAGGCGCGTTTGCGTGGGCGCTTGGCCTGTCGTTGCTGCCTTATGTCACGTTGATTCCGTATCTGTATCTCGGGCGCAGCCATTTCTACGGCTATGTTTCGCTGCACCGCACGCATCGCCAGCGCCTGTGGCAAGCGTCGTTGCGCGGCGAGCAGGCGGGCACGCCCGAGTCGTGCATGCGCTACGACGCGCTCGCGCAGATGGTGCACGGTACGTTTCATCCAGGCCAGGCGTTGCAACTGCTGATCGATGGCGACGCCACGTTCGAGGCGATCTTTCAAGCGATCGCCCAAGCGGAACGTTGCATACTCGTGCAGTTTTTCATCTTCCACGACGACCGGCTCGGCCGACGCATGCAACAAGCGTTGCTTGAGCGTGCCGCCGCTGGCGTGAGCATTTTCGTGCTGTTCGACGGCATCGGCAGCCATGCGCTGCCCAAGCATTACGTGGAAACCCTGCGAAAAGGCGGCGTTGCCATCTATTCCTTCGCCACGCAGCGGCACAGCAATCGCTTCCAGCTCAATTTCCGCAATCACCGCAAGATCGTGGTGGTGGACGGTCGCATCGGCTTCCTGGGCGGCCTCAACGTGGGCGATGAATACCTCGGCTTGAAGCCTCCGCTCGCTCCCTGGCGCGATACGCACTTGCAACTGTCCGGCCCTGCGGTGTTCGATCTGCAGCGCAGCTTCGCCGAAGACTGGCATTGGGTGACCGGCGAACTGCCCCCGCTGTTGCCGCCACGTCCCGCGCAAGGCAGTGCGTATACCTTGATAGCGCCCACGGGCCCGGCCGATCCGCAAGAAAGCTGCTCGCTGCTCTTCACCGTCGCGATCAACGCGGCGAGCAAGCGGCTATGGCTGACCTCACCCTACTTCGTACCCGACCAGGCCGTGCTGTCGGCCCTGCGCCTGGCGGTGATGCGCGGGGTGGACGTACGCGTGCTGATTCCGTCGCGCCCGGATCACCATGCGGTATTTCTCGCCTCCACCTTGCATGCGCACGATGCCATCGAGGCGGGCGTTCGCATCTACCGTTATCAACCGGGCTTCGTGCATCAAAAGGTGATCCTGATCGACGACGACACGGCCTGCGTCGGCAGCATGAACCTGGACAACCGTTCGTTCCGGCTCAATTTCGAAATCGGCGCGTTGAGCGTGGATCGCGCGTTTGCGCAAACGGTGGAGCGCATGCTGATCGACG
>DATJMR010000132.1:0-4212 GCA_035508595.1 Dyella sp.
CGCCAAGGCCGGCGACAGCGTCCACTTCACGGTAACGGCGTCGGCGCCACAGGGTTCGCACGTTGAAATTCTGGTAGACGGCAGAACCTGGCAGCCGGCTATCGACCCGGCGGTGCATGGTTCGCTGACCCAGTCCTTCGACTGGCCAAGCGACGGCAAGCGCCATTGGATACGCGCCAACGTGCGTGGCGCGGGCGGAGAACGCCTGCTGGTGGGCAATCCCATCTATATCAACGCCGATAGCGTAGCGGACGCCGTACCAGGCAGCCCGAAGGGGTAGCCCGTCCGAAACCGCGCGCCCGGCCGCTGACACGCCGGGCGCACATCTGACGCGTGGCGCGTAGGCGCCGGGTGTTGCGCCGCCTTGAGAAGCGCACGCACATCCCCTTGTCAAGGGTTGGCAGGAGTCTTGCTTTGGTCCTGGTACGTGGGTTTACCCGCAACGTCAAGGACCTCCCTTCGTGCTCGCCAGGCGTCTCCCGCAAGGCCTATGGCCATTTTTTGCCGCCGTCGCATTGACGGCCGGCTTGGCGGTGTACGCCCTGGTGCTGGCGCGCGCGAACAACAGCCCCGTGGCGTTGTGGCTGGGCAATGGCGCCCTGATCGGCTGGCTGGTGCGCAAGCCGTTGGCGCAGACATGGCCGTTCTTGCTGGCCGGATTCATCGGCACCCTTGCCGCCAAGCTCTATCTGGGCGATCCGGCCACCAGCTCGGTGTTGACCTGCCTGTGCAACACCGCCGAGACACTGATGGTCAGCGCCTATATGCGCCACCGCCTTCCGCGGATCACGCAGGAAACCCGGTTTATCGATCTGGCGCGCGTCGGCGTCATCGGTGCATTGATCGCCGTGGCGGTGTGCGCGCCCATGATGATGACCATTTTGCATTGGTGGTCGCAGCCCGATCTGGGGATTCGCATCAATACGATGTTCCGCGCGCACTTCGTGGGCCTGGTGATCGCCGGCAGCACGTCGCTGGTGTTGGTCACGCGCCAATGGCGCCAGGTGGACAAGGGCAAGCTCGGCATTCTGATTCGCGATCTGCTGCTGCTGACCGTCATCACCGTGGGCGTGTTTCTGGAATCGCACATCCCGATGGCGTTCATGATCTACCCGCCGCTGTTGCTGCTGGTGTTCCGCCATCGGTTCGTGGGCATGGTGATCGGCATGGCGATCATTGCGCTCGTCATCACGATCGTCACCACGATGAACGTGGGGCCGTTCAACCTTGTCGCTGGCATTACGCCGGCGCTTCGCGTGGTCATGGCGCAGGTTTTTATCGGCGTATCGTGTTTCGTGGCGCTGCCCGTCGCGATGGCGCTGTCGGAGCTGGATCTTCTGCAGCACCGCATTCGCGACAGCGAGTTGCGCTACCGCATGTTGGCCGAACATAGCGGCGATCTGGTGATGCGCATCCGGTTCAACGGCGATCGCATGTATGTGTCGCCGTCGATCAAGGATCTGCTGGGCTGGGACGTGGAGGAGTTCAGCAAGCCACGCCCCGAGCTTATCCATCCCGACGATCGCGAGCGTGTCGCAAGCGATGTCGCAAAGCTGCGAAGTGAGGGCGGCACCACCACCTCCACCTATCGCTTGCGACACAAAGACGGTCATTACGTCTGGATCGAGGCCTTCGCGCGCCTGGTACAAAGCCCCGACGACGGCACCATGGACATCATCTACACCGGCCGCGACGTGTCCCGGCGTGTGTGCGTCGAACAGGCGCTGGTCGAAAGCCAGGTGCAGTTGCGCACGATCACCGACAACATACCGGCGGTGATCGCGCGCGTGGACATGTCGCAGCGTTACACCTACATCAATCGTTTCGTCGAACAGGTTTCCGACGATACGCCTGCGCAGATCATCGGAAAAACCGTGCGCGAAGTACGCGGCGAGGCGCTGTACGAAAGCCTGAAAGGTCCGTTGGCGCGCGCTTACGCGGGCGAATCGGTGATGTTCGAATACGAAGCGCCGCATCAAGGGAAGTTTTTGCACTTCCAGGCGCACTACGTGCCGGACCGCGATGCCGAGGGAACGATTCGCGGCGTGTACGTGCTCACCACCGAAATCACGCATATCAAGAATGTGGAGCGCGAACTGCTGCGGCTGGCGCATCAGGATTCGTTGACGGGCCTCGCCAACCGGCGTTTTTTCGGCGAACGCGTTTCGGCCACGCTCAAGCAGGCGCAGCGGCGCAAAACGCCCGTGCTGCTGGCCTTGGCGGACATCGACAATTTCAAATCGATCAACGACACCTATGGCCATGCCATCGGCGACGCAGTGCTGTCGGAAGTCGGCCGCTGCCTGCAACGGCTGGTTCGCGAGGGCGAAGTGGTCGCCCGCATCGGTGGCGACGAATTCGTTGTGCTTTGCGACGACATGGACAACCTGCAGCAGGCCAGGGCGTTCATTCACTCGTTGTGGGAACGCTTGCATATGACGGTGGTGGTGGGCGACACCAGCGTGAGCGTGAAAATGAGCATTGGTGCGGCCATCTGCAAAGACGAAGTATCGGCCGATGCGATGATGAAGCTCGCCGACGATGCGCTTTATATGGCCAAGGAAGCGGGCCGAGATACCTACCGCGTGCTCGTTCGCGGCTTGATCGACAGCGAAGACGCGAAGATCAGCGCCTGACTGCCTGCGCCGCGCTCGCCCGCGCAGCCGCTTTGGGAGTGATCCATGCATGCAGAACGCGTGCACGCCCTGTGATGGCAGGCGCGCAGACGAGCGGCTGCACTAGCGCTTTATCTGGGGCTCAGCAAGATCGCGATGTTTTTCACCGGTCATGCACCGCGCCGTGGCGTCGACGCGAGCACGATCCATCCCGACCGTTGAGTACGGTCGGGAAATGTCTGGAAAGGTATCGCATCAAGGTACAGGTAAACGCACGAGATCGAGAGCAAAAGCAAGGTGGAAAAAGGCCGGCAGGCGAACCGACGCTCCGACGCGCTGGATGACGGTTCTGACGACGTGAAGCGGGTGCCGGCGATGATGGGAAGGCTTGGTAAGGACCATGAAGCGCGGTAACGACAACATCGTTGATATGTAAGTGGGCTGCAGGACCCAAGGGAGCGACGAAGGTTGTGTTGACTTACCAAGGGAAGCCGAAAGAGGGCGCATATGGCGCCCTCTTTTTTCATGCGTCAGGCGCAATCGAACAACGCCATGAAACCGAAATCCATATGCAGCTGCATATGGCAGTGGAACAGCGAAAGCCCCCGTTGATCGGCGGTGAAATCGAGCTCCATCGTCTGGTAACCGCCGAGCATGGCGACATCCTTGATCACCCCGCCCGTGGGTTGCCCGGCGATACGCGCGATCTCGAAGCTGTGCCGATGCAGATGCATCGGGTGAATGTCGTCGCTGGCGTTGTGCATGCGCAACCGGTAACGCTTGCCGTGTTGCAACCGGTACATCGGTTTCATGGCTTTCATGTCGAACGCCGCACCGTTGATGGTCCAGCGATTGAAGCCGTTGGCCGCTGCGTTTTCTTTGGCGAATGTCATCTCGATGATCTGATCCGGCTCGGCGGCATGGGCATCTGGCAGTGCAAAGCGCCGGTAATCCCAGCCGAACGGCGGCGGCTTGATCCACTGCGGCTTGCCGCGATGACCGGCGTATTCGACCACCAGCCCCAAACCATGGCTGCGGTCGTCGTCGTCCAGATCGCCGAGTATCCACGTGCCCGGATGCTTCATCTGGACGATGGCGCTGATGCGCTCGGCCGTGCCGATCCACAACACCGGCACGTCCGCCGGATGAGGCACGGGATTGCCGTCCAGCGCCACCACTTTGAACATGTGCCCGGGCAGCGCCACGCTGCGGATCTCGGTGGCGCTGCCGTTGAGCACGTGCAGCAACACGCGTTCGCCGGGTTTTACGCGCATTGGCTCGCCAGACCCAAGCATCCGTCCGTTGATGGCGAATGTCTGATAACCCACCTCGTAGCCCTTGGCATGGCCGCTCGCCAACGATGCCTTCATTGCCGCTTCGCCGCGCCGCTGCAGCGAAGGCTCGCGCTCGCTCGGGCGCAGAAAATCCATCGCCATATCGCCGCCCGTGCTGAAGAACGGGTCGAATTCCTTCAACGTGAGAAACACTTCGCGATCGTAGCTGCCCGGTTCGCGGCGCGGTTCGATGTAGACGGGGCCTACCTGTCCGCTGTATTGCCCGGCGGAGAGATCGCTGCCGGCCACGACATGCGAGTGAT
>DATJMR010000133.1:0-13135 GCA_035508595.1 Dyella sp.
GCCGACCGACCTCCACATTTGGTCGATGACCAACTGTTTGGCAAACCGCGCGATTTCCTTATTTGTCTCTTTTTTGGTAGTTTCCTTTACCTTGCGTGAAACTGACGTCCTGAATATCGGGCGTGCGAATGTGGTGGAAATGTGAAATGAGTGAGCTGACAGCCGCGTATGTGCGCGAAGTTTTGAATGCAAACGGCCGACACGCTGGCACTGAAGTCGCTCTGCATCACCTGGAAATGAACATCCGGGCCACAGGGATCCACTACACCCCAGAGCAATTCGCCGCCGCACTCCAAGCCGGCGTGAGCGAAGGTTATTGGAGTTTTATCGAATGCAACGTGCTGCGTGTTCCGGCACTTCAAATTTTGAAATAGCGAAAAAGTGTCCGCTTCGAAGCGGAAAGCAGACTGTTCCACTATGCCCCCTCACCTGGCGATCAACGCACCGCTGACGTTGTGCCGACGGATTTGCAATCCATCATGCAGCGGAAATACGCCGCCTCATGCGGGTAGTCGAGGGTCATAACGAAGTGGCGAAACACGTTGCCGCCCACGGCGCCTTCGGTGGGTTTGTCCATCATTTGCGCCATGTATTCGTGGAAGGCCTTGTCGGGCCGCTCGGTGAACCACACGGGCCCTACTGACCAGCCGGCAATCTCCACCTCGGGCACTTCGATGATGCGAGCGAGCGAATGATCGCTGCCATTGCCATTGGCTTTCTCCACGACGCGCCAATCGGGGTGCGCGTTGTGCCAGCGCTCAAGCACTCCGGCCGTGATAAAGCTGGTGACGCCTTCGCCCCGCACCGTCGGCGTGCCGCTGATGCGCGCACTCTCCGGCGTGGGGAACGACGAAGCGCCGGTGTCCAGCAGCATGTCCAGCGGTTGGCCGTCGACACGAATTGTGATGCGCGCGAAGCCCGAAGACGGTTTGCCATCCGCGTCGTGCGGAAAACCCAGCATCGCGCGGTGCGCGGCAGGGTTGGGCTGCCAGGCGCTGCCTTCGCGCGTCAGCCGATGCGCGGGATAATCGAAGGTCCAAATGCGGCCGGGGAAATAGCCGGCGCCAAGTTGACCGTCGTAGCCGATGTCCGCTTTCGGGAAAACCAGCAGCGCCGCACCGCACGCACCGTTGCGTGGCGGCGGCAAGCCGAGTCCGGTTTGGTAGTCGGGTAGATGGGCGACAGGCAACGGCTCACCGTCCACTTTGCAAACGATGGATTTCAACCGCAAGCGCTCTGCCGTCGCCGTGCTGATCCAATACATGCCGCGACCACCGCCGCCGCCGGTATCGACCAGCAATCGCAGCCGCTGGCCGTCGCGGGTCTGCGGCACGGCAAAGAAGTGTCCGGCTTCATACACCGTCGGCACCGTCTGCGCCCTCGTAGGCGGCATGGAATCCGCCATAAACCACAGTGCTGCAAAAGTGACTAAAACCATGAGTCGATTCATCCCTGATATGACGAGTGGGGATTTATCGTAAGCATTCCATGCGAAGTCGAAAGCACGGCTAATGCTTACGGAGCGCTTCTTAACGTGTACGGCCGGATCAAAACTTGCCCAATACCCTGTATGGCAATTCGTCGACGGCGACTCTTTGAGGTTCGCTTTGGAAAACAAACAGCGCTACATCAAAGATCGGTATAAACCTCATTGTCGCCGGCGATATAAAGCCTTACCCCTTTATGGGGGTAATCGCAGACATCGTGCTCCAATCGTTGTCCGACCACGAGCGAAACGAGCGGCTCGTTGCCGGTATTGGTGATGACATGGGCCGGCCCGTTTCGCGCAAAGCCTAAAAAATCGCCGGCTTCGATGCCGTAGCGTTGATCGTCGATCACTGCCTCGCCACGCCCGGAGAGAATGTATACGCACTCTTCTTCATAAAGATGGCGATGATATTCGGAGGACTGGTGGCCGGGCATCAGGGTAATCATGTGCGCGCCGAGTTGAGTCAGGCCCGCGATATCGCCAACGGATTTTTTGAGGCGAATGCCGTTGGGATTGAGCGCGTGGACCGAACGCGTGGCGTTCATCGCTTCGATGTCGGCCGCTTTCAACAAAGCCGTAGGCTGTTTCACGGTTCGTGCTCCGCGTTAGGGATGGTCGGGGAGTTTTGCACGAACGCCGTGAGCCGACTATCGGCTGAAAGACATGTCCGTTTGCGGCAATGTCGAGCGTCCTTAAGGCATGCATCCGATGTTCAACCCCGACGTAGAGGACGGCCGTATGTCTAGGAAACCTGTTCTTCAGCCTGAAGTTCAAACACTTATGAACGGTATCGCGATGGGCGAGTCGCCGCGATGGCATGACGGACGCCTGTGGTTTGCCGACTGGGGCACGCAGCAGATCGTCGCCGTCGATACGCTCGGAAAGAGCGAGGTGATCATCCAAACGCAGCTTGAACTCCCCTTGTCCATCGATTGGTTGCCCGACGGGCGACTGCTTATTGTGGCCGGCGCCGCCAGCCTGCTATTGCGTCGAGAAACGGACGGCACGATCGTTACTCATGCGGATTTGCGCGCGGTTTCCGATCTAGGGTGGAACGAAATCGTGGTGGACCGACGCGGATACGCCTATGTCAACGGCGGTCCAGGCGTCATCGCGGTGGTGGCGCCGGATGGAACCGTGCGTCAGGTGGCCGACAAGATCGCGTTTCCGAACGGCATGGCGATTACGGAAGACGGCACGACGCTGATCATCGCCGAATCGCATGGAAAGCGACTTACCGCGTTCGATATCGAATCGGACGGAAGCTTGTCTCATCGCCGCATCTGGGCGGACCTGAAAGACGGCTATCCCGATGGCCTATGCATCGATGCGGAAAACGCCGTTTGGTATGGCGATGTGCCGAACAAGCGCTGCGTGCGTGTGCGCGAAGGCGGAGAAGTGCTGCAAACCGTGACGCTGGACCGCGGTTGTTTTGCTTGCATGTTGGGCGGCGCGACGGGCAAGACACTCTTTCTGGTCGCTACTGAATGGCGCGGCATGGAGAACTATGTCGCCGTCGCCGCCGAAAGGACCGGGAAGATATTGACCACCGAAGCGCCGGCTGCCGCAGCCGGGCGACCTTGAGCACAAAAGAGGGAGTGCGGCTTCGCAAAACCATCGAGGCCCTTAAAATCGGCAATCGTTATTGCTGCCAGTCGGTGTCAGCAATCACGACAAATAGGCGGCTTGCATCGTGGGTTTGGGTGCCACTTGATGGCATCATGAACTAACCCATCCGCCTTACACGCACCCCCATGTCGTCACGTTCGTCCGTTGCACAGATCGCACTCGCTATCGGCGCGTTATTGATCAGCATGGTCTCGTACCAGTGCGGTGCATCGTTGGCCAAGCATCTGTTTCCGCAGGTGGGCGCGCAAGGTGCGACGGCGTATCGCCTGGGACTGAGCGCGCTGATTCTTCTGTTGTGGCGACGACCGTGGCGTCGGTCGGGAGCGCAGCGCGATTGGCGCGCGTTGTGGGGCTACGGGCTTTCGATGGGTGCGATGAATCTGGTGTTCTATATGTCGTTGCGCACCATTCCGTTGGGCATCGCCGTTGCGCTGGAATTTACCGGGCCGTTGACGCTGGCGATGATCAGCTCGCGCCGCGTGGTGGACTTCGTCTGGATTGCGCTGGTGGTGGCAGGCCTGGCGCTGTTGCTGCCGCTGCGCGGGCAGGTGCACGCGCTGGACCCCGTCGGCGTAGTGTTTGCGTTGGCCGCCGGCGTGGGCTGGGCGCTCTATATCGTGACCGGAAAAAGAGCGGGTGCAAGCCACGGTGCGGACGCGGTGACCTGGGGTACGACCATTGGCGCTTTGGTGGCAATTCCGTTCGGGATTGCGCATGCCGGCAGCGCGTTGTTGACGCCGACGCTGCTGCCGTACGCACTGGGTGTCGCCGTGCTGAGTTCGGCGTTACCGTATTCGCTGGAGATGATCTCGATGACTCGTCTACCCGCGCGCACGTTCAGCACCTTGCTGAGCCTGGAGCCGGCCGTTGCCGCCCTGGCCGGCGTAATCCTGCTGGGCGAACAGCTCAGTTCGCTGCAATGGCTGGCCATCATGGCGATTATCGTCGCGGCGGCCGGCACGGCGTTGAGCGTGCAACGTCCTACCTTGACCGAACCGTTGGCCAATTGAGGGCTGCCGGCCTTGCCGATCGGTCATGCAAAGAGGTGAACGAGTGGCATTTGCACCATGGTTTCCTTCCGATTATTTTTCCATCGCATGCGGGGAAATGTCATGCGCGATCGGCCGTACCGATTCGGATTGAAACGCAGGACAAACCGTCGCCTGGCATGGCGATAAACATAATGCGTATCTCTGTAGCGGGAGAAACGGTATGACGGAAGCTTCGGCCCATCGCACCCGCATCGAATCCATCGATCTTTTGCGCGGCGTCATTATCGTCATCATGGCGCTGGATCATTCGCACGATTTCTTCGGCAGCCTGACCTCGCAGGCAACCGACCTGGCCACCACCACGCCCGCCCTGTTCTTTACGCGCTGGGTTACGCATATCTGCGCGCCGGTGTTCTTTTTGCTCACTGGCACCAGCGCATCGTTGACGTTGAAGCGCATGTCGAAGCCGGCACTATCGCGCTTTCTGGTCACGCGTGGCCTTTGGCTGCTCTTTCTCGATACCGTGGTGATGCGGTTCGCATTGCAGTTCAATCTCGATTATCACGTCACGCTGCTGATTGTGCTGTGGGCACTGGGCTGGGCGATGATCGTGCTTGCGGCGTTGATCTGGTTGCCGAGATGGCTTATCGCGGCGTTTGGCGTCGCACTGATCGCCGGACACAACACGCTGGACAATATCGACGCGACACAATTTGGTGCGTGGGCGCCGTTGTGGCGCCTTTTGCACGAGCTTGGCCCTGTTCTCACTGTTGGCGATCATCTCGTCTTTGTGTCTTATGTGCTGGTCCCGTGGGTTGGCGTGACGGCCATGGGTTATGTGCTGGGCGCGGCGTACGAATGGCCGGATCGTGCCCGGCGCTCGTTGCTGTGCTGGCTCGGTATCGGGCTGGTGATCGGATTCGTTGCGTTGCGTTACTGGAATGTTTACGGCGATCCGCTCCCTTGGAGCGCGCAAAAGACGTCGCTGTTCACACTCATGTCGTTCGTCAACACCAATAAGTATCCGCCATCGCTGCTGTTTCTGATGATGACGTTGGGGCCGGCCTTGCTGCTCTTATGCGTGTTCGAGCGAGGCGTTCCTGCGTTGTTGCGCCCGGCGCATACCATCGGGCGCGTACCGCTGTTCTTTTATGTGGTGCACTTCTATCTGATTCATTTGCTTGCCACCGTCGCGTGCTGGATCCGGTACGGGACGGTGGCGAACATGTTCCAGTCGCCCGATCTTGCGCATTTTCCGTTTACCGCGCCGCCGGGCTGGGACTTCGGGCTGCCGGTCGTCTATCTGGTGTGGATATTGGTCGTGGTGTCGCTTTATCCGCTGTGCAAATGGTATGCGGGTGTGCGGCGGCGTCACGATTGGTGGTGGTTGAGTTATCTCTAGGAATGCTCTCTCACTCGTTGCGTGTCGCGACAACCGGCGGCACGGCCGCGGCGCGCAGCGCGGGGGCAAGCACCGACATCTGCCCGAGCAGCCATAGCACCACCACACCGATGGGCAGGTAGTACGCCGGTAGACGCGGCAACTCGTAAGACAGCATCAACCAAATGTTCAGACCGTAGGCGAGCGCCATGCCGAGCACTACGCCCATGCTGACGATCAGAAAATTCTCGGTCTGGAAGTAACGCAGAATGTCCCGCCGGGTTGCGCCCAGCGCACGCCGCACGCCGATCTGCCTGCGCCGTTGCGCCACCCAGAAACTGGCGAGGCCGACGATGCCCAATGCAGTGACTAGCAGCAATGCGGCGATAACGCCGACGAGGATATGCGTCATCGCGACATCTTGCTGGAAATACTCGCTGCGCAATTCGCCGATCGTGCGGCTTTGTTGTTGATCGAGCACGGCTTCGGGCGCGGCTTTGATGGCGGCGGCGCGCGCTTCGCGCAGCACGCGCTGCAGTTGATCGGGCTGAGCGCGAATCAAATAATTGCCAGCCAGCTTTTTACCCGGAATGCCCGGTACGAAGACCGACCATTCGCGCGTTTCCGGACCGCCCTCGCCACCGCCTGGCCGCGCCAGATGCGCCACCACGCCGGCCACCCGAAAATGAAATCGATCCATCCAGAATTCGTGGCCAAGCGGATCTTCGCCAGGCCACAGATGTTCGGCCAATGCACGCGTCACCCATACCGGCGCGTCCGCGGGGATAAAATCTTCCACCGCGCGGTAGTCATCCTCTTTGGGCATGCTTCCTTGTACGAGGTTCAGTCCCAGTGCTTTGAAGCTGCCCGGTCCGCCCACGAAAAAGTCGACCACGCCACCAAACTTTTGATTGCTCGCATCCAGATGAATGCCGGCGGTACCTGCATGCTCTCCGAACGGCACCGCGTTGAGCACGCTGACCGATTGCACACCCGACACCTGGCCGACGGCCGACAGGACGCGTGCGTTCAAATCGGTTTCGTCGCAGTCGTCGCAATCCATCTTGATCTGCGCGAGCGATGCCTCATCCACACCGCTTTGGATGTGCATCTGGTCGACGCGGTTGGCAATGAGAAAGCAAGCGTTGCACAACACGGCGCACGCCAAGGCGATCTCCAGCGCGATCAGCAGCGTAGCCAGGCGATGGCGGCGTAGGGCGGAAAAAATCGGTGCGATATCCATGGTCGGCATTCTCATAGCGTCTTCAACTGCAACGCCGGCGCCACTCGGCTGGCACGGAAGGCAGGTAGCAAACCGGCGAACAACGTCGCTGCGATGGCCGCCCCGAACGTCAGCAGGAACATGGGAATATCCAGATGCACCAGATCCGCGTAAGCCGTCGGTTGTCGGCGCACGATCCACAGCCCGAGCAAGGTAAGCAGCCAACCGCCGAACCCACCGAGCAGCCCGGTGACCGCCGCCTCCATCAGACACTGCGCGAAGACGGCAGTGCGCGTGGCACCGAGTGCCCGGCGAACCCCGATTTCACCGCCGCGATGAAGGAATTTGGCGAGCAGCAGTCCCACCGTGTTGAACAGGCAGATGATCAGAAACGCAAATGCCAGCCACGTTTCCAGTTTCACATCGCTGGGTACCACATGGTTGAAGTCCAACCATCCCATCAGGTTTCTCATCCGGGTATTGCCGGCATGATTGAAACGTCCCAGCGCCATTTGCTGGGCGGCGTAGTCGGCAACAAAACGTCGATACGCAGACACCTTGGACGCATCGTCCAATTGCACCCAAAGGCTCACCCAAACGCACGGCCAATCCCGCTGCTCGCTACGCTGATCTGGAACGTGCCAGCAGGTGAAGGGATTGAAATGGTTTCGATTGATGTCCTGCCCGGTGGAGAACGGGATCATGACGTCTTCGGGCTTCTGATAGAAGCTCGCGGTATCTCCCTCCGAAAAGCGTCCGCCGTTCACGTCATAAAACAGCGGCGAGGGGCGCCACGATTTCAATACACCCACGATGCGCATGTCGCTGTCGCGAATGCGCAAAATATGTCCGACGCTGTCTTTTCCGCCAAAGAGCTTTTTATTCAAGTCGTCGGAGATCACCGCAACACGCGCACGCTTGTCGTCGTCCGTGCCGCTCCACGCCTGACCGTACTGGAACGGAACGTTGAACATCGGAAAGAAATCCGCCGTTGTGGCCAGCATCTGCCGTTTCAATGCCGGAACATCGACGTCCGGCGCCACCACTCGCACATCGGCTCTCGCTACAAGCGCCTGGCGTTCGGCGCGGTGTGCGGACCAAAGGTCGACGGCGGAGTGAAAATCCATGACATCCAGAGGCTCGTGCGTATCCTGATCGTCAGGATCGGGATCCACTTGCGGATAGAAGATATGCGCACTGCGTCCGGGCAGCGGGTCGCCAGCGAGAATATGCATCACGGTAAGCGTCGTCATGCTTGCGCCGATACCCACGGCGATCGCCAGTATCATCAGCGCAGTAAGCACCTTGTTGCGTTTCAGGCTGTGAAACGCCATGAGCACGTAATAACCGAACATTCCCTCTCCTTTCTCCCTATCCGCAGTGCAGTGGCTGCAGCAGCCCGCGGCATACCCCGGCGACCGTCCGCGCGGCTAGCGAAGTAGGTCAGCAAACCGCGTGCCATGGGAAAACGGCGCGAGAACACGCTTATACATCAACGCGATGCACGCCCTGCCGCCGCTTAGGGGAGTGTCCGCGGACATTTGCGCGGACAAGCGGACACAGACGAGGCCGCGGCGTTGCTTGTGCCCGGATCGCTTTTCAAATGGCCGGCTCAGGGCGAAAACCGGACGGCCGGTTTCATGACACCGTTTATCGGCGGCGGCCGAATTCGAAGGGGAATGATATGGCGTGCGCGCTAAGGCGCGTGCGATGGGGACGCATGTAGCGTTTGACCGAAGTACAACGTGTGCCCTTGATCGTCTTTGATGACGAACTCGCGGGTTCCCCACGCCGTGTCGTGCACGTCCTCGACGAAACGGATCGCTCTCTGCTTGAAAAATTCCGCATAGGCGCAGGCGTCGTCGGTTTGAAAATAAAGATGGAAATGCTCGTGCTCGTCCACGAATGCGATGGTGGGGTCTCTCTCATCGACGAGCTTGAGATGAAAGACGTGATGGCCTGCGCGTATGCCCGCGTAAAAGTCCTTGTATTGAAATTCAAGGACAAACCCGAGCTTTGTGGTGTAGAAGTCGATCGATGAGGCGATGTCCGTCGTTCGCAATTGGGCGCTGACATTCGATATATGCATGACTCCTCCGCGAGCAGTCAACGACCGGAGGTTTCGACGAGACTGCTTTCAGGTTTCGGGTTTTTCCAGACTGTGATCGGTGGGTTGAGGCGTAACGGTCATGACTTTCACCCGTTCGGAGTTTTCAAAGCGATGCCATACGCCTTTGGGAACGACGACAAGTTCGTTCTGGGCGAGAAAGAAGCGCTCTTCTTTGCCGTCGACGAGCAAGATGGCGGTGGTGCTTCCGTCCAGAACCATCACGACTTCGTCGCCGTGAGGGTGGCGTTCCCATTCGCTGGAACCGGAGTAGTAACTCACATATACCCCGCCCTCGCGGTACGGCGCGATTTCGGCGAACCAGTCGCTCGCTTGATCGCCGAAAGCCATGGCCGGCGTTCGGCCTGCCAGGTGCTTCACGCCGGATAACACTTGAATAATGGACTTTTTCATACGCAACGCAGGTCGTCTTTCAATACGGTTGTCGGTTTTCTTGCTCAGCAAAGATAGGCTCCGTCACCGAACGCGGGAGCGTCGATACCCATGTCTACGGCTCGCGCTTTGCCTTGCGCAGCAAGGTAGCGCCAAGGGTGATAAACACCACCGCGACGCCCATGAACCCATACGACGACGGGTGCCGGCCGAACATGGCGATGAGAAAGAAGACGCAGCCGGAGGCGATATAGAGATAGCCGCTAAGCTTCGTGGTTTCAGGGCTGGACATATCTTTCCTTGCTTGGCGCGGAGTCGATGACGCGAAATCTAATGATTCAGCCGGAAAATCGCATGTACCAGGAACCCGGCCGCCACGGATACGGCAACAAACAAAGCTGTCGAGAAAAGATACGCCCTCCAGAATGCGCGAGGATCGTCTTCCCTGCTAAACGTACCGGCACCGGCCCTGATCCGGCCGGCGACTAGCGGGTATCCGATGACCACGGCCGCCACGATCAGCCACAAGCCGGCTATGAATAGAGCAATGATACCGGGATCGATCACAACATGGCCCTCATGAAGCACGGACGTTCCATGGCAACGAAGCGGTGAAACCTACTGGCTCACAAGATGGATGCGTGCGCGCTACTCTAATTTGGCGTGGGCACAAGTTCCACTTGTTGTGCGTCGTAGAGCGTTGCCACCAGCGTTCGGCCGTCCGACAGAAACGTGAGTTCTCTGGGAAAACCGGCCGCAGGCAGGGTGACGAGTTTCTTCTGTGCCGCGTCGTCCGGGTCGCTGATACCGACCAACTGCCCGGTTTTGTCGCTGCCGAAGCGATTGGACAACGCCACCCACACTTGTTTGCCATCCTGGCGTGCCGCAATACCGACCGGGCTTGGGCCGATCGGCAGACTGGCGACGTGAGCTTGTTTGGAACCGTTGACCCAATCGTCCGCGTTGATGCTTATCAATGCGTTGCCGCCGCGCGCCGTGACCCACAGGTCTTTGCCGGAAGGAGACACCGCCACGCGCACCGGATTGCATCCAGCCGGCAAGGCGTCCACCACGGCATGCGCGGGATCGCTGCTCGCTTTGGCAACGTCGATGCGCAGAAGCAAACCTTCGGGGTGCATTTGTCCTTGCGGCAACTCCGGTTTGCAAACGGACTGCATGCTGGCAGGCCCTCGTTGACTGGTGGCGTAGAGCCAATGGCCATCCGGCGAAAACGCCAGGCCGACCGGAAATGCCGCCGTGGGGATGCGGCCGATCAAGGCGCTGTCGTCGAAGCGGCCGTTTCGCGCTTTGGCGAAGTCGAAAACGCTGATGCGCTTGGCGTATTCGTCGGAGACGAACAGCATTTTGTCACCCGGGCTGATCGTCGCGTAGACGGCGCCCGCCTTGGAGCCGTCCGACAACGTTCCGAGAACGGCGTTGCTGTCGCCTTGCTCAAGACGAGTCACGTCCAACAACGATGTGTTGTCGTCGCCGGCGACAACCAAGGTGCGTCCATCGTGCGAGAGCGACGCGCCAAAGGCCGGGTGCTTCAAGGCCACGGTGTGATCGAGTTGGAAAACGCCATCCTTATTGCGCAAAACCGCGACCGAACCGTGTCCTTTTCCATCGACGATGGAAACGAACATCCAACAGTTGTCTGCGGCCGGTATCGCCGAAAACGGGTGTCCCGGCACCGCGACACTTGTGGCTTGACTGGGCGCGGCGCACACCGAAGCATCCGCTTGCGTTGTCGCCAACAAGGCGATAACGCCGACCAGGAAGCAAATGGCTTTCATCGCTCTGCACGTCCTTGGTGAGTGGATGCCAAGCACTTTACCCAATCGGCGATGAAGTTATTGGGTCAGGCCACCGATCAAACCGATTTCACTTCGCCGCCATCCATGCGCAGCATCGAGCCGGTCATCCAGCGTGCGCCGGGCGATACCAGAAACGCCATGAGTTCGGCGATTTCCTCCGGCTGGCCATAGCGTGCGATGCCTGCTTCCTGCGGAAAATGATCCATCGCTTCGGCCGTGGTCATGTTGTGCAACGGCGCCCAATGTTCCAGATACGAGCGGCGCCGACCCGTCATCACCGGCCCGGGCAGCACGCTGTTGACCTGCACGCCGTCGGCGATGCCTCGGTCGGAAAACGCCTTGGAAAGCGCCGTGATGGCGGCATTGATGGTGCCGACCGCCGCATACGGCGCTTTTGGAAAAATCGCCGAATTGCCAGAGGTGAACACGACCGAGCCTTGCGATGCCTTGAGCGCCGGCCACGCTTCGATGGTCAGGCGTCTGGCGCCGTGCAGCTTGAGTGCCATGCCTGCATCCCATTGCTCGTCGGTCATGTCGAACAGATCGATTTGCGGAACGGCGCCGGCGATATTGAGCAGTGCGTCGATACGTCCAAACGCGGCGAGCGTTCGTTCCACCACGATCTTCGCGGACGTTTTGTCGGCAAGATCCAGATCGACGATCAGCACCTTGGCACCGTGCGATTGCACGGCTTGTTCGGTTTCCAGCAAGTGATCGCGATTTCTCGCCACCAGCACCAACGCGTCGAAATCTTTGGCCAGCCGAATGGCGGTGGCACGGCCGATACCTTGGCTCGCACCCGTTACGATGGCTACGGCATGAGACATGACACTCTCCCTACACAATGGACGATGGATCAGGCCGCAAAGAAACCGCGAATCGCTTGGGCGATCTCTTGCGCGTGCGTCTCCAATGCAAAGTGCCCGGTGTCGAGGAAGCGAATCTGTGCGTCGGGCATATCGCGCTTGAACGCCTCGGCACCCGGCGGCAGGAAGAACGGATCGTTTTTACCCCACACCGCCAGAAAGCGCGGACGATGCTTGCGAAAATATGCATGGAACGTGGGATAGAGCGCCACGTTGCTCCGGTAATCGAGGAACAGGTCCAACTGGATGGCGTCGGCGCCGCTGCGTGCCAGGTAATGGTTGTCGAGCGCGATGCCGTCCGGCGATACCAGCGACTCGTCCGCCACGCCGTGCGTGTATTGCCAGCGCGTCGCTTCCGGCGCGAGAAATCCGCGCAAGGCTTCCCGGTTTGCTTCCGACGGGTTTGCCCAATACGCCTGGATTGGATTCCAGCCGTCGCTCAAGCCTTCCTGGTACGCGTTACCGTTTTGCGAAATGATGCCCGCGATGCGTTCCGGATGTTTGACGGCGATACGGAAACCGGTCGGCGCGCCGTAATCGAACACGTAGACGATAAAGCGATCCAGGCCGACGATTTCGGTGAAGCGATCGATCACGTCGGCGATATGGTCGAACGTGTAAGCGAATTGGTCGCGCGGCGGCATGTCCGATTGTCCAAACCCGGGCAGATCGGGCGCAACGATGTGGAAGTGTTCGCTGAGCTGCGGAATCAGATCGCGAAACATGTGCCCAGCACTGGGGAAACCGTGCAACAGCAACAGGTGAGGCTTATCCGTCGAGCCGGCTTCCCGATAGAAGATGTTGAATCCGTCGACGTTAGCGCGGCGATAGCGAATGGCGTTCATGGCGATGTCTCCAGGGGATAAGGGATTTACGGCGGTGCGCGACGACGCGGCGATGTGCTGCAGGGCGTCGCCGATCACGTTCGCGACAAGCTCGGGTGCCGTCACGCTGGGAACGTGATCGACGGGATAAGCGCGGATGCGCGCTTTCATCCGTTCGGCGACAAAGCGCTGGGTGCGCGCGGGAATCATGTGATCCTGCTCGGCCAGCAGATACCACGCGGGCACATCTTTCCAGAGCGGGTGGCCTGCCGGCACCGTGATGCTCGCCGGCGCGATGGGTGGCTGAGTGTTGGCCAGCGCTTGCTGCTCTTGCGGCGTGGCGTGTTGCGCGAAGGCGGTGGCGAAGGCTTTCTCGGGCAGCCGAATCCACCCATCGCTGCCCGGCGCAAGTTCG
>DATJMR010000134.1:0-4183 GCA_035508595.1 Dyella sp.
CCGTTGAGTTGCCGCGCAATCCGGGACGAATGCCGAGGGGGAATCGCTTCGTAGGACTGCACGCGCTCCAGGGTCTGGTTGGCCGGAAGGCCAATCAAGCCATGAGCGACCTGGGAAGCGCCCATTATAACGAGTACTGCGTCACAAACGTTAAATTCGTGACCTATGGCCCATGCTTTTCCAAGAATACGTATGCAGCGGTCGAACGCATCGGCCGCCTATGCCGCCGGCGGCCCTTTCAACTCGACCATGTTTCCTTGCGGATCAAAGAGATAAATGGACGGCCCCTCGCCTTTCGCGCCGTAGCGGCGGCCGATCTCGCCCACATGCACGCCGTGCGCCTTCAGATGCGCCACGATGGCGGCTTCGTCGTAACCGTCCACGCTCAGGCACAAATGATCCATGTTGTGCCCTTCCGTGCCTGGGCCCGCGCCACCGTGGCGGCCAAGCTTGCTGTCCACACTGACCAAATCGATCAGCGATTGCCCCGCGCGCAGCTGTACCAGGCCGATGTCGTCCTGGCGGCGCTCGACCGTGCAGCCCAGCACATCGCAATAAAACGCCTGCAGGATGGAAATGTCGTACGCGCGCAGAACGATGTGATCGAGTTGTTCGAGGCGGAAAGGCGGTTTGTTCATGGTCGGCTGGCTCGTTGGCTCGTCACTCCGGCGAAGCCGGGGTAACGGTACGACAACTTGATGCTCAGGGTATAATCGCCGCCTTGACGTTCATGGTGGGAGAAGCGGGTAAACGCCCGCTGCCGAAGGCGCAACGCCCGTAATCGCTCAGGCTCCATACCGCTGTGAACCAAACTCTGGAGAGACCGGTTGAATCCGGCGCCGAAGGGGCACGAAGCACAGGCGCGAGCCTTCCCGCTTCCAAACTCTCAGGCAAAAGGACAGAGGGGCGCCTCGCGTGCGGCCTGCACGCGTTCTTCGGACGCCCCATGCCATGAGTCAGAACCCCTTCCCTTCGCTACGCGAACTTGAGCACCATCACGCATTCATCGAGCGCCACATCGGCCCCAACGATGCCGAAATCGCGCAGATGCTGCATACGATCGGCCACACCTCGCTCGAAGCCATGACCGATGCGATCGTGCCTGGCCAGATCAAGTCGCAGCAGCCGCTGGCGTTGCCCGCGAGCATCACCGAAGAGGAAGCGCTGGCGAAGATTCGCACGATCGCGAACAAGAACAAGGTCTTCAAAAATTTCATCGGCCAGGGCTACTACGGCACACTGACGCCGAACGTCATTCTGCGCAACATTCTGGAAAACCCCGCGTGGTACACGGCCTACACGCCCTACCAGGCGGAGATTTCGCAAGGTCGCATGGAAGCGCTGATCAACTTCCAGACCATGGTGGCCGATCTCACGGGCATGGATATCTCCAATGCCTCGCTGCTTGACGAAGCCACCGCCGCGGGCGAGGCGATGACGTTGGCCAAGCGTTCGGCCAAGTCGAAATCCAACGTGTTCTTCGTGGCCGACGACGTGCATCCGCAAACGCTGGAAGTGCTGCACACGCGCGCGGACGGCGTCGGTATCGAGCTGCGCATCGGCGATGCGTCCGAAGCGTCCAGCGTCGATTGCTTCGGCGTGCTGCTGCAGTATCCCAATACCTACGGCCAGATTCACGACTATCGCGCACTTGCCGACGCGGTGCATGCGCGCGGCGGCATCGTTGCCGTCGCCACCGATCTGCTCGCGCTGACGCTGATCGCCTCGCCCGGCTCCTGGGGCGCGGATATCGTAATCGGCAACAGCCAGCGTTTCGGCGTACCGTTCGGTTTCGGCGGTCCGCACGCGGCGTATCTGGCGTGTCGCGATGCGTACAAGCGCTCGATGCCGGGCCGCCTGATCGGCGTGTCCCTCGACGCGGAAGGCAAACATGCTTACCGCCTCACCTTGCAGACCCGCGAGCAGCACATCCGCCGCGAAAAGGCGACGTCCAATATTTGTACCGCGCAGGTACTGCTGGCCGTGATGGCCAGCATGTACGCCGTGTACCACGGTCCGGAAGGTCTTGAGCGCATCGCACGCCGCACGCATCGTCTCACCGCCATTCTCGCCGCGGCGCTGCGCGGCGCAGGCATGACCGTTGACGCCGGTTTCTTCGATACGTTGCACATCACCAATGTCGATGCCGACGCGATTCACGCGAAAGCCGTGAGCAAGGGTATCAATCTGCGTCAGATCCACGGCCAGAGCGTGGGCATCAGCCTGGACGAAACCACCACGCGCGCCGACGTGAAAGCGCTCGCCGATTTGTTCGGCGCCGATCTGGGCGATATCGACGAGCTGGACGCCCACACACCCGATGCCCTGCCCACCGCCCTCGTGCGCAAGGAAGCGTTTCTGCAGCATCCGGTGTTCAACACGCATCACAGCGAGCACGAGCTGCTGCGCTATATGCGCTCGCTCGCCGACAAGGACCTGGCGATGGATCGCACCATGATCCCGCTGGGCAGCTGCACCATGAAGCTCAACGCCACCGCCGAGATGATTCCGGTGACGTGGCCGGAATTCGGTCAGATGCATCCGCTCGCCCCCGCCGACCAGACGCAGGGTTACAAGCAGCTGATCGACGAACTCGAAGCCATGCTGGTGGAATGCACCGGCTACGACGCGGTAAGCCTGCAGCCCAATTCCGGCGCGCAAGGCGAATACGCCGGCCTGCTCGCCATTCGCGCGTATCATCGCTCGCGCGGTGAAGACAAGCGCGATATCTGCCTGATTCCGGAATCCGCGCACGGCACCAATCCGGCGTCCGCGCAGATGTGCGGCATGACGGTGGTGGTGACCAAGTGCGACAGCAACGGCAACGTCGATGTCGAAGACATTCGCGCCAAGGCGGAAAAATATTCCGATCGCCTCGCCGCACTGATGATCACCTACCCCTCCACGCACGGCGTATTCGAGGAAGACGTGGTGCGCATCTGCGAAATCGTGCATCAGCACGGCGGCCAGGTATACACCGACGGCGCAAACATGAATGCGCTGGTGGGCGTGGCCAAGCCCGGCAAGTGGGGCTCGGACGTCTCGCACCTCAATCTGCACAAAACCTTCTGCATTCCGCACGGCGGCGGCGGACCGGGCGTAGGTCCGTGCGCGGTGAAGTCGCATCTCGCACCGTTCCTTCCCCGTACGCTCAACGGCGAAGGCAAGGTCGGCATGGTTAGCGCGGCGAGCTTTGGCAGCGCCAGCATTCTGCCGATCAGCTGGATGTACATCACGCTGATGGGTCAGCAAGGCCTGCGCAAGGCCACGCAGGTGGCATTGCTCAATGCCAACTACATTGCCAAGCGCTTGGCGCCACATTACGAGACGCTCTACACCGGCCGCAATGGTTTGGTGGCGCATGAATGCATTCTCGATCTGCGCCCGCTCAAAGACAGCACCGGCATCAGTGCGGAAGACGTGGCCAAGCGCCTGATCGACTTCGGCTTCCATGCGCCCACGCTGAGCTTCCCGGTAGCAGGCACCTTGATGGTGGAACCGACCGAAAGCGAATCGATGCACGAGCTGGATCGCTTTATCGATGCGATGATCCAGATCCGCGACGAAATCCGCGCGATCGAAGACGGTCGCCTGGATCGCGAAGACAACCCGCTCAAGAACGCGCCGCACACCGCCACCATGGTTACCGGCACCGAGTGGACGCACGCTTACCCACGCGAACTGGCCGCGTTCCCGCTGCCCAGCCTGAAGCTGCAGAAGTACTGGTCGCCGGTTGCGCGCGTGGACAATGTTTACGGCGACAAGAACGTAATGTGTGCGTGCATTCCGATCGATGCGTACAAGGAAGAAGCCGAGGTTTGATCCGATCGGCAGATAAAAAAACAACCCCGCTTAAGGCGGGGTTGTTTTTAAACGGCTATGCAAACCGCGCTAGAAACTTAAGGGCACGCTCACACTCTTCGCGTGGGCCTCTCCAGGCGCTGTTTACACGTCATCCTAGAAAAATCGAAGGAATGTATGTCTGCAATCACATCAAGGTGTTGACGATTAACCCATCACGCGACGCGAGGCTGATGGATCAAGCTACGAAGCCACGTTTAACGGCTAGCTGATTATCACGCGCTCGATAGTCCTCACCGATATCCTCCGAGATACACATATACTTGTACTTGTGCCGACTCAGTCGGGTAAAACTGGATCGCCTACTCAATCACCTGCGGCC
>DATJMR010000135.1:0-16713 GCA_035508595.1 Dyella sp.
TTCGTCAATCACAGCGTGCAGGATTATCCGGACTCGTTCCTTGGGTTGTTGAACGAAATCGGCCCTTTGTTTGGCGTCTTTCAACCATTGAGTTCGTTGTACGTCGATTCGCAGTACACCGTGCACAAATCCTCGCAGGAGATTCGGCTTACCTCGCGCAAGAACGAGACATTCGATGGGTTGTTCGGGATCTGGCTCAATCGCGAGGACGTCTGGGAGCAATACGTATTGCAAGGCGCGAACGCGCCGCCACCTGGCGTTACGCCATTGATTGCGCAAACCGTCAATGCGCGGTTTTCCGAATACGCCGGGTATGGAGATCTCACCTGGCATATCAATCCGACGCTCGATCTGACGGTTGGCGCACGCGCCAGCGGCAACAGCCAGCATCTGTCAAACTTCGAGGAAGGGCCGTTCGCCGGAAGTCCCGGCGGCTTTCGCGAGCATACGGACGATCAGGACGTGACCAAGATGGTCACGCTAAGTTGGCGACCGACCGACACGGATAATTTTTATATGCGTGCGTCCACCGGTTATCGACCGGGCGGTTTACAGGCACCGTTGCAAAGCACGCTGCTCCTGCCCAATCCCACTGCGACAAATACGTTCGGTTCGGACAACCTGGAGAGCTACGAACTCGGTTACAAGGGCAGCTATCTCGATCGCCATGTGAATGTCGGCCTGAGCGGGTACGACATCGAATGGCACCACATGCAGCTTTACACTTATACGTTGGGCAACACGATCATCCAGAACGCGGGCGATGCGCGCATCAAGGGCTTGGAGATGCAAGCCAACTTCGCCAATGGGCCGTGGCAGTTCGGCGTATCCGGCAGCTACACGGACGCGTTCACCAATAACGGTGCGCCGCAGCTGGGCATTCAGCCGGATGCGCCGCTGCCGTATTCGGCCCGATGGACAGGTACGGTAAGCGGCAAGTACAAATTTACATTTGCTGGAACAGATGCTTATGTCGGCGCGGCAATGCGCGGTTCCACCCACCGCAACGCAGGCTTTGACGGTGATGTGAGCGACCCGAACTTCAAATTACCGGGCTTTATGTTTCTCGACCTCAACGCCGGCGTAAATCTACGCAACGGCACGAACATCGACTTCTACGTGCGCAACGTACTCAATCGACAGGTGCCGATCGGTACGCTCAATGACGAGGCAGTGAATTTCCTCGCCACCGTGGGTGGCCCGATGCTGGTGCAGATGTCGACGCCGCGAACGGTCGGCGTCGCGTTCAACGTTCCATTTTGACGCGGAAGCTGGAGTTGCCCAACGCGGAGTCGACCAACTCCAGCATGTTTGCGTTTGGTAAGGATATGAGCTCAAGCCCGATGTCGATTACCTTGACGGATCGACGATGACCCGGCCGATCTTGCCGAGGTCGTGACCTTTTTTATCCAGTCCGAACAAATCCATGCCGCCGACCGGGCAGTCATTGGGAATGGTTGCCTCGAGTTTGTGATTGCCGGCGTGCTGAGCCAAGGAGGCGTGGTGGTAATTGTTCTGCCTGAAATCGATCTCGCTGACGGTATTGATCGTGTCATCACCTGTGAGTGTGATCTTCGCACCAGCCGCAGCATGGCTTGGATTGACCGTAGCTTTGCTTGTCATAGTGGTGTCCTCAGGTGGACGCTTGGCGAAAATGCCAAGCGTCGAAGCTTTACCACCCAAGTTATAAAACACACGTCAACAATCGGTAAGGTTACGGTTTCGCATGTGATGCGGCGCGCAAAAAGCGGCGTTAATGCCCGCTTCCGCTGATTTGCGCAGGCGGCTTGATCGCATATAACAACGCAGGCAAGAAGATGAACGTTGCCAGCAGCACCGCGACCAGGCTCACCAGCAACATGCGGCCCATGCTGGCCATGCCCAAATCGTGCGATAGCGCCAGCGAACCGAACGCGGTGCCGGTGGTGAGTGCCGAGAACAGCACGGCCCGCGCCGACGCGGAGCTTACGAAGCGGCGCATGCCTGCGCGCCAATTCATCACGAAATACACGTTGAACGACACGCCGACACCGAGCAGCAGCGGCAGCGCGATGATGTTCGCGTAATTCACCGCCATGCCCAGCATGCGTGCGAGCAAGGCGGTAAGCAGCGCGGACATGCCTAAGGTCAGCAGCACGATGCCGGCGTCTTTCCAGCGACGGATCACCAGCATCAGCACCACGGCGATCGCGATAATGGCCAACACGGCCGCCTGCTTGAATGCCTGCATGATGGTGTCGGCCGAGGCGATCGTCGTCACGGCGGGACCGCCGGCATCAGGCGCGACACGCTGCACGGCTTCCACAAACTTGCGCAAGCCGGAGGTGTCCTGTTCGTTGACAGTCGGCGATACCTGAATGCGCACTTGTCCGTTTGGGCTCACCCAATCGCGCTTGATCGATTCGGGCAGCGATTGCAGCGTTACGTCTTTCGCATTCAAGGCATCGCGCAAGCTGTCCAGTTGCTTGGGTAGGAAACGGCTCACGGCTTCGTTCATCATCATCAGGCGATCGTCCGGCGCCTTCGCAAGCTTCTGCAAGGCCGCTTCGATGCCGTGCAATGGCGAGTCGGCAGTCATTTCCGGCTTCGCATCGTTGATCGCATCGAGCGTATCGGAAATCGCCGAACGCAACGCTTGCGGCGTGACCGGCGGTGCGGAAGGGTCCACATCCAGCGACGGCAACATCAGCACCTGCGCCTGATTGAGCTGATCGAGCGACGCCTGTTGATTGGCGGGCACGAAGGTCGCCGCGGAAATCACGCTGGATACTTCCGGCAGCTTCGACAACTTGTCCGACAATGCGCGGGCGGTGTCCAGATTGGGCACCATGATGTTGATGTTGAACGGATTGGTGATCGGATTGTCGGCCAGGCTGCGCAGCGTGCGCATCGGCTCGGAATTCGGGTCTTGCGTGTTGAGCGGATTGGCATCGAACGGCATGCGCACGCCGGCAATCAGGCCGGTGACGCCGAGCAATGCAAACACGATCAGCACGGGTTTGTAGTGGCAATGCAGGAGCGAATCGAGCTTGGGGCCGAAGGGCAGCGAGAGTTCTTTGCTCTGGCGCGCCGGCTTCATCAGGCTCAACAAAGCCGGCAGCAGCGTGAGCGTGCACACCAGTGCGATGCCCATGCCGACGCCCGCGATGGTGCCCAGTTCCGCCACGCCCACGAAGCTGGTGGGCGAAAACGCGAGGAACCCGCATGCGGTCGCGGCAGCGGCCACCGCGATCTGATTGCCGGATAAGCGTGCGCCTTCGGCCAGTGCGATGTTGATGTCACCATGCAACATGCGCTGTTCGCGCAAACGCACCGCGAACTGAATGCCGAAGTCCACCGCCAACCCGACGAACAACACCGCGAACGCCACCGAAATCACGTTCAACGTGCCAACGGCGAGCGCAGCGAATCCGGTGGTCAGCGCAAAGCCCACCAGCAGCGTCAGCAGGATCGGAATGATCCGGCGGAACGAATGCATCGCCAGATACAACCACAGCGCCAGCAAAATCAGGCTGACGATCGTGCTGGCCACGATGCCTTTGGTAAGCGCGCCGAACTGCACGTCGGCAAGCGCAACCGGGCCGGTGTAATCCACACGTGCGCGACCGGCTTTGACATCGGGCAGCGCGCTGCTGATGCGCTCCAGTGTCTGCGTTGCGGCAAGGCCCGGTTGTAGCGAGCCGTCTTCGAGCACGGGATGCGTGAGCACGAAGCGCACGTTTTGCGGCTGCTGCGTGATATCCGAGCCAAGCAGACTCTGCCACGACAGCGGCGTGGGATGGCCGTCGGCCGCGTTGTCGAGCACCTGGCGCAGTTGATCCAGCGCGGGCTTATACGGCGACAGATCGGCGTGCTGGATGCGCACGCCCGCCGCCATCAGCGATACGCCGTTCAACAAGCCGCGCGCCGAAGGATCGGCCGCCAGCGGACCGAGCAGGGGTTGTGCGTTCATCAGCGAGCCGAGCATCTTGTTCAGATCGTCCGGGCCGAGCAGCAGCAAGCCTTCCTGCCGGTAGAACGGATCGGCGTCGGGCCTGCTTACATCGATGAAGTGCTTCTTGTCCGCTTCAAGCGCTTTGGCGAGTTGCTCGGCGGTTTCGTCGGATTCCTCCGGCGTGGCTCCGCGTACCACCACAGCGAGCACGTTGTTGAACTGGGGAAATTCGCGGTCGTAGGCCGCCGCATGCTGACGCCACGGCAGCGTGCTGGCGAAGAGGTTGTCGGTATTGGTGTCCACACTCAACCGGTTCGCAGCGATCCAGATGCCGACCCCCGCCAAAGCGAAGAAGAACAGCGCGACCAGAAGGGCGTAGCGACGGCAGAATTGGGTTAGTCGGACGATGAACTCGGTCACGGGCCAAACGGCTCCTCAATCCTTGGGAAAACGTTAAGGATATTGCATAACCCGCCATTTTCCCTTAGGCGGCGGTAACTATGGGGCCAAAATCCCCGACTCGCGACGAGAAAGCGGGGCCTGGAAGACTCACGCGCTCGCCTGATTGAGCGAAATGGCCTGCGGGAAGCGGGTCTGGATGGCCTTGCGGATGCCTGGCAGGTCTAGCCCGGCCGCGCTCAAGACTTCCTCGCGGCTGCCGTGTTCCAGGTACACATCGGGCAGCCCCAGGTGGAGGATGGGCAAGGTGACACCTCGCGCTGCCAAGCATTCGGCCACGCCCGCGCCCGCACCGCCGGCCACGGCATTGTCTTCGAGGGTCACGAAGGCATCGTGGCTCTTCGCCAGCTCGATGATCAGCGCCTCGTCCAGCGGTTTCACAAACCGCATGTTGACCAGCGTGGCGTCGATCTCTGCTGCGATCTGCATGGCCGGGGCGAGCATGGCACCGAAACTCAGAATGGCCAGACGGCGACCGCGGCGACGCACGTCCGCCTTGCCCAGAGGCAGCGTATCCAGCGCCTTGCGAACGGCAACGCCGGGACCGCTGCCGCGCGGGTAGCGAATGGCGGCCGGGCCGCTGTGGTGAAAACCGGTGGTGAGCATGCTGCGGCATTCGTCCTCGTCGGACGGCGTCATGATCACCATGTTCGGCAGGCAACGCAGAAAACTCAGATCGAAACTGCCTGCGTGCGTGGCGCCGTCCGGGCCGACCACGCCGGCGCGATCGATCGCGAACGTCACGTCGAGATTCTGCAGCGCCACGTCGTGGATGGTTTGATCGTAAGCGCGCTGCAGAAAGGTGGAGTAGATCGCCACCACCGGTTTCGCGCCTTCGCAGGCCATGCCCGCGGCGAGCGTCACGGCATGTTGTTCGGCAATGGCGACATCGAAATAGCGTTCGGGATATGCCTGCGAAAACCGCACCAGCCCCGAACCTTCGCGCATCGCTGGCGTGATCGCGAACAGACGTTCATCGTGGGCGGCCATGTCGCACAGCCAATCGCCGAAAACATCGCTGTACGTCGGCTTGCTCGGCCCGGTTTTCTTCACCACGCCGGCGCTGGGATCGAACGGGCCTACGGCGTGGTATTCGATCTGCGCTTGCTCCGCCGGCGCGTAGCCTTTGCCTTTGGTCGTGATGACGTGCAGCAGCTGCGGGCCTGGCTGCTGTTTCAGTGTGCGCAAAATTTCCAGCAGCTTGGGCACGTCGTGGCCGTCGATCGGACCGGTGTAATCGAAACCAAGCTCTTCGAACATCGTGCTGGGTACCGATACGCTTTCGTCGCGTTTTTCCAGACGCTTGGCCAGTCCGCCCACGTTCTCGCTGATCGACATGCCGTTGTCGTTGAGCACCACCAATAGGTTCGCACCCAGATCGCCGGCATGATCGAGCGCTTCGAACGCCATGCCGGCGGTCATCGCGCCGTCGCCGATCACGGCCACGAATTTGCGCGTATCGCCCCGGCGCTGCGCGGCGATGGCCATGCCCAGCGCCGCGGAAATCGACGTGGATGAATGACCGACGCCGAAGGTGTCGTACTCGCTTTCCTCGCGGCGAGGGAAGGGCGCCAGGCCGCCTTTCTTTTTGATGGTGGTGATGCGATCGCGGCGTCCGGTGAGGATCTTGTGCGGATAGCACTGATGGCCGACGTCCCAGATCAGCCGGTCGTGCGGTGTATCGAACACGCAGTGAAGCGCCACCGTCAGCTCCACGACACCCAATCCCGCGCCGAAATGACCGCCGGAGCTGGCGACCGCTTCGATCAGATAGCGGCGCAGTTCGTCGGCAACGGCTGGGAGTTCCTCGTCCGGAACGCGGCGAAGGTCGGCCGGTGTCTGGATCGAAGACAGATGGGGATAACGGGAAAGATCGATCATTGGCGTATTGTGCCCTCTCGCAGGAGAGGAGGGGCACAACGGTAGGCCGAAGGCCTTACGCCAGGGCTTCGCGACGGTGCCGGGGCAAGTGGCTGACCAGGAATTCCATCTGGTCGGCGAGAATATTGCGGTTGGACAGAATCAGATGTTCCACCCAACTGGGCCGATACGGTACGGCCAGCAGCGGCATATTGGCTTCCTGCGGCGTGCGGTTGCCTTTCTTGAGATTGCACGCCAGGCAGGCGCTGACCACGTTTTCCCATTCGTCGCGGCCACGCTTGGAGAGCGGCAAAACGTGATCGCGGGTCAGTTCGCCGCGGGAGAAGCGCACGCCGCAATACATGCACAGATAGCGGTCGCGGTTGAACAGCGCCACGTTGGTCAGCGCGGGCGCGGGGTCGAGGGCGTGATTGCTGCAATGGCCACGACTGGCGACGATGGGGTGCAGATCGATGTGGCTTTGCACGCCCAGGTGCCGGTTGTGGCCCCCGTGCACGGTCAGGCAGGGGTCGCCCAGGGTCCAGGCCACCGCGTCGCGGACGTATAGGCAAACGGCGTCCTGCCAGCTGATCCAGTCCAGGATCCGGCCAGCAGCGTCCAGCGACAGCACACGAGTCGAGTTGAGGTCGGCCCGATTTGGCACTTCCATAAGCATGTGTTGCGTCCTTCACCGTTAGCGAAAGAGCGTCCCATCGATGCAATGGTGCTCGGTTTTTCCGCAGCATAGAACAAGTTGATTGCAAAACGCATGCACAAGTGCCCCCTCAAGGACCCGGCAAAAGCCGATGCCGTCCCAAAAACGGGCCTTCGCGGCAATTCGCCCGGGGCGTCCGGCGCTGATATAGTGCTTGTTCATCTGTAGACCCGACGCCGGGTTTGGGAGGGGGAGCCGCACGTGGCAACCCCGGCACGGCGGGGCAGAGGTAAGTAACGTGGCTGAAGTACTTTTCTACGAGCGTCCGGTTCCGCTCAATCGCACCGTACACAAGGATCTGCGCATCAAGGGGCTGCAGAACCTCAAGTTCGCGCACAGCGTGCACTCCGTGCCGCTCACCTGCACGGAATTTCCGGTCGCTGCGCGCGACATTCCGATTCTTTTCGCCGGTCAAGGCATCGACAGCACCGGCCCGATGGCGCTGCTGGGTCTGCGCCAGAACGAAAACCTGTTTATCGATGCGCAAGGCGTGTGGGCTCCTGGTGTCTACATTCCGGCGTTCGTGCGCCGCTATCCGTTCGTACTGGCCGAAAAGCCAGTGGGCGCGGAAGGCGACGATTTCACGGTATTCCTCGATGAAGGCTACGAAGGCTTCAACGATCAGGAAGGCGAACGTCTCTTCAAGGAAGACGGCACCGAAACCGACATGCTGAAGAACGCCGTCAACTTCCTCGGCGAATTCCAGCAGCACGTCGCGCGCACCAAGCAATTCATGGAAGACGTGCGCAAGCACGATCTTCTGGAGCCGCGCAATATCCGCCTGGAGCGCAACGGCAACGTCATCAACCTCAACGGCCTGTTCGTGATCAGCGAAGAGAAGCTGCGCCAGCTCGACGCGGAAACCACGCATCGCTTCCTTCTCGACGGCACCATGGGATGGATCTACGCGCATCTGCTCTCGTTGCAGAACATCGATCGCGTCGGCCAGCGTTTGGCCGAGCGCGAACAAACCGAAGCGGCCAGCGCGACCAAGAACTGATCAGTTGCACCGTAAGCCAAAAGAAATCCCCCGTTCGTTGGAACGGGGGATTTCTTTATGCGCTCACATCGCTCAATGCGATGGCGGAGTCGGCGCGGTCGTTTGGGGATGCATGGCCGCGACATCCGCCGCCGTAATGCTATGGGTGTAGTGATTGCCAAAATGCGTGCGCACGTAATTGACGACGTCGGCAATCTGTTCGTCCGTCAGCATGGCATCGCGAAAGAAGCTCCGATGAGTCGACGGCTTCATCTCGAACGACGGCATGTCGTGCCGACCGAACAACACTACGGCAGCCATGTATTGCGGCGACGCCAGTTTGGGGTTGCCGGCAAGCGCCGGATAGGAGCCGGCACCTGTCGCGCCTTTGGCATCGGGCATGTGGCAGCCCTGACAGATCGCATGAAAGATCTGCTCGCCGTTCGCAGTCTTGAGCGTGTCGTAGGTGTAGATGGTGCTGTCGGAGGACTGCGCCTGCAGGCAACCCGTATACGCAAGCAGGGCGGTGGCGATGAACAACGCGCGCTTCATGCCGCACCTCCCGCCACGACGCGTTGATGAAGGCGTGTGATGACATCCAGTGCCGAGGTCACCGCGCCTTCTTGCCAGGCCGGCAAATACGAAGCGTGTTCTCCCGCGAGTGCGATGCGACCGTCGATCTGGCATAGGTTTTCGTAATGCTTGGCGCGCAACTCTTCCGACCATGCGGCGAAGCAGCCCATGGTGAACGGAGAGCGGTGCCATGCCACGGCCACGCCGTTTTCGAATTCCTGTTTGTATTGCGGATGAATTTGCGCGCCATACTCCACCGCTTTGCGCACGCGCTCCTCGGGAGTCAGTGCGGTAAATTCGTAGGCATTCAGGCCATAGGCGTACATGCCGAGCAAAACGCCTTTGCCTTTGCGGTTGAAGTCGCAGCTTGGATAGCTGATGGTGTTGATCGGCAGATCCGTCGCGGTGACGCCGCCGTAGATGTCGTCGTCTTCTTCCCAGAAGCGGCGCTTGAATTGCAGGCCCACTTTCACCGATGCGGCGTAAGGCACGGCGCCGATCGCATCGCTCATGGCCGCGCTTACGTTCATGGGAATCTGGCTGAGAATGGAAAGTGGAATGGTACAGATGCACCAGTCGGCCTGTGCGGTGGACGTATGGCCGGGACGGCGTGCGTCGACATAGCTGACGGTGACGCCCTGATCGTCTTGATGAATCGCCGTGACTTTGGCGCTGTAGTGAATCACGCCTTCCAATTGACGACCGAACGCTTCGCCGATGCGCCCCATGCCGCCGACCGGCTGCAGCAGCGTGGTCTGGAATTCGAAGTTCTCGCCGTCGGTGAGGCCTTCCCATAGATGGGAATTCAACACGTCGTGCAGTTGCAGCGGTTGCGAATCCACAGGTTTTGCCGAAAGACCGCCGCCGGGCGGTTTCGCGTAACCGCGCCGATTGCTGGCGCCGGGCCCTGAGACGTAGGCGTAATTTTTGTCGAGCGCTCCCCATTGCCGCAGCGAATCGAGCAACAGTTCCTGATCTTCTTTGGTGATTTGCGTGTCGAGCTTGCTTTGCTGTGTCGCCTTGGCGAGCAGTTCGGCGATATGCCCGCGATAGTCGGCGTTGATGGTGCGGAAACGTTGCGGCTTGCCGTCGAACGCTTTGGAGTTATGCAGATACGCGTTGTGATTGACCTGCACGAACGGCTCCAACGGCACGTTCAGCTTTTTGCAGTAATCGAGCAGACCGCGATGATGATAGGGAATGCGCCACGGACCTGGATTGATGTAAAGCCCGCGATCGAACTGGCAATGCTGCGTGTAGCCGCCCAGTTCGGTGTAGGTGTCGCCGCCGCGCAGGGTCCAATTTCGGCCGCCCGGGCGATGGTTGTATTCCAGTATTTGCACTTTGTAGCCGGCTTGGCGCAATTCGTACGCGGCCACCATGCCGGCCAGGCCGGCGCCGAGAATCACCACGGACGTACCGCGCGGCGCGCCATGCAGAAGGGGCGTGCCTTGATACGGCGATTCGGCGGCAAAGCCCAGACGGCTCATGGCCTGATACATCGCCGCGCCGCCCGCGCTGAGCCCGATCAGGCGCAGCAGGTCGCGGCGCGTCATGGAAAGTTGTGAAGCGTCCCCTTGCATCGTTTGCCCCATCGTCGACAGATCGTCAGCACAGCGCATCTCACATGCATGTGACAGTGACATAAGACATGGATGCCTAGGACCTCCCTCGCCGTGCTAGAAGAGGCACGCTTCAATGCATCGGCTTGGCCATTCGCAGCAGATCGAGGTGGTAGCCGGCGGCCTCGTAAAGCGCCCGTGCTCGCTCGTTGCCGGGAAACACGGCCAGCGTCACGAGCTGGCACTGGTGTTCGCGCGCCCACTCCTCGGCGTGCTCGATCAGCGCTTTGCCCACGCCCTGGCCCTCGTGGCGCGGCGCGACGGCGAGATCGGAGATGTGGCAATTGGAGCGACCGGTGAAGAAATCCTGCGTCTTCTGCAGATGCACAAAGCCCACTCGTTCGCCATCGTCGTTTTCGGCGACGAACACGTAGCTGTTGGTCGGCTGTTCGTCCAGCTGGCGACTGAGGTCCTTGCGGATGCCTTCGATGCACTCGTGTCGCTTTCGCCAGGAGGGCAGTGTGAAATCCACGAAACGGGGAACGAGGCCGAGAATGAAGTCGTCGTCATCCTCGGCCAGACGAATAAGAAAGGTGCTGTCGCTCATGCGTCGAGCCGGTCGATAAGAACGGGTAAGGGCGGTTCTACACCCAACAGGGTTGCGGGTGGAAGTCCCTTTTGGATACGACGCGTGTCGCACATCCCTCTCCCCGAGGGGAGAGGGAGGCATGGCCGGACTAGCCGCCGATGACGGGGAGCGAGATAAAACTTGCCTGATCCGCCGAATGATAGATGCGCTGCGTCGCTTTCTGATAATCGCCGGGCTTGGCGAAGAAGATATTCGGCACGAAAGTCTGCGGATTGCGGTCGTACAACGGGAACCAGCTCGACTGCACCTGCACCATCACGCGATGACCGGGCAGAAACACGTGATTGGCCGCGGGCAGATCGAATCGATACGTCAGCGGCTGATTGGCGGCGAGCGGCTTGGGATTGTCGAAGCCTTCGCGATAACGCCCGCGGAAAATATCCATCGATACGCCAAGTTGAAAGCCGCCCATCTCCGGCTGTTCGGCAACCTGATCGGGGTATACGTCGATCAATTTCACGACCCAGTCGCTGTCCGTTCCGCTGGTGGACGCCACCAGATGCACAATCGGAGCGCCGGCAATCGTCAACGGTTGCGTCAGTACATCGGAAACATAGGTGACGACATCCGTGCGACCGGATGCTTCACGTTGATCGTCCACCAGCCATTCCGACCAGGTCAGGCCGTTGTCGTATCCCATCGGCTGGATCGGGCGGGCGCGGAACGGTACGGGGTGCGCCGGATCGGAAACGTACTCGTCGTAAGAGCCTTTGCCGGTCGGCGCTTGGAAACCGAGCTTCTGATTCGCTTGCAGATACAGCGGACGGCTCTTCGTGCCGCAACCTTCTTCACAGGCAAGCGGCCAGTGGCTCAGTCGTTGCCATTGGTTGCTGCCGGTTTGATAGGCGGTAACCGGTGCGAGATCCGCCTTCGGCGCGCCGTCCTTCAGATATTGCGCCAGATACGGACGCAGAATGTGCTCGCGGAAATATTTGCCGGTGTCGCTGCCGAAACGGATCGTGCCGAGCGAACTGGCATCCTCGATTTCCTGGCCGTGATGCCATGGACCCATTACCAATTTCACCATATCGCCGTTCTTATCTTTCGGCTTGATGGCGCGATAGACGGCCAAAGCGCCGTAGATGTCCTCTTGGTCCCACAAGCTGTGCACCAGCATCACCGGCACTTTCAGCGGCTGCGCGGCGAGCACTTTGTCGACGGCCTGATCGCTCCAGAACGAATCGTACGCGGGATGGGCAATGACTTTGTTCCAGAAGCCCAGTTGCTCCATGCCGTACGCGCGACCCAGTTCGCCGGCCGAAACGTAGTGCATAAACAGATCGTATTCGTCGTGATAATTGGTCCACCACTTGTAGCTGTTGTCGCGACTGGCGGACTGCTCGTAGATGTAAGACATGTTCTGTTGGCGGAAAGCGCCATGATGGAACCAGTCGTCGCCCATCCAGCCATCCACCATCGGATTCATCGGCACCGCGACCTTCAAGGCCGGGTGCGGATTGACGATCGACATCAGCGGTTCGAACCCGTCGTAGGAAATGCCGATGGTGCCGACCTTGCCGTTCGACTCCGGTACGTTTTTCACCAGCCAATCGATGGTGTCGTAAGTATCTGTCGCATCGTCGACGGGGGTGGGATTGAGCGGGCCGTGGATGGGCCGGTTCATCACGTAGTCGCCCTCGGAGCCGTACTTGCCGCGAATGTCCTGAATCACGCGGATGTAGCCGTCTTCCACGATCACGTCGGTCGCGTTGTCGTAGCCTTCCAGCATCGGGCCGAGATGGCCGCTCATGACGTGATGCGTCAGCTCCTTGGCATCGTAAGGCGTGCGTGTCAGCACCATGCCTGCACGGTGTGCGCCCTTCGGGATCAGGATCACGGTGTGCAACTTGACGCCGTCGCGCATCGGGATATCCACGTCGCGCTCGACATAGTCGAAGCTGCCGGTGGCCGGCTTGAACGTGGCGGGCGTTTCACTGGGATAGTTGGGGTACTGCTGCGCCGGCGTATCGTCCATGGCCGATGCGGCGCCGCTCAGACAGAGCAGAAAGGCAAGCAACGCGGGTTTTGCTCCGCGCAAAGCAATCGCGGTACGACTGGACTTCATGGTGGCTCCCCGTTGGATAAGCTCGGCTAGCCTAGCGTTAATCGAGCGGGGTTGGCATGTCGCGCTGCCGAATACGTGCAACCCGTCATTCCGGCGAAGGCCGGAATCCAGTACAGACACGTCGTGCGTAGCACTCAATACAAATACATAGTGTCCTTCGGGCGCATATTTGGACTGGATTCCGGCCTTCGCCGGAATGACGGTGAGGAATTTTTGGCTGTGAGAACGGCCGCAACTTTTGAACTCACAAAATAAAAACGCCCGGAATATCCGGGCGTTTTTTGCATCACCGATGGCGCTTCATGCGATGCCCGGAAGGCTCTCGATGCCCGCCTCGATCGCCGCCCTGTGCATTTGCGTGCGCGGCAGGATGCGTGCGAAATAGAACGAAGCCGTGTCGCGCTTGGCCTGCTTGAACGCTGCCTGCTGCGAACTCTTCCCGTTCGCCGCCACCGCGCGCGCCCAGAAATAGGCGAGGGTGATATAGCCGCTGTAGTAGAGGTAATCGTTGGCGGCGGCGCCGAGTTCTTCGGGGTTGGATTGAATGCGTTGGGCGAGCTTGAGCGTAAGCTCGCCCCATTCCTTGGCCATGACACCGAGCGGGCCGATAAACGGGCGCATGGCGTCATCCGTTGCATGCTGCTTGCAGAAGGCGCTGACTTCAGCGAGGAAATGCTGCAGGCCCACGCCTTTGAGTTGCAGAATTTTGCGTCCGAGCAAATCGGCGGCCTGGATGCCGGTCGTGCCTTCGTACAGCGTGATGATGCGTGCGTCGCGCACGAATTGCTCCACGCCGTTTTCCACGATGAAGCCGTGGCCGCCGTAGACCTGCAGCGCTTCCTTGGTGCATTCCTGCGCCAATTCGGTCACCACGCCCTTGGCGATCGGGATCAGGAACGCGAGCAGTTCGCTGGCCTTTTGACGTGAGGCTTCGTCCACGCCGCGCGCTTCGATATCCGTTTGCAGCGCCGCGTACAACAGCAGCATGCGCGAGCCTTCCACCAGTGCGCGTTGGGTGAGCAGCATGCGGCGCACGTCCGGCTGCACCAGCAGATTGTCGGCCGGTTTGTCGGGGAATTTTGCGCCGGAGAGTGCACGGGACTGCAGCCGCTCGCGCGCATAGTTGAGGCTGTTTTGCCATGCGCGCTCGGACAACGCCAAGCCTTGCACGCCCACCGACAAGCGCGCCGCATTCATCATGGTGAACATCGCCGCCAGGCCTTTGTTCGGCTGGCCGATCAGATAGCCTTCGGCGTCGTCGAAATTCATCACGCAGGTGGCCGATCCGCGAATGCCCATTTTGTGCTCGATGGCGCCGGCGTATGCGTTATTGCGATCGCCCGGTGTGCCATCGGCTTTCACCTTGAATTTCGGCACGATGAACATGGAGATGCCGCGGCTGCCTGCCGGTGCATCGGGCAGTCGCGCCAGCACGAGATGGATGATGTTTTCGGCAAGATCATGCTCGCCGGCGCTGATGAAGATTTTCGTGCCGGTAATGTTGTAGCTGCCGTTTGCGCCGGGCTCGGCGCGTGTTTTGAGCAGCCCAAGATCCGAGCCGGCCTGCGGTTCGGTCAGGCACATGGTGCCGGTCCACTGGCCGGCGACGATCGGCTTGAGATAGGTGTGTTTTTGCTCGTCCGTGCCGTGCAATTCCAGCGCATGACAGGCGCCTTCGGAGAGCAGCGGGTACAGGCTCCACGACAAGTTGCCCGACTGGAACAGTTCGGTGGTCGCGATGCCCATCACCGATGGCAGCGCCTGGCCGCCGAAGTCTTCGGCCATGGTGAGGCCGGCCCAGCCGCCTTCCGCGAATTGTTTGAACGCTTCCTTGAAACCTTTCGGCGTGGTGACGGTGCGTGTGGCCTTGTCGAAATGGCAGCCTTCCTCGTCACCGGGCGCATTGGTGGGCGCGAGGACTTGCTCGCTCAGGCGGCCAGCTTCTTCCAGCACGGCATCGAGCAGGTCGCGCGTGTGACCGTCGCCGCCTTGCAGCGTGGTGAGAACGGCTTCGGCACCCAGCACATCGAAGAGGGCGAAGCGCTGGTCGTCAAGCGGGGCCTTGTAGAGCGTCATGGCGGAATCCTTCGAAGAGCGGGCTAGCGATAGGTGTTGGATACGCCGGGTACCGGCGAAAGGAAGGAGTTGCTGGTGAACGGAAAATCACGCGGGTTCTTGTTGTCCGGGTGGTCTTCCAAGTTGGGTGTGCAGTGGACGACGCCTCTGAGCGTGTAAGCCAGCTGTCCGGCGCTCCCCTTGGGGGTCACGGCCTGCAACGCCTGGGTCATGGCCGGCGTGGGTAGCACGTCCACTTGCACCACGTCGCCCGCGAACGAGGGGACATCCAGATCGAACGCGGCATGCACGCGCACGGGTATGCCTTGCGCGATCTGCATCTGGCCTTCGATCGACTGGTAGTTCATGCCGGTGTAGCTGTTGTTCTGAAAGCGTACGGTGAGCTGCCAGGCGCCGTCGGGCTGTACACGCATTTGCTGGATGGTGACCGTGGGCGGAAACACGCTTTGCCGCTGCGGGCCGCATGCCGTGAGCAGGGCAGCCAACGCAACAAGGGCCAATCCGTGGGGCAGTCGTTTCATGGAGGTACCTCAAACGATTGTTTGAATATAGCAGGGAATGGGGCGGGTGAAATGGGTGTCCGCAATACGGGAAACGTTTGAAACAAAAAGAGTTGTACCAAACGATGGCGACGGGAACGACAGGCCCTTCGTTTTATTGGCGATGACGCATGTGCTCCGCTTCCGGCGATCGATGACGCCCTTCTCACGCAGAGGCGGGCGACGTTGGCGCATTTCTTTGTGTCTACGTGCGCCAATACGGTTCCCATCGTCACACAGAGCGGGCATCATTAGCGGTTGCACTCCTTTGTCTTTCTCAATCACCGGATATCCATGTCTCGTCGCATTGCTGCCCGCCGCTCACCCATCCACGGCAATGGCGTGTTTGCCGTCGCTCCCATCAAGAAGGGCGAGGAAATCATCGAATACAAAGGCACGTTGATGACCCACGTCGACGCCGACGAGTTGTACGGCGACGGCGGCGAAACAGGTCACACGTTCCTGTTTACCCTCAACGACGAATACATCATCGACGCCAACCGCAAAGGCAATACCGCGCGTTGGATCAACCACAGCTGCGTGCCCAATTGCCAGGCCTTCGTGCTGGAAGCCGAAAACGGCGACCCGCGCAAGGACAAGGTCGTCATCGAAGCCAAGCGCAATATCAAGCCCGGCGAAGAGTTGACCTACGACTATGGCATCGTGCTGGAGGTGCCGCACACGGCGCGTCTGAAGAAGAAATGGGTGTGCCTGTGCGGCTCGCCCAAGTGCACCGGCACGTTGCTCAAGCCAAAGCGCGGCAAGGCCTGAAAACGGACTGGCGATAGCGCGGTCGTGACGTGAACGGCCGCGCATGGTGGCGACGATGGCCGATACCTGTTTTCAGGGGTAGTCGATGGCGAGCACTTCAATCGTGACATCGCCTGCCGGTCGCTGCCAGCGCACCTCGTCGCCCACGCTCGCACCGAGCAGGGCAGTCGCCAGCGGCGACACATAACTCACCAGGCCGTGTTCCGCATCGGCTTCGTCTTCGCCCACGATTTGCCAGCGTTGCTCGCCTTCGTCGCTGTCGACGATCACCGTCGCGCCGAACGCGACGCGGTCGTGCGGCTGCTTGGACAGATCGACCTCGATGGCATTGGCCACGCGCGCGCTCAGATAACGCAATTCGCGCTCCACGGCGGCCAACTCGCTCTGTTGCGTCAGCGCGTCTTGTTCGTTCACCTTCATGGCATCGCGGCGCGCGAGCGCCAGGCCCAGGCGCTCGCGCAAGGCTGCCAGGCCGTGCGGCGTGACGTAATTGGGGTGCGTGCTTAGCGGCAGTTCGGGCAATACGTCAGG
>DATJMR010000136.1:0-10100 GCA_035508595.1 Dyella sp.
CGACAGTAACCGCGAGTGACTTAGTTCACTTTATCGATCAATGGGAGAGCCTCCTGGACCAGCTCTTCTTTAAGGCCCTCCATAAAAGCGGACCCAAATCCATAGCCTAGGGCTCAGATGTGCGCTAAATTCGAGGCCAATCAGGGGATTTAGGTAGGTTTCGTTATGTCATCGCAACCGCAGCCCAGTGCACTAGGCCTGTCCGGACTAGCCCGCCGACTCGTGTCTGAGGGATTGCTGCCGGAAGCCGACGTCCGTAAAGCCGTTGCCGAGTCGAATCAGCAAAAGAAAACGCTGACCGGTTGGCTATTGGATCAGGGGTTGGTCGATAACAGCCGTCTGACCCAGGTCGCTTCCGCCGAATTCGGCATGCCCATCTTTGACGTTTCGGCGCTCGCCCCGGCCAGCATGCCTCTGAGCCTGATCAGTCAGGATCTGATGACCAAACATCAGGCTTTGCCCATGATGAAACGGGGCAAGCGCCTTTTCGTAGGCATTGCCGATCCCATGCAGTTGCATGCCCTGGACGAGATCAAGTTCCACTCCAACTGCATGGTGGAACCGGTTCTGGTGGAGCGTGCCCAGCTGAGCCGCGCCATTGACGCGGCGGTCAACACACTTAGCAATGTCACTCCCGACCTAGGCGGGGGTGACTTAGACGACCTGGCGCTGGAGTCGGTAGACGAGGATGGGGAAGCCTCTGGCGGTGGCATTGATGCCACTGCCAATGATGATGCCCCAGTCGTCAAATTCGTTAACAAGATTCTAGTTGATGCCATCCGCCGCGGCGCCTCGGATATCCACTTCGAGCCGTACGAAAGCAATTACCGTGTGCGCTTGCGTATGGACGGCATGCTGCGCGCCGTGGCCAGCCCCCCTACCAAGCTGGCAAACCGTATTTCCTCGCGCCTGAAGGTCATGGCCGGCCTGGATATCGCCGAGCGCCGGGTGCCTCAGGACGGCCGTATCAAGCTCAACCTGTCCAAGAGCCACGCGATGGATTTCCGCGTGAGCACGTTGCCGACCTTGTTTGGCGAAAAGATCGTGCTGCGTATCCTGGATAGCTCTTCGGCCAAGCTCGGCATCGACAAGCTGGGTTATGAGGACCATCAGAAGCAACTTTATCTGGATGCCATCCACAAGCCCTACGGCATGGTCCTGGTGACCGGCCCTACCGGCTCGGGTAAGACAGTTTCGCTGTATACCGCGTTGAATATTCTCAATACGGCCGAACGCAACATCTCCACGGTGGAAGACCCGGTGGAAATCCGCGTGGAAGGCATCAACCAGGTCCAGCAGAACACCAAGCGGGGGATGACCTTCGCTGCCGCACTTCGCTCATTTCTGCGCCAAGACCCGGACGTGATCATGGTGGGCGAAATTCGCGACCTTGAGACGGCCGAGATCGCCATTAAAGCCGCCCAGACCGGCCATATGGTGTTGTCGACCCTGCATACCAACGATGCCCCTCAGACCATCTCGCGTCTGATGAACATGGGCATTGCCCCGTACAACATCACCTCGTCCGTCACGCTGGTCATTGCACAACGCTTGGCACGACGGCTGCATAGCTGCAAGAAGTCGATCAGTCTGCCGCCGCAGGTATTGCTTGCGGCTGGTTTTACGCAGCAGGACATTGATGACGGCTTGACCCTCTACGAAGCGGTTGGGTGCCAAGATTGCAACGAAGGCTATAAGGGGCGCGTCGGCATTTATCAGGTGATGCCTATGGTGGAGGAAATCCAGAAAATTGTGCTCGAGGGCGGAAACGCCCTGCAAATTGCAGAGGTAGCCCGCAAGCTAGGCATCAATGATCTGCGCGCTTCGGCAATGCTGAAGGTTAAGGCGGGGGTCACCAGCCTCGCTGAAATCGATCGCGTAACCAAGGACTGACGGGGAATCGGGACCGTTTTCATACCAGACTTGCGCGGGCGGCCACGAAATTGGTCACCAAAGTAACGTAAGCTGGTGATTATCTTGCCCGCCGTGCCTCGGCGGCGGGTCCGATTATTGGGGGATTAGACAGCATGGCCACGGTTACAGCCGCTACAAAGAACACCCGCCAGCAGGCCGCGCAACGCGCCCAGGTCGCGCAGATGCCCACGTACGACTGGGTGGCGCTGGATAAGCGCGGTAAGCGGATGACCGGTTCGATGCAAACGAAGAATGCATCGCTGGTAAAAGCGGCGCTGCGCCAGCAAGGCATGAACCCGCAGACCGTTAAGGAGCGCGCCAAGCCCTTGTTTGGTGGTTCGGGTAGCGCGGTAAAGCCTCGCGACGTCGCGATCTTCAGCCGTCAAATCGCCACGATGATGGCTTCTGGCGTACCGATGGTGCAGGCCTTCGACATCATTGCGGATGGTCAGAAAAACCCGCGTTTCAAAACGATGCTGACCGATGTGAAGCAAAACATCGAAGGTGGCTCGGCGCTGCACGAAGCGCTTGGTCAGTATCCCGTGCAATTCGATGAGCTGTATCGCAATCTGGTCCGCGCAGGTGAATCGGCCGGTGTGCTTGATACGATTCTGGATACGGTTGCCACGTATAAAGAAAAGACAGAAGCGATCAAGGCAAAAATCAAGAAGGCGCTTTTCTATCCCCTCATGGTGCTGGTGGTGGCCTTTGCTGTATGCATGATCATGTTGCTTTTCGTTGTACCTGTGTTTGCAAAAACCTTTCATGATGCCGGTGCGGAGCTCCCAGCGCCGACACAATTCGTTGTGTCCATGTCGGAATTCATGCAGCACTATTGGTGGATCGTGCTTTTCGGAATTGTTGGCAGCATCACTGCTCTTGTTATGGCCAAAAGGCGTTCGGTGAAGTTTGCACATGGGCTTGAGCGCGTAACACTCAGGCTCCCGGTCATGGGCAATATCCTTCGTCAATCGGCCATCGCGCGTTTCGCGCGAACTCTGGGTGTTACGTTCCGCGCTGGTGTACCGCTAGTGGAAGCCTTGGATGCCGTGTCTGGAGCGACTGGCAGCGTCGTTTATGGAACCGCCGTTCAACATATACGCGAAGACGTTGCAGTGGGCCATCAATTGCAATTGGCAATGCGGCAGACGGGACTATTTCCCAACATGGTTGTGCAAATGGTTGCCATCGGCGAAGAATCCGGCGCATTGGACCACATGCTCTTCAAGTGCGCGGAATTCTACGAAGAAGAAGTCAACAACGCCGTCGACACGCTGGCCTCCCTGCTCGAACCTCTGATGATGGTGATCTTGGGTGTGCTGGTAGGCGGCATGGTGATCTCGCTGTACCTGCCGATTTTCAAACTCGCCGCCACGGTCTAATACAACTGCGCGCCACATCATTGCCGCCACAGCGGCGACAATGTGGCGCGTTTTTACAACCACGGTACCTGCATGCCCGATTTGCCGCTTATAGTCTGGATCGTTATGGCAGGGGTACTCGGCCTGCTAGTCGGCAGCTTCCTCAATGTTGTGATCCTGCGTTTACCGGCGAGGCTCGAAGCTTTTTGGAAGCAGGAAGCGCACGACATTCTGCAACTGGACACCCCTTCGGAATCCTTACCACCCGGCATCGTGCGCGAAGGCTCCCACTGCCCGCGTTGCAAACACCCCCTCACAGCACGCGACAACATCCCCCTATTCGGCTGGCTTCTGCTTCGCGGCCGCTGCCGTTATTGCCAAGCGCCGATCTCCATTCAATATCCGCTGGTTGAACTGCTGACCGGCATCCTCAGCGCGATCATCATCTGGAAATTCGGCCCCACGTGGCCAGGGCTTGCCGGCCTGTTTTTGACCTGGGCATTGATCGCGTTGTCGGGCATCGATTTCCGCACGCAGTTGTTGCCGGATCAGATCACGCTGCCGCTACTGTGGGCGGGATTGCTGTTAAGTGTGGCCCATCTATTCGCGGAGCCGACGTCATCCATTCTCGGCGCCGCCATCGGCTACCTGAGCCTGTGGAGCGTGTATTGGGCGTTTAAGTTGCTCACCGGCAAGGAAGGCATGGGCTTCGGCGATTTCAAATTGCTTGCTGCATTGGGCGCATGGATGGGGCCGGGTTCATTGTTGCCGGTGATTCTGCTTTCGTCGCTTATCGGTGCGATTGTCGGTGGCACGATGATCGCGTTGCGCAAACACGCGCGCGAAGTGCCTATGCCCTTCGGTCCGTTTATCGCGATGGCCGGATGGGTGTGGTTTATCGCTGGCGATGCGTTGTGGCATGCCTATATGAGCTTTAGCGGAATGCGATGAGCAAGGTCGCGCCGTTTACGGTAGCTCTTACTGGCGGCATCGCCTCAGGAAAGAGCTCGGTGGAGCAGCGTTTTAAAGCGCTCGGCGCGCATGTGTACGACGCCGACGAAGCAGCGCGCGCGGTGGTGGCGAAGGGGAGCGACGGCCTGACAGCTATCGTCGACGCATTCGGAAGCGAAGTGCTCGATACGCACGGACGCCTCGACCGGCCACGCATGCGCGAACGCGTCTTTGCCGACCCCACCGCGCGCAAGACGCTGGAGGCCATCGTGCATCCACGCGTACGGCAGTGGATGCTCGAACACGTACAGTCCGATAAGGGTCCGTACGTCATGCTGTCGATCCCCTTACTGGCTGAAAACATCGGGCACTACCGTTGGGTCGACCGGGTGGCGGTGGTGGATGTGCCGGAGGATGTCCAGATCCAGCGCCTGGTCTTGCGCGACGGGATGGACGATGACCTTGCCGCACGCATCCTGGCCACCCAGGCGTCCCGTTCGACCCGCCTGACGCTAGCGGATGACGTCATCGATAACAGCGGGCCGGAATCGGCACTGGACGCCCAGATAGCGGCCCTCCATCAACGCTACCTGGAGCTGGCCTCGGCCCGCCGCTGAATGGCCTCGGTTACCTAACTCCCTCAACCGGTTAAACTTGGTGACCCGCTCCCTTTTGCGAAGCTTTGATCCAATGTCGACCGAATCCGCCGCCAAGTCCGCTGCAGCCCCCGATACCGACGCGCCGCGCGATTTCGTCCGCCAAATCATTCGCGAGGACCTGGCCAGCGGCAAACACCACGCCATCCGCACGCGTTTTCCGCCGGAGCCCAACGGCTATCTGCACATCGGACATGCCAAGGCGATCTGCCTGGATTTCGGTATCGCGCGTGAGTTCGAAGGCTGGTGCAATCTGCGCCTGGACGATACCAACCCCGGCAAGGAAGACCCCGAATTCGTCGAAGGCATCAAGGACGACGTACGCTGGCTGGGCTACGAATGGCACGACCTGCGCCATGCCTCCGATTACTTCGAAGTTCTGTATCGCGCGGCGATCAAGCTGATCGAAGACGGCCACGCTTACGTGGACGATCTCAGCGCCGATGAAATGCGCGAATACCGCGGCACCCTTACCGAACCGGGCCGCCATTCGCCCCATCGCGATCGCAGCGTCGAAGAAAACCTCGACCTGTTCCGCCGCATGCGCGCAGGCGAATTCGCCGACGGCAGCAAGACGCTGCGTGCGAAGATCGACATGGCATCGGGCAACATGAACATGCGCGACCCCGCGATCTATCGCATTCGCAAGGTCACGCACCAGAACACCGGCGACGCATGGCCGATCTACCCGATGTACGACTACGCGCACTGCCTGTCGGACGCGCTGGAAGGCATCACGCATTCGCTGTGCACGCTGGAGTTCGAAGATCACCGTCCGCTCTACGACTGGTTCGTGGACAACGTCGACCTGACCCATCACCCGGAACTGTGGCAGCACATGCGCGACGCCGGGTTCCGCACGGAACCGGCCAAGCCGCGGCAGATTGAATTTTCCCGCCTCAACCTGAGCTATATGATCACCAGCAAGCGCAAGCTGGCCCAGCTGGTGAACGAAGGTTTCGTCGAAGGCTGGGACGACCCCCGCATGAACACGCTGCGTGGCCTGCGTCGCCGCGGCTTCACGCCGGGTGGTATCCGTCTGCTGATCGAGCGCCTGGGCATCAGCAAGCAGAACAGCGTGATCGACTACGCGATCCTGGAAAACTGCGTGCGCGAAGACCTGGACGCCATCGCACCGCGCCGCATGGCCGTGATCGATCCGCTGAAGCTGGTGATCACCAATCTGCCCGAAGGCCACGAGGAATCGCTGACGTTTTCCAATCACCCCAAAGACGAAACCTTCGGCACGCGCCAGGTACCGTTCTCGCGTGAGCTGTGGATCGAACGCGAGGATTTCGCCGAAGTGCCGCCCAAAGGGTTTCATCGTCTCAAGCCCGATGGCGAAGTTCGCCTGCGCGGCGTCGGTATCGTGAAATGCGAAAGCATCGTCAAAGCCGCCGACGGCAGCGTGAGCGAGGTGCATTGCACGCTCGATCCGGAGTCGCGCTCCGGCCTGCCCGGCGCCGATCGCAAGGTGAAAGGCACCATCCACTGGGTCAGCGCCAAGCACGGTATCAACGCGGAAATCCGCCTGTACGACCGCCTGTTCAATGCAGCCACGCCGGACGACGAAAGCGACGGCAAGACCTGGCTGGAACATATCAACCCGGATGCCAAGCGCATCGTACGCGGCTGGCTGGAACCCTCTGCGGCGCAGGCCGCGCCCGAACAGCGCTTCCAGTTCGAGCGGCTGGGCTATTTCGTGGCCGATCGCATCGACCATCGCCCGGATACACCCGTGTTCAATCGCGCCGTGACGTTGCGCGATACCTGGGCCAAACAAAGCGCATGATGTTGCCGCTGCAGATTCATCTCACTCTGCCGCCCTGGATCGATGAAGTGGCCGACACGAGTCGGCGTTATCTCACCGACGAAGAGCGCGTAGGGCTCGCGATCGAATTGTCGCAACGCAACATTCAATATGGCCAGGGTGGCCCTTTCGGCGCGGCGGTGTTCGATGAGCACGGCCGTATCATCGCCGCCGCGGCCAATCGCGTGATATCGCAAACCTGCTCGGTCGCGCATGCCGAGATGCTGGCTTACATGGCCGCACAGCAACGCCTGGCGAGTTATCGCCTGAACGAGCAAGGCGGCCACTACACCCTCGCTACCAGCGCGCAGCCTTGCTGCCAGTGCTACGGCGCCACCTTCTGGGCGGGCGTCGACACCTTGCTCATCGGCGCTCGCGGCGAAGACGTGGAGGCGCTTACCGAATTCGACGAAGGCCCTCTGCCCGCCGACTGGATCGGCGAGCTGCAACGTCGTGGCATTACCGTCAGGCGCGATATCCTTCGGGATCAGGCCCGCGCCGTGCTGGCCGCCTACGGTGAAACAGGGGAACACTATTGAGCCGGTTGCGCGCCGCACTTCCTTTGTTGCTGCTCATCGTGGCGGGCGTGGTGCTGCTGTCTTCCGGTCTCTTCGACCGGCTTCATCCCGAGCAGCTGGTGGCGCACCAGCACGAAATGCGCGTGCATATCGCCGAGCACCCCTGGATGACGCGCCTGATTTATACGAGCCTGCTCGTTTTGGCCACATGCACGGGCGTGCCCGTCACCATCATCCTCATTCTGGCTGGCGGCTTTGCGTTCGGCATCTTGGAAGGAACGCTTTACTCCTCCATCGGCCTTACCCTCGGTTCGCTGGTTTTGTTTCTGGCCAGTCGTTACGCGTTCGGTGCGGGGAGCAAACATCCGCCACCCATCGCCGATAAATTGCATCACGGCTTCGAACGCCATCCGATGGCGTACACCATGTTTTTACGGCTGGTTCCGGTCGCGCCTTTTGGTCTGGTCACCGTGGCGCTCGCCTGGTTTCGTTGCCCGCTGTGGCTATTTCTCGGCGCGACTTGGCTCGGCGGCACGGTGATGCTGGCCTTCGAAACATCGATCGGCGCCGGACTGGGGCATGCGCTCAGTCATGGGCAACATCTCGGCCTTGGGCTGCTTTTCGATCCGGATGTCATTCTTCCGCTCGGCGCGCTCGCCGTGCTGTCACTGATCCCGCTACTGATCGACCGGCTTCGCGACCGGCGGCGAAGCCTGGCCCACGATACGCAACAGCCGCCGCGCTGATACCGGTTTGTGTTGCAAAGCGAGCGCTGCCGCGCCCAACCTTGCCACGCCTGGGTGTATTCCCCATGGTGCAGCGCAAGCACGCACGTCAAACGTACGTTCAACCCCAGCGATTTTCAGCGTTTGCCGGAGTAAAAACGCTCGCGGTTATCGCAATGCAACATGGCATTTCACGAAATCGCAAGTAGAGTCTGGCTTTTCACACCTTCTTTTTTTTATGGCAAACAACGTGCGTTGATCTTGCCAGGCAGGTGCTTCTCCGTTAGCGTAATGGTAGCGCTAACATTTTATGGCCACGGACTACGTATGAACCTTGTTGTCGGACTCGATGTAGGCACCCAAAGCGTAAAACTCGTTGCCTACGATCCGGCTGCGCGCCAAGTCGTTGCCACGCACGGGCATGCGCTCGATTTGATCGCCTACAACGATGGCAGTCGCGAGCAAAACGCGGAGTGGTGGATCTATGCCATCCGCGCCTGCTTCGCAAAACTTGATCGCGGCCTGCGTGCACGGGTGATCGCCATCGGCGTGTCGGGGCAACAACACGGTTTCGTTCCCGTCGATGCGGCCGGCGATGTCCTGGCGACTGCAAAGCTGTGGTGCGACACCAGCACGCAGCAAGAGTGCGACGACATCACGGCAGCCGTTGGCGGCGCGCAGCGCTGCATCGAATGGGCGGGCAATCCCATCCTGGTCGGTTACACCGCATCGAAGTTGCCGTGGACGCGTAAGCATCGGCCCGAAACCTATCAGCAGCTGGCAAGCATCATGTTGCCGCACGACTATGTGAATTTCTGGCTCACGGGCCAACGCTGGATGGAATGCGGTGACGCATCCGGCACGGGTTGGCTGGACGTGCGCACGCGCCGTTGGAATCCGCACATGCTGCGCGCAACCGATCCGGCGCGCGATCTGTCGGCCTGCCTGCCACCGCTAGTGGAAGCCGACACCAGTTTTGCTATCGCGCCCGCGATTGCCGACGAGCTCGGCGTACCGCAAAACGTGCGCGTTTCCGCCGGCGGCGGCGACAACATGATGGCGGCGATCGGCACGGGCAATGTCGTACCGGGCATGCTGAGCATGAGCCTCGGCACATCCGGCACGTTATTCGCCTACGCGGATCATCCCGTCGTCGATGACCAAGCCAGATGGGCCGCGTTCTGCTCGTCCACCGGCGGCTGGTTGCCGTTGATCTGCACGATGAATTGCACCGTAGCCACCGAAAGTGTGGCGCGCGCGTTCGGTTTCAGCACGCGCGACGGCGATGCCGTGATGGCCACCACCACACCCGGCGCCGACGGATTGGTGATGCTGCCGTTCCTCAACGGCGAGCGCACGCCCGATTTGCCGTCTGCGCGCGGCAGTTTCCAAGGCATGGATGTGAGCAATTTCACGCGTGGCAACGCGTATCGCGCTGCGATGGAAGGCGCCACGTACGCGTTGCGCAACGGCTACGACGCCTGGCAATCGGCTGGCCTTCGTTTCGATGCCATTCGCCTCACCGGAGGCGGCAGTCACAGCGCCGTATGGCGGCAGATGGTGGCCGACGTTTTCAATCTTCCTGTGGAAGTGCCCGTGCAAGCGGAGGGCGCGGCATTCGGCGCGGCATTGCAGGCGCTATGGGCGCACGAATGCGCCAACCGCGGAAACACCGATATCGCCGCTATCGCGCATGAACACGTACAGATCGCCCCGGAGCTTTCCGCGCAACCCAACGCTCGGAACGTTTCCGCTTACCAAAACCACTACCAACAGTTTCTGCGCCATCTGGAAATCGCCAAATCGTTCTACGCGAATCGCCAGACCACGAGCGCCATTTGATTCGCCGCCGCCCCTAATTCTTCTCACTGATCGCCAAGGACTTGAACAACATGAGCACTCCCTTCATCGGAAAACGCGAATATTTCCCGGGCATCGGCCGCATTCCTTTCGAGGGCCGCCAATCGGACAATCCGTTGGCGTTCAAGCATTACGACGCCAGCAAGAAGATCGGCGACAAAACCATGGCCGAACATCTGCGCTTCGCCGTGTGCTACTGGCACAGCTTCTGCAATGCCGGACACGATCCGTTCGGCCCGGGGACGCGCCACTATCCGTGGGATGCGGACGCTGCGCCGATCGCCCGCGCCGAAGCCAAGGTCGAT
>DATJMR010000137.1:0-2716 GCA_035508595.1 Dyella sp.
GGACCTGCTGTTGCGCGGCACCGATGCCAATGCGTTCAAGAAGTATCACGATGCCTTCGCCGAGCAAGCAGATGCGGTCACGACCGATCTCGTGTCGCTCAAGCAGCAAATGAGCCGACTGGGTCTCGATACGCATCGCGTGGATGCCGCGATTGCCACGCATGCAGAGCTGGGTACGAAGTATCTCGCCGCCATCCAGCATTACGATGCGAAAGACGAAAAGAGTGTTCACGTTGTCGATAGCCTGGTGGCAGGTATCGACCGTGCGCCGACCACGGCTATCGACGGCCTCGTTGCCGGCATGAAGCAAAGCGCGGATGCCGCATCCAAGCGCATCGACGAGCAAACCCGCGAGGCATTCAAGCAAGCGAGCATGCTGCTGATATCGGTTGCGCTCTGTGCGATGGTCGCGGGCGCCGTCTTTATCTGGCTGCTCGCCTACAGCATTACGTCACCGCTGGGACGCGCCGTAAAAGTAGCGCAAGCGGTGGCGAAGGGCGACCTCTCCACCGACGTGGTGGCCGCCAGTCGCGACGAAACCGGCAAACTGCTGTCCGCACTGGGCGTCATGAACAGCCAGCTGCGCAGCGTGGTGAACATTATTCGCGCCGGCTCGACTGAAATATCCGCCTCGACACGGCAGATCGCGACCGGCAACCAAGATCTTTCGGCCCGTACCAGCGAACAGGCTGCCGCCTTGGAAGAAACCACTGCATCCATGCAAGCGTTCACATCCAGTGTGAACAGCAATGCCATGCGCGCGCACGAAGCAAGCCGGCTGGCCGAATCGGCGTCGGATATCGCACGTCAAAGCGGCGCGGCCATGTCCGAAGCGGTGAGTGCCATGACGCAGGTACAAGACGTGGCAAGCCGCATTTCGGAAATTACCGAAACGATGGACCGCATCGCCACGCAAACGCATATTCTGGCGCTCAACGCGTCGGTGGAGGCGGCGCGCGCCGGCGAAGCGGGCAAAGGCTTCAACATCGTGGCCGCCGAAGTGCAGTCGCTGGCGCGCAGCTCGCGCACGGCATCGAGCGAGATTCGCGCGTTGATCGAAGAATCCGTATCGATCATCGGCAGCGGCACGCAGATGATCGGTCGCGCCGAATCCATGGTCGGGAAATTGCTCGATAGCGTGGATAGCGTCACGCAGACCGTGGAATCCATCGCCACGCTGAGCATGGAACAGGCGAACGGCATTCAACAGGTCAATCGCGCCGTGCGTCAGATGGATGAGGTGACACAGAACAACGCCGCGCTCGTCGAAGAAGCCGCCGCCGCCGCCGATACCGTGCAGGTTCGCGCGCGCGCCTTGGTACAAAGCGTGGAGTTCTTCAAGCTCAACGATAAGGAAACCACCCGAGGTTCGGCAGAGCAAGTGCCCAGCCAACCTCGCGCGGGAGCTTTACACCTCCGGCGTTTGCAGACCGCTTGAACGCGCACGCGTTGTTCTTGCGGCAGTCCTTCAGAGTTATTTGCTGCGCGTGGCAGCCGTTCGCGATTTCGTCGCAGCCTTGCCTGACTTTGCCGTTTTTGCGGTTGATTTCTTACTGCCGGATGGCTTGCTTTGCTTGGCGACCCCGCCTTGCACTTCATGCTGCCGTTGCACGCGGATCTGCTCGCGAAAAGCGGCGGCATAGGATTTCAACTCGGCTTTCTGCTTGGCGGTAAAGCCCGTTCTTTGTTCGAGGTGCTGTTCCATGCGCTGCAGCAGCTCGTAGTCGTGATAATCGCGATACGGCTTAAGGTCGAGATCCACCGGCACCTTGCTCAAGCGCTCGTCGCCGATCTTCTTCACGTATTTTTGCATGAAGCGGTCGTACGCCTTCCACGTAATACGCTGCGCGTGCACCGCCGCCTCTTCCGCATGCGTGGCGATCTGATGGGCATGCAGGTAGTGCAATCCCAGCTGATCGATCAGTGTCTTTTCCACTTCCTCATGAAGGATCAAAAAGCGATCCACATCGATCGTACGGCCGCGAAACGTGAACGACTTCGGCAAATGGCGATCGATGTAGATGGTTTTGCCGTCCTGGCTGTAGCCGGCGAGATAGGGAATGTCGTGGTTGCGGTCGAGCTTCTTGACCCTGCGCAGAACGGCATCGAGCGCGCGATCCATCATCAACGACGACATGTACCAATCGGGCGCCTTCAGCTTGACGTGCGGGGCATTCGGGTGACAGGTGTTCGACGGCATGGTGCAAGCTCCTTCCTGCGCGGTGGATTCACTGGCGCTGAGACTAGCGTGTTGCCGTTCCAAATAGCGACGAAGTACCGAAACGAAAAACGGCGCCCAGGGCGCCGTTTACATGTTTTGCGAATTGGTCGGGGCGGCCGGATTCGAACCGACGACCCTTTGCCCCCCAGGCAAATGCGCTACCAGGCTGCGCTACGCCCCGACTGATTCAGCAAAGACAGAAATTGTAGCAGTACCGGCGCGGGTGCCGATAGGGTTGGCTCAGCGGCGCAGCAGTGCGAGCACTTCTTCCAGTTCCATGCGCACTTGGCGCACGATCTGGTGCGACATGCTGGCTTCCATCCGGGCCTGCGGGCCTTCCAGACGAGCGCGGGCACCGGTGATGGTGAACCCTTCGTCGTACAGCAGGGACCGGATCTGGCGGATCATCAGCACGTCGTGACGCTGGTAGTACCGGCGATTGCCGCGACGCTTGACCGGATTGAGCGCAGGAAACTCCTGCTCCCAGTAGCGGAG
>DATJMR010000138.1:0-5811 GCA_035508595.1 Dyella sp.
GCGATGAGAATTGGCCGGACTGGTACGCCGAATACCTCCGGCGCGAGCAGGCGGGTGAGGAGCTGCCTTTGTAAGGATCGCGGCGGACGCCAACCTCGCCACAACGCGCTGCGGCAAACAATGCACATCCACGCGACACAACGCCCTGGGAGATGCGCCATGTCCGATCCTCCACAGTTCAACATCGACCGCAGCTATCCGGGGCGGTGGACGGTTACCTTCGGCAACCCGCCCATCAACATGTTTGTTCCCACGACGATAGACGAATTGGCGACGTTGATGACCGAGCTTGAGGCGGACCCGTCCGTGAAGGTCATCGTGTTCCAGTCGGCGGATCCGGATTTTTTTGTCGCCCATCTCGACGTCGCCAAAGCGGTTGAACGACCCGAGGTGCTACGCATTTGGCGCGACATTGTGCTGCACCTTTCATCCATGCCTGTGGTGAGCATCGCCAAGATTCGCGGCCGCGCACGCGGCATCGGCAACGAATTCGTGCTGGCTTGCGACATGCGCTTTGCCAGCCGGCAAAACGCCCTGTTTGGCAACCCCGAAGTCGGCGTCGGACTGGTACCGGGTGGCGGAGCGATGGAATGGCTTCCCCGTTTGATCGGTCGCTCGCGGGCACTCGAGTTCGTTCTCGGCGCGGATGACTTTGATGCCGATATCGCCGAACGATATGGCTTGGTCAATCGCACGTTGGACGATGAGGACCTCGACGCGTTTGTCGAGACACTCTCGCGGCGGCTGGCCTCGTTCGATCGTGAAACGCTGGCGCCGGCAAAAGCTCAGATCAATCGCTTCGGCACGCCGACGGCCACCGAGATCCAATCGAGCATAGACACGTTTTTTTCGACATTGGCCTCGCCCAGCGCTCAAGCGCGTCGCGTGAAGCTCCGCCGTATGGCTTACGGTGTTTCGAGCGACTTCGAATTGAACTTCGGCCGATACCTTCCCATGTTCGGGCGGACCGATGGCGATGACATGCGCGCGCAGCCGGATTGAATAAATCGGGAACGTCGAGAGCAAAAGGCCCTCGACGCATTTGTTCGAGCCTACGACGCACGCTTTGCTGCGCGCAACAATCGCTAGTTATTTTTGATCGTCGGGTTTGTGTTCTGCCCTATGGGCGCCTTGGCGATCGTCGAGTAGATCGTCTCCCCGATTCTGGCGCGCAGGATATAGATCCAGGTGCCCGCCGTCGTGCCGCCACGGTGGTGATCTTTCATCGTCAATTGATTGATATTGGCCGGACTGATCTGGAGATGATCGAAAATGCCGGGCGGCGGCGATGCGCCGGACCATGCGAAACCCGGCTCTGGAGCGTCGAGCGCGACGAACGATCCCGAGGCGGCGTTTTCGATCAACGTCCATACGATGCGTTGTGGATGCGGACCCGGATCGAGATGGTTCGCATTGTTGGCTTGATTCACATCGAGCGACCACGGTGTAGTGGTTGTATCCAGGGTGACACTCAGCAAGACGTCAAGATCGTTGGGCATGGTCGTCTCCTAATGATGAGAAGTGGGGTTGTCGTGTTTGTCCAAGCTGTCGTCGCCAGTCCACGTTCACTTGCTAGCGCCCTGCCCGGTTGCCGCCAGGAGCTTCTGCTGGAATGCCGGGTTGGCCGGATAGGCGATGTGTCGGTGTTGCAACACATTCAGCAATGCCGCGTCTCGATAGCCGCCGTTCCACAGTTGCTGGATCGTGCGCTGTGCGTCGGCGTTTTTCCCCAACGCCAGCAACGCTTCTACCTGCAGTGCCCGCAAGCGAGGATCGTCGCGTCCGCTTTTCACCGCCTGCAACGCGTTCAACGCGTCGTTGCGCAATGTCTGCGCGGTCTGCGCATCACCGATCACCGCCGCGAGCAGCAATTTCCCACTCATACTCGCCAGCAAGGTGGCGCGATCGTCCGGATGCTCGACGAGCAAAGGGTCGAGTATCGCGAGCGCGGCCTGTGCCTGTGCAAGCGCGGCATCGGTTTGACCCGCCGCGCGCGATTGCTCGGCTTGCTCCAGCTTCGCTTCGGCCAATTCGCGCTGGGTTTGGGCGTTTGCCGGATCTTTTTTCGTCAAGGCAAGCAAGATGGACAGCGACTGTGCGGATAGCTTTTGCGCGGCAGGCAGATCGCCGCTCAAGCGCTGTAGTCGACCTGATTGCGAGGCGTACAGTGCGAGATCTTCTTGAAAGCTGGCGTTGTTCGGATCGACTGCCGTCAACTGCGTCGCCATATCGACCGACTGCTGCATGTCGCGCATGCCCGTCCCGATGTCGCCGGTCAGTGCCAAGGTTCGTCCAAGAATGGCGTGAACTTTAAGCATGTTCTCGCGCTGATCGTTGTCCCTTGGATCGCGCGCAATCAGCGCCGTTTCGATGGCGTCATCGGCCGTGTACTCGGCGATGGCCGATGCAAGATCGCCATGCATCAGCGCAAGTTTTCCCAGATTGTTGTGCGCATCGCCCAGTTGCGCGGCCCATCCGTTGTTATCGGGCTTGGCTGCCACCAGTTTCTGGCACAACGTCAATGAGCTGCGGTAAGGACCGGTGGCTTCATCGAGCCGCCCGCGCGCCTCAAGCACATGCCCGATATCGTTGTCGATCATCGCCAGCTCGTACTGCAGCGTGTGATCGTTTGCGTGCGTGGGCGCGGCGTGCAGCAAAACTGTCTGCGCCGTGTCGAAACTTTGTTGCGCCATGTCCAGTTGCCCCTGATACCAATGATCCATGCCGACAAAGGCCAATATCCGCGCATAGGCAAGCTGCCGTGCGAGGTCCGCCGGCGTTTTCTCCGCCAAGGTGGCGGCGAGCTTCGATGCGGCTTGAAACGACTGCATCGCCGCCGGCAGTTGGCCTTGATCCAGGCGCACGCTGCCGATTCTCTCGAGCGCCTTGGCACGTTGTGCCAGCGCTTCATCGGTGACGTCCGTGGTTGGCAGCGACTGAAAATATGCCATGGCCTTGTCGTCGACCGCTTCCATGATGTCCAGGCGCGACACCTGCGACAGCTTGTCGTTGAGGTCGCCGAGCATGAAGCCGACCAGGTCTTCTGCCTGCTTCTGGCGTCGCTCCGCGGTGTGGCGGGCGAGCATGGCGACGATCGCCAGCGTGGTGGTCATCGCCATCACGACCAACGCCAAAGTGGCCAGCGCGGCCATGCGTCGGTAGCGTCGTTTCAACTCACGTCGTTTCAACGCATCGAAATCGAGATCCAGCAGGCCGGCGATCAGCTTCAGCTTGGCGTTGGTCTTGCCGTCCTTGCCGGGTCGCGCATCGGCGGCGATGGGTTCGGTTTGGTCGCGGGTCAAGGTGCCGTCGCTGCCAAGCCGATAACGCAATGCCGGCGCGAAACATTCTTCGGTTTCGCGACCCTGCAGAGTGCTCGCGTTCGGCTCGCCGTCGATGATCAGACAAAAAATGCGCTCGCTACGTCCCAGCCGTTTAAACGCCAATACTTCCTCGTCGACCCAGCGCGAAGCGGCCGAGCGCGGTGAACAGATCACGATCAGGTTTTCCGATTGCGCCAGCGCTTCGTTGACCTTGCGCCCCAGATCGGTGGCGCTGGCCAGTTCGTCGCGATCGCGGAAGATCGGCGCGAGGCGTTTGGGAACAACACCAGTCGCGTTGCTCCGGCCAACCAGCTGCTTCGGGATCGCGTAAGTTTCCAGCGCCTTGTGCAGCCAGGCCGCCCAGGATTTGTCCTGGTGGCTGTAGCTGATAAACGCGCGGTATCGGCAGACTGGTGTCGCGGAAACGGGTGTCATGGCGCACAACACTCCCTCGTGAGTGTTGCCTTTTCCCTGATCGGGCATGTCCCCTGGGTGGACCGGGAATCAAGCGCTGCGGGCGGCCATGAACAGAGCTTGCACCTGAAAGCAAAAGCGCTGAACACGCGGACTCTAGCATGGTTCAGCGCCCTTAGCTCGCGTTATTCGGCCCGGTATACAAGAGGATTTTCGAGTGGTATTTGCCGGCGGCGGCTCGTCGCGCATCGCGTGTTCGATGGCGCCTTGTCAGCACACTTCCGCCATCCATTGTTCGGCATCGGCGCCCGCGGCAATGCGCATCGGCGTTTGGGGATCGGTGGCAGCACGCCATATCGCTTCGGCGACGTCGGGCGCGTGAGTGATCGGGCCAGATGTGTCTTGGAAGCGCGCAAGCACGCGCTGGAACAGCGGCGCGTAGGCAGGATGGTCCATGCCATGCAAATGTTCGTGCGCTTTGGCGCTGAAGCGCGTTTCAGGCGAACGCCCTGGCAGAACCAGGCAAACGCGTACATCGAACGGCTCCACTTCGGCCGCCAGCGATTCGGTGAATGCGTTCACTGCCGCCTTGCTGGCGCGATAAACGCCGACCAGCGGCAACGGTTTGAGTGTGACCGTTGAAGTCACATTGACAATCACACCCGCGCGCCGCGCGCGGAATTGAGGCAGCACGGCTTGAGTCATCGCCAGCGTGCCCAGCGTGTTGGTTTCGAATAAAGCACGCGCCGTCTCCATCGGTGTCAATTCGACGGGAATGGGCGCGCCGAATCCGGCGTTGTTCACGAGCACGTCGATAGGCCCGGTGTCGGCGATGACCTGAGCGACGCTGTCTGGATCGGTAATGTCCAGGGCGAGCACACGCAAACGGTCGGATGCCGGCAACACATCCGGCTGGGGTTTTCGCATGGTGGCCACGACGTTCCAACCGCGGTCGAGGAATAGCCGCGCGGTCTCAAGGCCAAAGCCGGACGAACAGCCGGTGATAAGTACGGTGGGCATGTTGGGTTCCATCAGGGGTGAAGGGAGATGCTGAAGATAGATGCCCGCGCCAAGACGTACTACACTCAGACGTCTTTAATTCTTTTGCGATAGTCCTGTCATGGTCGACCCTTTAGCCGAAGTGGTGATGCTGCTTCAGCCCGTGGCGCGGTTTTCGAAGCTGGCCGAGGGCGCGGGTCACTGGCGGATTCGCCGCCCTGACATCGGCGAACCGTTCTATTGCGCCGTGCTGGAAGGCGAATGCCGGATGACGGTGGACGGACACCCCGCCATGACGCTGCAGGCAGGCGATTTTCTCTTGGTGCCGGCACGGCACAGTTTGGTGAATGAGAGTCTGGAGCCACCTGACGGGGATGACGCGGTCCCACCCGTTGAAATCGGCGACGGCCATTTTCGCGTGGGTCAACAGCATGGCCCTGCCGACCTTCGCATGCGCGTAGGACATTGCAGTTTTGGTTCGCCCGACGCGGAGCTGCTTGTGCCATTGCTTCCGCAAGTCATTCACGTTCGCGGTGAGCCGCGCCTTGCCACGCTGGTGCAGATGCTGGGTGAGGAAACACGCGCTGCGCGTCTCGCGCGCGAGCTGGTTCTTGAACGCTTGCTAGAGGTTTTGCTGATCGAGGCGCTTCGTTGCGGCGATGGCACCGCCGCCACACCCGGCCTCGCCCGCGGACTGGCCGACGAGCGATTAGCTTGTGCCTTGCGTGCATTCCACGCACGCCCCGAACATGCGTGGACGATCATCGAACTCGCCCGCGAAGCTTCGCTTTCGCGCTCCGCATTTTTTGCGCGTTTCAGCCGAACGGTGGGCCTTGCACCGATGGAATACGTGCTGGCGTGGCGCATGGCGATCGCCAAGCGCTTGTTGCGCGACAACGACTTGGAAATCACGCAGATTGCCGAGCGTGTGGGTTATAGCTCAGCCAGTACGTTTAGTGTTGCCTTTGCTCGGCACGTTGGTACGTCGCCGGCTCGATATGGGCGGGGGAATGAGGCGGCGTGAGTGTCGTGCTTGGCGTAGTCGAAGCGGACATTCGCCGTGACAGCCATGCTC
>DATJMR010000139.1:0-2707 GCA_035508595.1 Dyella sp.
AACAAGCATTATGGCGAAGATGAAAGCAGCAACTGGCGGGTTATTCCGTTGCAGGCGTTCGACCTGCTGGAGCACGCCCGCGGCACCGACGGCCCCATGCAATGCATGCTGGCGTTCGGATTTGCCATGCAGGACGCCGAAACGGTCATCTGTAGCAATTGTCCGCGGCTTCGCATGGTTTCGTTCCCTTACAGCGTTCGCAGAGACGCGCAGACTGTCACCTTCTCGTTCCATCCATCGATATTCGATTTGATGGAAGAGGAATGGGCTTCTATCGGGCTGCCTCATTTCGCGAAGGAACTGCATTGCACGGATGAGCTGGATGCCGCATCGTTTGACAGGCTGCTGCAAACGGCTATTGGCAGTCTCAAGGTTTGCCGTACGCCTGAGACGGATGGCGATGGGCTGTGGGCAGTTTTCAGCATGCAGCGCGGGCAATGGATTTCCGGAAGCAACATGGACGTTGCGGTAAGCAGATCACTGCATTGATCCGTCGTGATCCATTGAGTAGCGCGTCAGCTTGTGATCGCAGGCCAAACGCGCTGAACGTGCCGGCTGGGCATCGCTGCACGCGGTAACGTGAAAACAACATTCGCATCGCGGATGCGTTCTTTCCTGCTGGGCCAACGCCCGGCGGGCCCGTTCCTGCTCCATGGCGGGTAGATAGTTCCCATGTATTGTCGTCACCATAAGAGCTTCGCCATACGCCCATGGCCTGGGCGATCCGTACCTGGACCATTGCGTGGTCACCGATCGCACCGTCGACAGCCATATCCATATCAAGAACCTGCGTCGCAAAATGGAGCAGGCGGCCCCGGGCAGGGAGCCGATCCGATCGCCCGATGGAGTAGGCTACGAGCTGGAACTCGAGTGACGGCGCACCTCTCTCCGCGCCGGTCGTCCCCACACGAGGTACACGCGATGCGTAGCGATGTCCTGATCACCGGCGCAGGGCCCACCGGGCTGGTGCTCGCGCTGTGGCTTACCCGCCTTGGCGTCAAGGTGCACATCATCGATAAAACCGCCGCGCCCGGCACCACGTCGCGAGCGTTGGCGGTGCAAGCGCGCACGCTGGAGCTGTACCGGCAACTGGATCTCGCCGACGCGGTGGTTGCCCACGGGCATCAAGTCCCTGCGGTGAATCTGTGGGTCAAGGGTGAACGGCGGGCGCGCGTTGCGTTCGAATCGCTGGGTGCGGATCTCACGCCTTTTCCGTTCCTGCAGATCTTTGCGCAAGATCAGCATGAGCGCTTGCTGATTGAGCGACTGGAACAATTTGGCGTAACGGTGCAACGGCAAACCGAGCTTGTTGGCTTTGTCGAGGAGGGCGAGCGGGTGATCGCCCGCCTGCGTGGCGCCGACGGTAGCGAACGGGAATGGGAAGCCGCCTACCTCGCCGGTTGCGACGGCGCGCGTTCGCTGGTGCGCGAGACCATCGGCACCGGTTTTCCGGGCGGCACGTACAAGCAGGTGTTCTATGTGGCCGATGTGGACGCCTCCGGGCCATCGCTCGACGGACAACTGCATATCGACCTGGACGAGGCCGATTTTCTAGCGGTCTTTCCGCTACCCGGCGAACACCGCGCACGCTTGATCGGCACCGTGCGCGACGAGCGTGCGGAACACGCCGAAACCCTGCGCTTCGACGATGTGAGCGCACGCGCCATCGAGCATCTGAAGGTGTCGGTGCAGCAGGTGCACTGGTTTTCTACTTATCGCGTGCACCATCGCGTCACCGAGCATTTCCGCAAAGGCCGTGCGTTCTTGCTCGGCGATGCCGCGCACATCCATAGCCCCGCCGGGGGCCAGGGCATGAACACCGGCATCGGCGATGCGATCAATCTGGCCTGGAAACTCGCCGCGGTTTTAGCCGGCCATGCGCCCGAACGCCTGCTCGATAGCTACGAAGCAGAGCGCATTGGTTTTGCACGCCGGCTGGTGGCGACGACGGATCGCGTTTTCAGCTTCGCCACCGCCGAAGGCCGCGTGGCCGATGTGGTGCGCACACGGCTTGCGCCGGTGCTGATCCCAGCCATGCTGCACTTTGAGGGCCTGCGCGAATTTCTGTTCCGCACCGTGTCGCAGATCACCCTCAACTACCGCGAAGGCCTGTTGAGCAAGGGTGCGGCGGGCGGGGTGCACGGCGGCGACCGGTTGCCGTGGGTGGCAATCGGCGGCCATGACAATTTTGCCAGCCTGGCCGACATGTGCTGGCAGGTGCATGTCTACGGCGCGGCCACGGCGGCGCTGCGCGATGGGTGCGCCGCCCACGCGCTGCCGCTGCATGTTTTCGATTGGCAACCCGCGCATGAAGCCGCCGGTCTGGCGCGCAATGCCCTGTATCTGATTCGCCCGGATACCTATGTGGCCATGGCGGACGCCGAGGCAACACCGGAAGCCGTAGACATCTATTTGACTGCGCTAGGCATTAAGCTTGCAGCAGCGCGCGCGATTTCTACCGCCCAGTTCGATAACGCTGCGCGCCCAGGGGGCTCCCCATGAATCCCGAAGAATCCATGCGCGCCAAGCGGTCCGCATCGACACACGATGGCGCCCTTGGCAGCTCCTCGACCAGGGTGGCAAGCATCGTGGCCGTGATCGGCGGCTGGGCCCTGGGCATCTATACCGGTTTCAATTTGCTGGTGCCGCTGGTCGCGACCGCGTTCGCATGGCTGGCCGGGCGGCGACTGTTCGGCAAGAAGAAGCA
>DATJMR010000140.1:0-11047 GCA_035508595.1 Dyella sp.
CGATTGCTCGCGACCGTAAGCGCGCGCAACAACAATACCCAGCACGGCAATCAAAGGGGTCGCCAGCATCAAAGGCGGCGACACCCACAACGCAAAGCCCACGCTGACCATGGAGGTAACCGCCGCAATCAGCAACTGCAACGACGCACTGTACCCCTGGACGATGATTTCGACGTTATGAGTCAGCACGTTTGCGATCTCCGCCGAGGTGGCGTCGGACAACGATGCCAGCGGTGCGTCGATCAAACGTGCGTGCACCATGCCACGCAGGTTGATGGCGCAGCGACTAACCAGCTCCGCGCCTAGCCTTGCGGCCTCCCATCGGCACAATGCAAAAGCCAACGCAATGACGGAAAAAACCACAATTTGCTTCTCGACACTGCTATGCGCGTTGACGATGCCGTTCCCGAACACCAGCACATGCCCCGGTTGGACCAATGGCACCAGGCATACCGCAGCCAGGCTGCCGGCAAAAGCTCCCACGACGGAAAGCGCCACGTACGCCGCCACTTTCGCCAACTCAGCCGAAGTGAGCGTTCGACCCAACGACTGCAACATGCTTGCGGCGGACGATGAACGGTTCGACATGCCTATCCACTCGCGACCGATTGCTTGCACGACGCACGCGACGCATCGCAAAGAAGCCCGCGCAATGCCTCCACGGATTCATCCGGATGCCGCCCACGATGAAGTTCGTACACGCCCAGCCTCTCGATGTGCCGTGCGAAGCGTTCGAACCCCGGCTGACCCGTCGCGTACGGTTGGTCGGTCGCAAGCCGAGGCAACACATCGCGCGCGGGAATCGGCGTCAGCAATGCCTCTATGCTGCTCGACAACCGACCGGATACGAACACGACGCCTGCGATCTGCATGGGCGCATCGGCAAGCCCGCTGGGAGCACGTCGCCTGAGATCGACCTCGAATTTCTCGACACCGCTTCGACGCCGGATAACCGGCGATTGGTTGATCCAGCGCCGGGCGGCATCGTCGCCGACCAAAGAGAGCGCATGCGGCTGTACGTGCAGATAGTTGCCGACACCCACGGCAAGCAGCGGATCGGGCCGCACGAAAACGGCATCTTCAGCCAACACGTCAAAACCTTGCAGCAAACAATGCAACGCCAGCGTGGACTTGCCTGCTCCACTCGCACCCAAAAGCAGCAAGCCGCGTCCGCCCAAACCTACGCAAGCACCATGTAGCGGGACCAGGCCCAGACCACGTGTCGCCAACGTAAAGACGGCAAATTCGATCAGTTCATAACGCAGATGATAGGCATGCGCGAGCATGTCTTCCGACGCCACGATCAAAGCGCGGCGCTCCGTGGCCGTGATCACCACGTAATTGAAAGCATCCACAACACCGCAAAGCACACCGGCGCCCGATTGCATCTGCATCGGCGGCGGTTCACTGGCGTAACACGGCGCTCTGCGTTGCAGCCGCAATTCGATCCGAAATTCGGGTGTCGCATCCGGCCATTGGCACGGCGGCAAACCGCCATACGCGGCCTCGGCCACATCAAGCAAAGCCAAGCTGGTGCTTTCAAAACGAAAGCGTGCGCCCAGCACCGGTTTGGTCATCGCATACGGATAACGCCGTCGCTCGCCAAACGGGTCGATAGCGGCGTCGCGTGAGGGATTCAAGGTCATCGTCGTTGAGCGAACGCCTGCGGTGACAGGTGAGTGCTAGCGCCGAAACGAAAGGTTGCATCCGCCCCGAATGCCGGCCCACGCAACCTCGCACGCACGCCGGGGCACTCACCTCCAAACACAACACAGCGCCATGCCCGTGCGAAAGCGGCATGACGACTGCTCATCACGGCAGCGACTGAGGCCTACTCCCCGATGCTCAACATACAGGTCAGCCATTCCTATTTTCTCAGGTTCGACCGAAAACAGTGGGAGCGCGGCAAGCCTTATCCGCCGCTCGCCACTATTCAGATCGCTGCGCTTCTTCGGGGGATGGGCCATGCCGTGTCGCTATTTGACAGCATGCTGGCCGAGGGCGTCGACGAATACGTTGCGTCGCTGCAAGTCGCGCAACCCGAGGTCGTGGTCATCTACGAAGATAATTTCAATTACCTCACCAAGATGTGCCTCAGCCGCATGCGCGAGGCGGCGTGCGAAATGATCGCGCATGCGCGTGCGCGCGGATGCCGCGTTGTCGTCGCCGGGTCCGATGCCTCCGATCTTCCCGACGCTTTCCTCAAAGCCGGCGCGCACGCCGTTCTGCTGGGCGAGGGTGTTGCCGCGCTCACCGAGCTGATGCAACGGCTGGAAAGCAATCCCGCCATGGATGCGAGCGCCTGGACCGCAGGCATCCGTGGCGTCGCCACGCTCGAGAGCGGACAGACGCAAGTGGTGCGTATCGGCGTGCAGCCGCCGGATCTTCGCCTGGTCGATCCGCCTGCGTGGGATCTGATCGATATCGAACGCTACCGTACCCTATGGCGTGCACGCCACGGTTATTTCAGCCTCAACATGGCCGCATCGCGCGGTTGTCCGTTCCGATGCAACTGGTGCGCAAAGCCGATCTGGGGAAATCATTATCGACAGCGCAGCCCGCAGGACGTCGCGGCGGAAATGATCTACCTCAAACGCACCTTCAATCCCGACCACATCTGGATGGCCGACGACATCTTCGGCTTCCATATCGACTGGGTGACCACGTTCGCCGATGCGCTCAGCGCCGAGGATGGATCGATCCCCTTCACTATCCAGACGCGCGCCGATCTGATCAGCGAGCGGATGGCCGCCGCGCTGAAACAGGCAGGCTGCGCGGAAGCCTGGATTGGCGCGGAAAGCGGCAGCCAGCGTGTTTTGAATGCCATGAACAAAGGCACCACCGTCGCCAGCCTTATCCAAGCCCGCGAACGGTTGGGCAAACACGGCATACGCGTGGGCTTCTTTATCCAGCTCGGGTATCTGGGCGAACAACTGGACGATCTGCTCGCGACGCGCGACTTGGTTTCGCGCGCCATGCCCGACGATATCGGCGTGAGCGTTTCCTATCCGTTGCCCGGCACCAAGTTCTACGAGCAAGTCAAAGCGCAGCTCGGCGAGAAAACGCATTGGCTGGATAGCGACGATCTGTCCATGATGTTCCGCGGCGCGTACAACTCGGATTTCTACCGCCGCGTGCGCGATTTGTTGCATGAGCAGACCACGCTTCAACTGACTCAGCCGCATGCACCGCCTGACGATTATGCGCGCAAGTTCGCCCAATTCGACGCTCGGTGGGAGGCACTGATCGCCGACGAGCAAGCCCATCGCACCCAAAGCACAACCACCTCCGCACTGACCGCCGCATCCGAACATGACCGCCCAGCACCTCGCGTCGCCGTCGCTCAAAACCGTTAGATCCGGCTTGCGGCGCACGACTGAAGCACTCGCCACCGAGCTGGCCGCCGCGCGCCCCGGCGGCACCACGCCCGACTGGACCGATGTCGAATGGCGATTGGCGATGGCAGCCGCCACCGCGCACGGCGTGTCCCCCTTGCTCTCCAGGTTTTCCACTTGGCAAAACCCGGCATGGCGGCAATTTCTGGATTCGCAGCGCGAACACGTCGCGCACCGGTATCAACGCATCGCATCCACGTTGAAAAGTATCGATATCTACGCGCAGGCCGTCGGGTTGGCCGTCGTTCCCTTGAAAGGGTCCGCGTTGCACGCCATCGGAATTTATACGCCCGGCGATCGCCCCATGGCCGACATTGATCTACTTGTTCACGAAGACGATGCGGAGCGCGCGGCAGTCATGTTGCAAGAACTCGGCTACATCGAGTCGTTTGCACAGTGGAAACATCGCACCTTCAAGCCGTCCGACAGCGAGCCCATGGCAGGTTTGGGCGAACATCGCGATACCCCCGTCAACATCGAACTGCACACGCATATCCAGGAGCGATTGCCCGTCTCGGCGGTGGATATCACCGAAAGGATCTATCCGCTGCAGCCGCATGCAGGGATCAATGCTTATCCGTCGATGGGCGCATTGATGAGCCATCTTCTGCTCCATGCAGCCGGAAATATCTGCGGCCGCAGCCTTCGCCTGATGCACTTGAACGATATCTCCCTGCTAGCCACGCGCATGACGCAAAGCGACTGGCACGTGTTGTGGGAGGACGAATCCAACGACAACCCGTGGTGGGCATTGCCGCCGCTTCGTCTGGTCGCGCGCTATTACAAAAACGCCGTTCCCAGGGCGTTGCTGGCCAGGCTTGAGCACGAATGTCCAGCCATACTGAACCGCGTGTCGCGTCGCCAGACGTTGACCCGGGTTTCCTGCTCGGCGCTATGGCTGCAAGCGCTGCCGGGCATCGAATGGTGCCGCTCGCTGCGCGAAGTCGGCCGCTATGTCGGCCGCCGCGTCAGGCCCACGAAAGAAGCCGTGAAAGAACGCGCCGACATGGTGCGCACGCAAGTCTGGCTTCAAGGACATCATTGGGTCCGTACGAAGCCATGGCGGCGCATACTCACGCGGCTGATTCGCCCCGTGCCAAGGATGGATACGCTTTACGTCGTGCGCGCCGCGCTGGAATCGCCCTCCGTATAGCGCCGCGCCCTGCATTTTTTATAAAGCGCTTCAAAGGAACGCGCGGTGTAATCCGCATCTTCCACGATCGCTCGACGTTGCGCCCGCTCCGCCAACTGCTGCCGACATGCCTCATCCGTCACCACCTTGTGGATCGCATCGGCCAACGCCTTCCAATCGCCCACCGGTACGGCCAACGCCGCCCTGGGCGACCATTCGGCGAGATGTCCCACCGCCGTGCCGACGGTCGGCACACCCAACGCGGCCGCTTCCAGCGCAACCAGCGGACCGGCTTCGTGCAAGGACGACATCACCAGCACATCGGCCGATGCCAGTATCGGGCACAGCTCCTGCTGGGTTTTGAAGCCGAGAAAGCGAACGTATGGCATCAGCCCAAGCTCCGCAACGAGCCGATGCATTTCGCCTTGCAACGTGTCTACACCCACGATGTCCATGCGAAAAGCCACTCCCATGTTCGCCAGAGTCGCCAAGGCGCGTAGCAACGTCGGCTGATCCTTGACGCGGTTGAGGCTGGCGACATGAACCAGCTTCGCTTCGGCGGTGCGGCGTGGCCGCGGCGCGACCGGCGGCCACGCGCGCAGGTCCACACCAAGCGGCACGCGTGACGCCTTGATCCCAAGCACACGCAGCGATTCGACGATCGGCGAACTGGCGGCGGTCACGCCATCGGCCATCCGCAATATCACGGCCTCGCGCAAGCGCCCTTTCCACGTTCGACGTCCGCCATATCCGATATCGTGCAGCGCGACGAGTTCGCCACCGGCAATATGCACCAGGCTCGGCAAGCGAAGCAGCTTCGCGGCGGCCACGGCGACAAAGCTGCAAGAACCCGAAAAGATCGCATGCACCATATCGAACGGCGCGCGCAGATGTTCGTCGCGAACGGCCTTTACGGCGCGCAGCCGCGTTCCCTTGTCGCCGATGTTGTGCACCGTGGCGCCAAGCAGCTGCCAGCTTCCCGCACGCTTTTCCTGATGCAGCGCAAAGACATGCAGCTCGTGCGTTCGCGCCAATCGCTCGATCAAGGCAAGCAATGCCGGAATCACGCGATATTCTCCGGTTCGATCCACGCCGCCGGGCACGACCAGCGCGATCTTCACGTCACTCTCCCGCACCGGCTTTCCAACACTTGCACGTAAGCCTGCGCCCATTGGCGTCCGACCGCCGTAAAGGACAGCGATGCGTCGAAGTGCGCGCGTATCTGCTTGCAATTCGGTCGGTTTCTGGTCACGGACATCAACGCTTCGGACAGCTTCTGCGCATCGCCGCGCGGCCACAGCCGACCGATGCGACCGTTGCCGGTCAACGCGCGAAACGAAGGAATATCCGTCACGACCGGCGGCAGGCCGCAGGCCATCGCTTCCAACAACGCGTAACCGCAACTCTCGGCGCGGCTGGCCGACACAAACACATCGGCGGCGCGCATCAACGATTCCACCCGTGCATGTTCCACCTTGCCAAGCAGATGCACACGACCCTGCAGTTGCGGATCGCGCTCGATGCGCCGCTGCATTCGGTCGAGCAGCGCATCGCTTCCGAACGCGCACCACAGGCGTATGCCGGGCATACGCGAGGCGGCTCGGGCCAAACCGTCCAAGACCACCAGCGGATCCTTGCCCTCGTTCAGATGGCCAACCCAAAGAACGCACGGGTCGCCATACAGTCCGGTCTCTGCACGCGCCAGTGCGCGGCTGCCGGGCGTGAAGCGGCTGCTGGATTCAGGAATCGCGAACACGTGCGTCTTTGGTTTGAACAACCCCGCGCGGGTGAACGGCCGGGCGAGTTCCGGCGCCGTGAATGCGACCGCGGAAGCACAGCTGTACCAGCTTCGCCATGGGTTGCGTTGCCACCAAGGCGGCGGTCGATCGGCGTGATCCTGAAACAAGATGGGGAGCTCGGGCAGATACCGCGATACGGCCGATGCCTCTTCAGCGAAGCCCAAGCCATGCACATGCAACACATCGGCCTCGATCTCGTTGATCCATTCGGCGAGTCGATGCCCCTGCTCGACGGCGCGATCCGATGGGCGAACATCCACCAGGTGATAATCGATACCGTTTCGCGTAAGCCGCTCGCTGCGTTCGCCGGCCTGGATCACCGACACCCGCACGCCGGCGCTGCCCACGGCCTCGGCGATATCCGCCAGCGAAGGCCATCGCTCCAGCACCTCGGCCAGTGCGAGCGAGCTCGGCGCAGGAAAAAAATTCACCTGTGCGACGTGCAACGTCGGCATCGCGCTACAAACCCGATACCTGCGGCATACGCAGCTTCACCAGACGGTCGGCCAGCTTCAGCTCCCACGGACGGTCGTATCGGCGATAGCGATAACGCCACGAGGCTGCGGTACTCAACGCACGTTTCGCCCATGGCGGCGAGCGCATGTCCTGCGCGGTCGGAAACCGGCAGCGCAATACCGTCACAAAATCCCGAATGCGGCTGCGGAGTTTGTCGGTAAGCCACGGCGCATCGGCATGGCACGCGTAATCGACCCAGCGTTGCTGCGTCCACTCCTCGGGCGTTTTCGGAAACACCACCGGTTCGCCGTTCAGATCGAGCAGCGGCGACGAAGGATGCTTGCCGCGATCCTTCTCGTGCCGGCTGCTGTCGGGCAACGGCGTATAGACATAGACGATGATTTCCGAAGCGGGATTGATGCGCTTCAGCTCGCGAATGAACTCGAACGTACGCTCCGTTTCCTCCTCTGTGTTTTCCGGCGGCGCCACCATAAAGGAAAGTTCGGGCACGACGCCGTGGCGTCGGCAAAGCTCGGCCACCTCCAGCGTTTGATTCGGCCGGGTACCCTTGCGGATTTCCTTCAACATCTGTCCGCTGGGCGACTCCGCACCGATATACGCCATGCGCAGGTGGCTTTTACGCACCAGTCGCCACGACGATTCGGACAACTTCAGCAGTGCATCCGACCGTGCGTAGCACCACCATGGCAATTGGAGCCGTGCCATCACTTCCAAAAGCGGAATCATGTCCTCTTCGCGGTCGAAAAAGTTGTGATCGAAAAACTGAATCGAATCGGCACCCAGCTGATGTTTCAAATAGCCAAGATCGCGCTCGAGCTGCACGGCGGCGGGCAACGCCGTCGTGCCGCCGAACATCGCGGCCACGCCGCAAAAGGTGCATCGAAAACGGCAACCGATGGCGGCCTGATGCGCAGCGGTACGCCGCCCGAGAAACGTATGTGCCAGGTAGCGTCGCGGGTCGCCAAGTTTGTCGTAATCAAGCACCGAAGCGGTCTGATGAAACGAGATGCGCCGGCTTGGGTTGTGCACCACGGCGCCATCGCGTTTCCAGGATAGCCCGGCAATGCTCTCCGGCGCCGAAGCTTCACGACGATGAAGCGCCGCGATCAATTCCGACATGCTTTCCTCGCCTTGCCCACGGATCGCGTAATCGACATACGGCGCTGCCAGCGCGACGTCGGTATACAAGGTCGGAAAGTAACCTCCCCAAACAATGGGCAGGTTGGGAAAGTGCTCGCGAACGGCTTGGGATACCGCGATGGCCGGTGCCATTTGCGGGCCGCCCATCACGCTGATGCCCACGGCATCGAAAGCCCGCCTACGCAACGCGCTCAAGGTTTCGCCAACGACATCGCGATCCACGTTGCCGTCGATAATCTGGCTGCTCCCGGTTTTATCCAACGCCGCGGACAGGTGCAGCAGCGACAACGGAAACCGTGCGCTGGAGCGCGAGGTGATAGTGGGATTGATCAGCAATGTATTGGACGCGCGGCTCATGGCGTGGCTACAAAAAAGAGATTCAAGACATCCGCCTCAATCGAAAGACCAAGGCAACGGGAACTTCCAGCGCGACGCGATCGAATCGGGCTCCGGCAGGTATATCGGCAGGGTCTAGCATGGGCTCGCAAACCGATTCGATCGAAAGATCGAGCGCGGCGCACGCGGCATGCCAATGGCTGTAAAGATGCGGCGTATGACGCACCGCGTAGCGACGACCTTCGGATTTGAAATCGCGCAGCCAACCCAGCGCATGCCCGGTCGGATGCACATCGCTGCACAGGATCGTTCCGCCGGGGCGAGTGGCGCGTCGCAGCTCGCCCAAAGCCTGCTGCAGGTTTTCCAGATGCCCGACGACCAGCCCGCATGCAGTCGTATCGGCGTAGGCATCCAACACCGGCAAGGCCATCAAACTGCCTTGCATCAACTGGACCCTATCGCGATGTCCATGATCGGCCAACTCGGTGCGCGCACGCGCCAGCATCGCCGAGGAAAGGTCGATGCCCGTACCGCGCGAGGCGCCTCGTCGAAGCATTTGCAACATGTAGCGCCCGCTTCCGCATCCCGCATCGAGCACGGATTGACCTTGCAGCGTCGCCGGCATCAGCGACAACATGGCGCGCTGTTCCGCTTGCATCACGGGGTTGTGCGCATGCGCCGGGTAACTCGGCGCCCATAGCGTATAGGCCTGGGAAGGCTCCAGTATCGGCACGCGCGTCATGGGCAGCACCTCGCCTCGAAGGCGATAGGCACATCGCTTTGTTCTCGCCCCATCGCGGATTCCAGCCCGGGCTCGAGCGCCATCAATGCCGGATCAGCCAATGCTCGGTCCAACAATTTCGGTCTCCCGTCCAGCAGCACGCGCACGGTATCGATGCCTGCGAACGCAAACCATTCTTCGAAATCCGGATCGGCGATGCGAGGAACGCCATCCCTTACCACGGCGCGAATCTGGCTGCGTTCGACACCTACCAGATTGCGCGCCACATCGCTGTAACGATCTTCGACAATCACCAGATCCGCCGGTGCGCCTGGCAAAAGGTCGCCGCGCCAGGACAACCTGAGAATGCGCGCGGCGTGCGTCGTCACCAAGGCCAGCAATTGTTTGGCGGAAAGATTCGACACACGGCCGGCTTCGCGCAGTTCGTCGAGCAGATCGCGCGCGCCGCTGAGGCGCGAATCGCTGCCCAATGCCAGCCTGCCTGCCGCATACAGTCGAGACGGATCGAGCGTGGCACCAAGCAAGATGCGATTGCTGTGCGGACACCACACCACCGCGGCACCGCGCGCAAGCACCTGGTCGATGTCCTGCTCCCGCAAGCCCACGCCGTGAATCAGCACACTGTTCGGTCCCAGGCATCCCAACTCATGCAGTGCTTCCAGCTCGGCTTGCGCAGCGTCATCGGTGCCTTCGGCCAGATGAATAAACCAAGGCCACTCGTCGGGCGTTGCGGCAAAGCTCTGTTGCGCCGGAGGACCGTATTCGGACCACCCCAACGCGTAGCTCCAGCCGTAATCACGCAGCACCGTAATCGGAAAATCCGCCGCGTCGAGCGCCGGGTGCCACGGATCGTGATGCGCGACGCACGTCGTGCCGGCAAGCAGGTTTTTCAGCGCGCCGTGCCGATACCGCAAAGCTTTCGGAATCTGCAGCGCCTGTGCCACGGCGGGCGTGTGGAAGTGCGCCTGAAACGCTCGGATCCAGGCATAGCTGTTGGGAAACGGTTCCGGCGCCGGCAGCGGCGGCACGGCATTGATAGGCAAATGTTCGTGCGCGTTGATCAAGCCGGGAAACAGGCAGTGATCGCGAAGATCCACACGGTAAGCGCCAGCCGGAGAGCAAGGCGCAATACGCCCTGCCCTTATCGGCAACGGGGCACGCATCACGCTTTCGGGCGTGACCGAAACCGCGCCGTGAATGCTGATGTTGGTCGCAGCGTCAGGCGGGCACATACATCAACGCCGACGCATGACCATCAGAAAATGATCGCCCATATCGCGAAAAAACGGCAGGCTGCCAAAACGATCGTCCAGCCTGCCCAAACGCTCGCACCATGCGCGATGACGGCGGTAGTAATCCACCAGATAAGGCGGCGGTACAAACAAACTCAGCGCGCGGTAACTCTCCAACGTAAAGTGATCGCTGAAAGCACGATAAAATTCGCGCGGAAAGTAGTAGTACGTCCAGATCGTGTGGCGGTTCATACCCACCGCCGTCGCACCGCGCCTTGCTCGAACGCCCGCGCGCTTGAAACGACCGCGAGCGCCGTAATGTGCCAGTTCCCACGGACACAGGCGCCCTATTACCGAGAAAACCAGCTTGCCGCCCGGGCGTAGCAGACGCATGCATTCGGCGGCCACGCGGCTTAAATCCGGCGCGCAATTGAGCGGACCGAAGTTCGAATAAATGCCGTCGAACCGCTCGTCCAATCGGTCGAGCTGATGAACGCCGACGTGCACGGACGTGACACGATGCTCCAAATGGGCCGCCGCCGCGCGAGCACGCGTGCGGTCCACCATCTGCGGTGACCAGTCGCTGGCCACCACGCGGTAACCGCGACGCGCAAACTCGACCGCATCGATACCGGTGCCGCACCCCAGGTCAAGCACGCTTCCGCCAGGCGGCACTTCTTTGCGCACGGTGTCCCACATGGCCAACCGCATACGCTGGATCAACTCGTTGTTGCCGCGCGGGCCGTCGTAATCGGCCGCCACGCTGTCGAACGCGGCCTGCGTCTGCAGCAATT
>DATJMR010000141.1:0-7122 GCA_035508595.1 Dyella sp.
AACGAATACGGCAGCTTCGGTAAGGACAATGACGCTTACTTGCAGCAGATCCGCAAAGACATCGTCGACAGCGGTTTCGACGCGTCGCTGCTGTATACCTCCGACAGTGCATCGCAGCCGGCGTCAATGCCGGACCTGCTCAAGGTAATCAACTTCGGTGTCGGTCATGCGCAGGAAAAGCTGGCCAAGTTGCACGCCTGGCAGCCCGGTGGTCCGTACATGGTTGGCGAATACTGGGTGGGCTGGTTCGATCACTGGGGTGGTCCACATTACGTGATCGATGCCACCAAAGCGGCGAACGAATTGGCTGGCATGCTGAAACAAGGTTATTCGGTCAGCCTGTACATGTTCCACGGCGGCACGTCGTTCGGCTGGATGAGCGGTGCCAACTGGGACGACAACAGTTATCAACCCGACGTGACCAGCTACGACTACGACAGCCCACTGGACGAAAGCGGTCGCCCCACGCCGAAGTACTACGCATTGCGCAGAGTGATTGCCCAGGCCACCGGCAATACGCCGCCACCCGTGCCACCAACCCCTGCAACGCAAGCCATCAACAGCATCAAGCTGGACGAATCGCGGTCGTTGTGGGATGCGCTGCCGGCCCCTACGGCGTCGCACGAACTCAAGACCATGGAGGAACTTGGGGAATCCTACGGCGACATCCTCTATCGCAAACGCATAGACGCCGATGCGTCGGGCACCTTGCATATCGAAGGCCTGCACGACTACGCATTGGTCTATGTCGACGGCAAACGCATCGGCACGCTCGATCGCCGCCTGAAGCAGAGTTCGCTCACCGTGAAACTCAGCAAGGGCGACACCTTGGATGTTCTGGTACAGAACGACGGCCGCATCAATTTCGGCGAGAAGCTGCCCAATGAACGCAAAGGCATCCTCGGTGCAGTCACGCTGCAAGGAAAGAATCTGCTCGATTGGCAAATCTATGCCCTGCCTTTCGCCGAAGACGACAACATGCCATACACGCGTGGTCCGTGCCGCCATGCGCCATGCATCTATCGCGCGACGTTCAATGCGCCGGCATCGGGCACGGCCAACGCCGATACCTTTCTGGACACCAAGGGCCTGGGTAAAGGTCTGGTCTGGATCAACGGACATCCGCTCGGCCGCTTCTGGAACATTGGGCCGCAGCGTACGTTGTACGTACCGGGAGCATGGCTGAAACCCAGTGACAATCGACTCGTTGTGCTGGATCTTCTGACCGAAGGCCAACCCTCGTTGCGAACGTTGAAACAGCCGATGCTGGGTACGCCCAAGCAGGCACTATGAACCCTTGGTATTTGATCCTGTTTTCAAGAGGTGGAGAAAATCGATGATGGCTTCCCCTGCATGTCTGCGGCGCATCGCCGTTTCCCTCGTAGTCGTTGTAGCCGTCGTGGCAGGTGTCGCCCCTGCCTCCGATGTGCAAGCGGCACCGCCGCAGATGGGTTTCAACAACTGGAATTCCACGCATTGCCGCGACGAATTCAACGAAGCGATGATCCGCGGCATCGCCGACAAGTTCATCAGCCTGGGTTTGCGCGATGCCGGTTATACCTATGTCAACATCGACGATTGCTGGGCCAACTGGCAGCGCGACAAGAACGGCAACCTCGAGCCCAATCCCAAGCGCTTCCCTCACGGCATCAAAGCGCTAGCCGATTACATCCATCAGCATGGCCTGAAGTTCGGCTTGTATTCCAGCGCCGGCACGTCCACGTGCGAGCCACTGCAGGAAAACCGCGGCTTTCCCGGCGGCCTGGGCCATGAAAAGCAGGACGCCGCGACCGTCGCCTCGTGGGGCGTTGATTACCTGAAATACGACAATTGCAACAACCAGAAGGTCGATGCCGTCAAACGTTACACGGCGATGGCCGAAGCGTTGCGCGCCACTGGTCGCCCGATCTTCTACAGCGTGTGCGAGTGGGGCGAAAACAAACCCTGGTTGTGGGCCGGCAAGCCGCCGGTCGATGCCGGTTCCTGGCGCACCACCGGCGATATCAGCGACAGCTATGCCTCGATGCTGAAAAATTTCAAACAGAACGTTGTGTTGGATCACTACGCGACGCCTGGTCACTACAACGATCCGGACATGCTCGAAGTCGGCAACGGCGGTATGACCGATATCGAATATCGCAGCCACTTCAGTTTGTGGGCCGTCATGGCGGCGCCGCTCTTGATCGGCACCGACCTGCGAACGATCAAGCCGGATGCGCTACAGATCTTGCTCAACAAAGAGGTGATTGCGGTAGATCAGGATTCGCTTGGCGTACAAGGCAAGCAAGTGCGCGACGCGGACGGCATCCATGTGATTGTCAAACCGCTGGCTGACGGCAGTGAGGCCGTAGCCGTGTTCAACGAGACCGATACCCCGCGCGATGTCAGCGTAGGTGCGGCCGAGCTAGGTTTGAAGCAAGCCACGCACTATCGCCTGCGCGATCTTTGGACCCATGCGGAAACAACGGGCGATGGCTCGATCAAGGCGCACCTGGTGGCGCACAGCACCGTTATATACCGCATCAGCCATTCATGATGGATGTTTGCTGGTCGCGGCATAGCGCGGCGACCAGCAAGCACGCAGGCGCATTGGCAACAAATTCACGATAGCGAGAACTCGGCGCCAAGTCGCATGACACGTGCGATGGTGTCCGCGATCGTGATGGACGGTGCCGAACAGGTCCTCGATCTGGATTACATCGAGATCGTCAAGCCGATTGATAGGAGGTGTCGCCTCGTCTCGATGCACATCATGCTTTGCCGCGACGCTTGCTGGTCAAATTTTCCCGCGCATCGGCGATCAGTTTCAGCATGGCTTTGTGCGCCACATCCGGTTGCTTGTCGCGAATGGCGTAGAGCACCGAGCGATGTTGAGGCAGGGAGTATTTGAAATTGACGGCGGTGCGCGCCGACATGGTGAAATAACTGCTGAGCGCGGTCTCGATCACCGAAAACAGCGAGATCAGCAATTCGTTGCCGGTGGCGGCCAGAATCGCTTCGTGGAAGTCGATGTCCGCGGTGGTCCACGCTTCCGGATCGGGCGCCGCTTCCATGGCATCGAACGCGGTCTGCATGCGCTTCAATTGCGTGACACTACGATGACGCGCCGCGCTGGCCGCGGCAGCCGGCTCGATGATCTCGCGCATTTCGGACAGCTTTTGCACGAAATCCGCGGTGGGCATGGAGCTGCAGCGCCATGCAAGCACGTCCGCGTCGAGCTGGTTCCAGAAGCGCGCATCGCGCACGCGCGTGCCTACTTTCGGGCGCGCTTCCACCAGGCCTTTGGCCGACAGCACTTTCATGGCTTCGCGCAGCGAGGTGCGGCTGACGTCCATCTCCTCGGCCATGGCGGCTTCCGGCGGCAGCACTTCGCCCTGCTTGAGCGCGCCGCTCACGATGCGCTGCCCAAGTACTTGCACCACATGTCCGTGCAGATTGCGTGCGGTAATCGGGCCGGCACCGCTGCGGACACGCCGTGCAAGCGCAGGGCGAGCAGGCGTTGCGGCGCCGCTGTCCCTGCCGCTTCGAAAAGATGCCATTCCGCCGATCTCCTTCAATGCCATGAGAACCGCGCCGGATAGACGGATCGAGCCGTTCATCTATCGAGGCAGGGCAACACCAAGCCGAGCGCTCTTGGCGGCGCTTCGAGAAATGATGCCACGTTTCAGGCGTGCGGCCACAGGCGCGGGCCGGCACAATTTTTTGCGTCCTTGCGGCTGGATGACACCTACGTACGATGGATCAGAGCATCCCTAGGCGGAAATCAAGGAGGGGCGCGCATCCCGCGGTGCATCCATGCGCACCTGATGGTGTATGCCCGGGTGCTGATGGCCGGCGCGGATACGGCCGGGGCAGATACCGCTGACGCGTTTGAACAGTCGCCTGAATGCGGCTTCGCTGCTGTAGCCCAGCCGCTCGGCGATCGATGCGACCGACAATTGCCGGTCCTGTAACAGGCGTTCGGCCACGTTGACGCGCCATTGGGTGACGTACTGCATCGGCGGCACTTTCATGAGCTGCGCGAAGCGTTCGGCGAAGGCCGAACGCGACATGCATGCCAGCGAGGCCATGGTCTGCATCGTCCAGGGGTGCCCCGGATTTTCGTGCACCGCCTGCAATACCTTGCAGATGCGCGCATCGGTCAGGGCGGAAAACAGGCCGCGACGCTCGGTGTGGCGGTGAGCGACATCGCAAATGGCGAGGGTAAAGAGCGTGTCGGCGAGCTTGTTCAACAGCACCTGACGGCCGGGCAGGCGGCTTCGGATCAGGTCGATCATCATGCGCGACAAGTTGCCGAACAGCGGGTCGGCCTGCGCCGCGCGGACGACAAAACAGCCGGGCAACGCGTGTCGGAGCGGGTGATGGGCATGGTCGGAGAAATGCAGCTCGCCGCAGATCATGCTGGTGAACGGCGCGTCACTGTTCGGCGCGGCACGCAGGCGATGCGGATCCCCGTGGGGAAATACCACCAGATCCCCGGGCTCCAGATGCCACGCTTCGCCCAACATCGGGCTTTCGACGTCGCAGTGTCCGGCCCCGATCAGATGAAACACCCCGCAATCGAAGCGAGGTTCCTCCAGGAACCGGGAATCGCAACGGAACAGCTCGTCGTCCACCTCGACCCGGAACATCGATTGGTTAAGCAGGGACTCCAACGCCGGGTCCACACCCAGGGCGCGAGAAACGCCGGAAAGTAGGGAAGGATGCTCGATATACATAGGGCAACACGTCCTGCGCTGGGTGCTATGCCAGTTATTCGCAGGAGGTTTCGCCCGGGTTACATCGCCGCCGGGGTCAACTCGCCAATCCCCGCACCAGGCCCGCCGCCAACCATGTCTGCAGCAGCGACACCATGCGCGGCACGGCGTGCGCGTCGCCGTGATATTCGGCCAGCAGCGCGCACAGGGCCGCGAACGGCTCGCCGCGCCGGGCGGAAGCCAGTACGGGCCATTCGTCGTTTTCCAGGACGCGGTAGTGAACGGTCGTGGCGTGGCGCCAGACGAGGATGCGGCGCGGCTTGGCAAGCCGGCGCACGCCCGGGCGCGCCGTTGCGCGGTCGGCGGCGCGACGAAACGCATCGACGTTGTGCGAGACGATCAGTACTTGCAGATTCGCCTGCAAATCGAGCCGAAGATTTGCCCACGCCGCAGGCGGTACGGATGCCAGTTCGCTCTGACCGATGCTGGGTTCGTCAGCAGCATCGAAGGCGGTGGAAATGGCCCAATCCAGCTGCGCCATATCGGCCAGTTGCGGTTTGTCGCGACGTGTCTCGCGCAAATGCGCGGCCAATGCGCCGCCGTACCAGCGGATGTTGTAGTGCTCGGATGGGTGTGCGTCGATATAGTCGTCGAGCAACGCATCCAGTCGCGTTGCGGCCATGCATTGCAGGCCGATGAATTCCTTTTTCAACGCATCGCGCAGGCGAATGCGATAGCCGCGCTGATAGATCGCCAGTCGGCTGCCTGCGTTCGCGACATCGTCGCTGCGAATATCCGGCAGTGCGGCCGTCCTCGCATCGAGAATGGCGCGCTGCATGTGTTGCTGCATCGCCTGCAGCGTACTCATGCCGCGTTCCGCAGCAACGGTTCGGCAAGCTTGCGCGCGTGTTCGAGTTCCGCCAGCAGCTCCGATAGCGGGGGAAAATTATCGTCGCGTTCGATCATGGTCGATACGCGACCGAAACGCCGCACGGCCTCGACGTAGAGATCCCACACTGCGTTGGAAACAGGGGCGTCGTGGGTATCGATGATCAGCTGTTCGCCTTGTTCGTAGCCGGCGAGATGAAATTGTTGAACGCGGGAAACCGGCAGGCCGCGCAAGTAATCCAGCGAGGAAAAACCGTGGTTCATCGCGCTCACGTGCACGTTGTTGATGTCCAGCAGAATCAGGCAGTCGGCGCGCTCGGCGACTTCGGCGAGAAACTCCCATTCCGTGAGTTGCGATTGCGCAAAGCTCACGTAGCTGGATACGTTCTCAAGAAGGATGCGGCGTTGAAGCACGTCTTGCACGCGTTTTACGCGGTCGACGACGTGGTCGAGCGCCTCCTCGGTGTAAGGCAGCGGCATCAAGTCGTGCAGTTGGACGCCTGCTACGCCGGTCCAGCAAAGGTGATCCGATACCCACGCCGGTTCGACGCGCTTGGCCAGCGCGGACAGCCGCGCGAGATAGCCGCTATCCAGCGGATCGGTGCTCCCGATCGACATCGACACGCCGTGCATCACCAGTGGAAAGCGTTCACGGAAACGATCGAGCCACACTAACGGCAGGCCGCCGTCCACCATGTAGTTTTCCGATACCACTTCCAGCCATTGGACCTGCGCCGGCTTGGCGAGCAGCGCTTCGTAGTGTTCCACGCGCAAGCCGAGGCCGTAGCCGAGATAGGGGAGCGTGTCGGAGCGTGTGGCGGTCATGGCGGATGTCGCGAGTGTAGAGGTGATGGAGCGCATGCCTCGATGCATGCGCTCCGTCCGTCGCGCGATTACTTCTTCACAGCAGCCTGGGCGGCCGCGCAGTCGGCTTGCGTCTTCTGCATCGTGAAGCCCTGACCTTTGCAGGCGTTCTGGCCTTTGCACGAGTTGGAGGCCTGCTTGCAGGCGCCTTGGCCTTTGCAGGACGACGAATTCATGCACTTGACCATCGCTTGATCGCCTGCCGGCGAGCCGATGGGGGCAGCGGATACCGCGGCGGCGGCGAACAGACCGGCCACCATCACGGCCATGGCGCTGGCATTGATTGTCTTGACGTTCATATCTATGGCTCCAGAAGTTGTGGTCGCCGCTACGCGGCACAGGGGATTGTCTCGTCCGCCGTGCAGGGCTGAATGTCTGCAGCGACGAACACAGCCATTGTGCTGCCCCAGTCCTTCGGTCGCTGCGCCCGTGCATCCTGCATTTATGCCCGATCGTCCGGCTGGTTTCGGCTAGGTGTCACGACAGGATTGTCGGCAAGAAAGCCTGGACGTCCAGACATGGCCGGGAGGGGCGAGCTCGCGCATCATGCGCTCAGTTCATTCAAAGGAACATGTGCAATGCGTCATTTCCTGGCAATCAAGGCCTCGCGCCTGCTCGAGATCCTGCACGGCTGGCGTTGGCTCGGCCCGTTGGTGGTGCGGCTGGTGTTCGG
>DATJMR010000142.1:0-13224 GCA_035508595.1 Dyella sp.
CTTCAGCCAATAGACGCGACCCGTACTGGTGAAGGTGAGCAGCGTGTCGTGCGTATTCACGACCCACAGCTGTTCGACGAAATCTTCGTCCTTCAACGCCGATGCCGAGCGGCCTTTGCCTCCGCGACGTTGCGCGCGATAGATGCTAGTGGACTGGCGCTTTACGTAGCCGGCGTGCGACAGCGTCACGACCACATCTTCCGGCGCGATCAGGTCGAGTACGTTGAGATCTTCCTGCGAAGGCTGGATCTCCGTGCGGCGTTCGTCGCCGTACTCGGCTTTGATCACTTCAAGTTCGTCGCGGATCACGGCAAGCAAGCGCGCCGGATCTTCCAGAATCTGAATGAGGCCGCGGATGGCTTCCAGAATTTCGCGGTATTCGTCGGAAAGCTTTTCCTGCTCCAGGCCGGTGAGGCGGTGCAGGCGCATGGCGAGAATTTCCTGTGCCTGCGTCTCCGACAACTGATAGCCGTCCGCCTTCAGGCCGTCGCGCGGATCCATGTCTTCCGGCCGCGACGATTCCGCGCCGGCAGCAGCCAGCAACGACGCGACCATGCCCGGCTGCCACTTGCGCGCCAGCATGCGTTCGCGTGCTTCCTGCGGCGATGCGGACGTTTTGATCAACTCGATCATCTCATCGATGTTGGCGAGTGCGACCGTGAGACCTTCCAAGATGTGGGCGCGGGCGCGTGCTTTGCGCAGTTCGAAAATCGTGCGCCGCGTCACCACTTCGCGGCGGTGGCGGATGAACGCCTCGAGGATTTCCTTGAGATTGAGCGTGCGCGGCTGGCCGTCGACCAGCGCCACCATGTTGATACCGAACGTAACCTGCAGCTGCGTTTGCTGGAACAGGTTGTTGAGCACCACATCGGCCATCGAGTCGCGGCGAATCTCGATGACGATGCGCATGCCGTCCTTGTCGGACTCGTCGCGTAGCTCGGAGATGCCCTCGACTTTCTTTTCCTTCACCAGTTCGGCGATCTTTTCGATCAGACGCGCCTTGTTCACCTGATACGGCAGCTCGTGAACGAGGATCGTCTCGCGACCGTTCGATTCGGTTTCGATCTCGGTACGCGCACGCACCAGGATGCGACCGCGACCGGTTCGATACGCTTCCACGATGCCGGCTGCACCATTGATGATGCCGGCGGTGGGGAAATCCGGACCCGGTACGTGCTGCATCAACTCATCGACAGTGAGCGACGGATTGTCGATCAGCGCAATCGTGGCGGAGATGACTTCGGTGAGGTTATGCGGCGGCACGTTAGTGGCCATACCCACCGCAATGCCGGCCGAACCGTTGACCAGTAGGTTCGGCACGCGTGTGGGCAGAACCAGCGGCTCTTGCTCGCTTTCGTCGTAGTTGGGACCGAAGTCGACCGTTTCCTTGTCGATGTCGGCCAGCAACTCGTGGGTGAGGCGCGACATGCGCACTTCGGTGTAACGCATCGCCGCGGCGTTGTCGCCGTCGACGGAACCGAAGTTGCCTTGGCCGTCCACCAGCATGTAGCGCAGCGAGAACGGCTGGGCCATACGCACGATGGCGTCGTAGACCGACGCATCGCCGTGCGGATGGTATTTACCGATCACGTCACCGACGACGCGTGCGGATTTCTTGTAAGGCTTGTTCCAAGCGTTGCTAAGCTCGTTCATCGCGAACAATACGCGACGATGCACGGGTTTCAAACCGTCGCGAACGTCTGGGAGGGCGCGTCCCACGATCACGCTCATGGCGTAATCGAGATAGCTCTGGCGCATTTCGTCTTCGATATTGACGCGGATGACTTCTTTGGCGAGCTCTGCCATCAATCGGCTTCCCTGGTAACGAATAAGAGCCACGAGACAGGCGCTTTGAGCGCTTGTCTGCGAGGGTCACACGGTAGTTTGAAAGTGTACCACAGTGGCGCTTGAAAAGGCCTAATTTTCGCCTTTTCAATCAATGGGTTAGGAGCCAGTTTTGGCGCGCCGAAAAAGCAGCGTCCGAGCGCTCACGAAATTGAAGAATGCGGCGAAAAAAGAGCCGACGCCCACAGCTAGAGCGGGCCACCGATGCCAGCTTGGAAAGGCCATCAAACACGCCACATAGGCGGCGTAATTGATGGCCGCGCCACCGCTCATCAAGGCCATCCAGTGCAGCCATTCGACGATGAGCGAACGGCCGCTCTGACGCGCCGCGAAGGTGTGGCTGCGATTCCACCACCACGTCACCGTGGCAGCCAGCAGGAAAGAAATCACCCGCCCTGCGTACGGATTGAAGTGCGCAAAACTCACCAGCATCTGCACGACGCCTGCGTCGACGACAAAACCGAGCAGGCCGCCAATGGCGAACAGCATCACTTCGCGGCGCAGCTTCATGCAGCGAAAATAGCCCGCATACGTTCGAGCGTCGGCTGCTCGATGACGCCACGCTCCGTGACGATGGCATCGATCAACGCGGCTGGCGTTACGTCGAACACCGGATTCCACGCCTGCGCACCGTCGACCACCGTGCGCCGCCCGGCCACGCTGAGCAGCTCCGCCGGATCGCGCAATTCGATATCGATGTCCTCGCCCGACGCCGTGGCCATATCGACCGTGGAAGACGGTGCCACCACCATGAACTTCACACCGTGATAGCGCGCCGCGATGGCCAGCTGATAGGTACCGATTTTGTTGGCCGTATCGCCGTTGGCGGCGATGCGGTCCGCACCCACCATCACCCATTTCACCGCCCCGGATTTCATCAGGTGCGATGCGGCGGAATCGGCAATGAGTTGGGCGGGAATACCGTCGCGGACCAGCTCCCACATGGTAAGGCGCGCGCCCTGCTGCCACGGCCTGGTTTCGCCCGCATAAACCTGATGGATGCGGCCGGCCGCAACGCCGGCGCGAATGACACCCAACGCCGTGCCGTAACCGGATGTCGCCAGCGAGCCGGTGTTGCAATGGGTCATCACACCGGAACCCGGTGCGATCAGCGCCGCCCCCAGCTCGCCCATGTGGCGGTTGGCGGCCAGGTCTTCGTCCTGAATGGCTTGCGCCTCACGCTCCAGCGCAGCGGTATCCGCACCGGCGGCAATGCGCGCCTTCATGCGGTCCAGCGCCCACATCAGGTTGACCGCAGTGGGTCGAGCTGCGCGCAATTGCGCCAACGCTTGGTCGAACTGAACGCCTTGTTGCGCAGCAAGAACGACGCCCCAGGCCGCGGCAATGCCGATCGCCGGCGCACCGCGCACCACCAGATCCTTGATGGCCTGGGTAACGTCCTCGGAGCTGCGGCATTCGAGCCACTGTTCCTCAGCCGGCAACAACCGCTGGTCGAGCAGGCTCAGATGATCGCCGCGCCATTGCACGGCGCGGATGGTGTCGTGGGCGGATGCGAGATTCGTCATCCCGATAGTTTATCGGATGAACCCCGCGTACGGCGGCCTCTGTCGCTGAACGGGAAAGCTAATTTCCCCTGTCCCGCAGCCACTGGTGAATGGCCGGAGCCACTTCGCGTTGCGCACGGCCGGAAACGTAAATACCGATATGGCCGCCTTTGAAGGCTACCTCGGTGTAATCGGTGGTGCCGACATGCTTCTGCAATGCACGCGACGCATCGGGCGGCACGAGATGATCTTGCGTGGCATAGATGTTGAGCACGGGCTGAGTGACCATTCCCAGATCCACCGGCTGCTTGCCAATTTGCAGATCACCTTTGATCAGTTTGTTCTGCTGGAAAAATTCCTTGATGAATTCGCGGAACGCCTCGCCCGCCTGATCGGGCGAATCGAAAATCCAGCGCTCCATGCGCAAGAAATTTTTCAGCTCCGACGGATTGTCGAGAATGTCCACCAGGCTCACATACTTCTGCTGATTCAGACGCAAAGGCTTGAGCATCAGGTACACCCAGTTCATCAACTCCGCCGGCACGTTGCCGAGCGTGTCGACGAACAGATCGATGTCCATGCTTTGCACCCAGTGCGATAGCATGTTGTCGGGAGTGCGAAAATCCACCGGCGTCACCATGGTAACGAGATTCTTTACCTTCTCCGGATGCATCGCCGTGTAACACAGCGAGAACGTACCACCCTGGCAGATGCCAAGTAGATTGATCGCGTCCAGACCGTGGCGTTTACAGATCGCATCGACGCAACGGTCGAGATAGCCGTTGAGATAATCGTCCAGCGTCAGCCAGCGATCGGCGCCGTCGGGATATCCCCAGTCGATGAGGTAGACATCCTCGCCTTGCGCAAGCAGGTTGCGCACGAGCGAGCGATCATCCTGCAGATCGGTCATCCACACCGTGTTGACCAATGCATAGACGATAAGAATCGGTACGCGCGCGGTGGGCTTGTTGCTACCCGTCATGTGCCAAACGGTGAGCTTGTCTTCGCGATAGACGGCTTCGCGCGGCGTATCGGCATAGGCTTGTTCGCCCAAGCCTTGCAGATTCTTGAGCCCGGCGGCGAGTTTGCGCTGAAACTCGGCCATTTCACCGAAGGCTTGCTGCGGATCGATGTGCAACGGATTGTGCATGCGCGTTCCTTACTTGCGTTTACCGGTGGCGGAGCGTGTTGCCTTCGCGCGTCGCGAGGGGCTCGCCGTTTTACCGTTGTCGCTTGCCTTGCGTTCGATGGAATGAACCTTGGTCGCCTTGCTCGCGGCCAATTCGCGTCTGAGCGAGGCGATCTCTGCTTGCAGCGTATCGACCAGCGAAGCGTCGACCGCGGACCCGCCCTTGTTTTGCGACTTCAATTGGCGACGAATTTCCTGCAAGCGTTTGCCGAGGCTGTCCACTTCGCTGCGCGTGGGAATGCCGAGCTCGCGGCACATATGTTCCGTTTGCTCTTGTTGCAACTTGCGCACGTGCATTTGCGCGTTGGCCAAGGCGCCGAAAACTTCGCGGTATTCGTCGGACATCGCCATGGCGGCATAGGCCTCTTCCATGGCGTCCACCCACAAGTCGTACAGCGCTTTCAGCGATTGAACCTGCGTTCCCGTTTCCGCTTGTTGCGACAGCATTTCCTGCAACCGCGCGATACCTTGCGTATTTACTTTCTGCAGCAAGCCTTGATAGCGCGCATTGATCTGCGCGTATTGCTGCATGGCGGCCGTGAGCGCTTGCTGATCGAGCTGAACTTCGCGCGTGATACCGAAGGTGGCCATCTGGCTGGGCATCGTGAAGGTGCCTGCGTTCTGCTGCATGGCCTGCAGCCACGATTGCCATTGATGATCCAAACCGAATGCGGAAGCACTGTCGATGCCGGCCACGGTCTGCGCAAAAGGCTGATTGAATGCCGTCAAAAACGACTGCATCGCCGTCGGCTGCTGCCAATTGCCCATCGGCATCTGACCAAGGCCTGCTCCGGCAGCTTGTTGCAGCCAGCTGCCATAGGCTTTCAGGCTGGACAGGCTGCGCGCCAGCAAATCGTTCTGCGGCGCGGCGGGTGCGCCCATACCAAAGGGGGCAAAGGGAGCGGGCTGCCCTTGTTGCTGCAGATAGCGCATCCAGGCATCCCACGACTGCTGTGCGAAAGCCTGGTAATCCTTCAGAAACTCGTTCGCCTGGTCTGGCATGCCTGCATCCTCAAGGAGATGCGCGATCGTACCAAATACGAGGTTTCAGAAACGAAAACGCCCGGCTGCAAGCGCCGGGCGTTTCGTTGAATCGGTCTGTCAGAAAAGCGCTCAGACGCTGGCGCTTTCGTCCTCGGCGACCGCTTTCATGGACAGGCGGATACGGCCCTGCTTGTCCACTTCCAGCACTTTCACCTTGACGATATCGCCTTCCTTGAGCTTGTCGGAAACCTTTTCCACGCGCTCGTTGGAAATCTGCGAGACGTGAACGAGGCCGTCTTTGCCCGGCAGAATCGTCACGAACGCGCCGAAATCCATCAGCTTGGCGACCTTGCCTTCGTAGATGCGGCCCGGCTCGACGTCGGAGACGATCTGGTCGATGCGCTTGCGGGCTTCTTCGGCCGCCATGCGGTTGACCGAGGCGATCACTACGGTGCCGTCGTCGCTGATATCGATGGTGGTGCCGGTTTCTTCGGTGATGGAGCGGATGGTGGCGCCGCCCTTGCCGATGACTTCGCGGATCTTGTCCGGATGGATCTTGATAGTGAGCAGACGCGGCGCGTATTCGCTCATCTCCGCACGCGGCGTGCTGATCACCTTGGCCATTTCGCCCAGGATGTGCAGACGACCACGCTTGGCCTGCTCCAGCGCCAGCTTCATGATCTCTTCGGTGATGCCCTCGATCTTGATATCCATCTGCAGCGCGGATACGCCTTCGGCGCTACCGGCCACTTTGAAATCCATGTCGCCGAGGTGATCTTCATCGCCCAGGATGTCGGAGAGCACGACGAAGTCGTTGCCTTCTTTCACCAGGCCCATGGCGATACCGGCCACCGGCGCCTTGAGCGGCACGCCGGCGTCCATCATGGCGAGCGAGGAACCGCACACCGACGCCATCGAGGACGAACCGTTCGACTCGGTGATTTCGGACACCACACGCAGCACGTACGGGAATTCTTCCAGCGACGGCTTCACCGCTTGCACGCCGCGCTTGGCAAGACGACCGTGACCGATTTCGCGACGCTTCGGCGCGCCGAAGCGACCGGCCTCGCCCACGGAGAACGGCGGGAAGTTGTAGTGGAACAGGAACGGATCTTTCGACTCGCCTTCCGGCGCGTCGATGATCTGGGCATCGCGCGCCGTGCCCAGCGTGGCCACGACCAGCGCCTGCGTTTCGCCGCGGGTGAACAGCGCCGAGCCGTGCGTGCGCGGCAGCACGCCTACGCGCACCGAGATCGGGCGGATATCGTCCAGCTTGCGGCCGTCGATGCGGATCTTGGTCTTGAGCACGCCGTCGCGCATCGTGCGGTATTCGATGTCCGCGAAGGCATTGCTGATGTCCAGGTCGGACCAGCCGTGCGACGCTGCGGTTTCGGCGATACCCGTCTTGATGTCGGACTTCAGCGCCGAGATGGCATCGCGACGTTCCAGCTTGTCGCGGATGGCGAAAGCCTTTTCCATGCGATCGCCGAGGATGCCGTGGATGTCGTTAAACAGCGCGTCGTTGCGGGCCGGAGCCGTCCACGAAAAAGCCTTGCGGCCCGCCTCGGCAACAAAGTCGTTGATGGCCGAAATTACCGTCTGCATCTGCTTGTGGCCGAACACCACGGCACCCAGCATCACTTCTTCGCTGAGCAGCTTGGCTTCCGATTCCACCATCAGCACCGCGTTGGAGGTACCGGCGACCACCAGATCCAGATCCGAGGTCTTCAGCTCAGTCACAGTCGGGTTCAACAGGTACTGACCATTGGCGTAGCCCACGCGAGCTGCGCCGATCGGACCCTTGAACGGAATGCCGGCCAACGTCAGCGCAGCGGAAGCGCCAATCATCGAAGCGATGTCGCCGTCGATTTCCGGATTGAGCGAGATCACCTGGGCGATGATCTGCACTTCGTTCTTGAACTCTTCCGGGAAGAGCGGGCGCACCGGACGATCGATCAAACGCGAGGTCAGCGTTTCTTTTTCGGTCGGGCGACCTTCGCGCTTGAAGAAGCCGCCGGGAATGCGACCCGCGGAGTAAAACTTCTCGACGTAGTCGACGGTGAGCGGGAAGAAGTCTTGACCTTCTTTCGCCTTCGATGCGGCGACCACGGTGACGAGCACCACGGTACCGCCCATGCTCACCATGACGGCGCCCGAAGCCTGGCGGGCGATTTCGCCCGTCTCCAGTGTGACTTCGTGATTACCGTACTGGAATGACTTGGTTACTTTCGCCACGTTGGGTGTCCTCGTCCGATCAGCGACGCAAGCCGAGGCGTTCGATCAGGCTCTGATAGCGGCCCAGATCACGATCCTTGAGGTAGCCGAGCAGGCGTTTGCGCTGGTTTACCAGCTTAAGCAAACCACGACGCGAGTGATGATCCTGCTTATGCGCTTTGAAATGATCGGTGAGGTGTTCGATACGGGCAGAAAGCAGGGCAACCTGCACTTCGGTGGAGCCGGTATCGTTCGGCGCGTGGCCGAAGTCAGCAATGATCTTGCTGGACTGTTCTGCGGTGAGGGACATGTGTGTCTTCCTTAAAAAAACGGGTGCGGAACTTGCGCAACGTCACCGCCCGATGACGTTGCGCAAGCTCCGACAGTTGAGTGAAAGTACTGAATCAAGAGGGTTATTGTACCGAGCCAGGGCACATTGCAACAAGACCATAACGTGGAACGTTAAGTCGGCGCGGGCAAATTGAAGCCCCTCAGGATGCGTATACGGTTTTGATCGTCGCAATCGACCAGGGCCAGCAGGCGCCCATCGGCGGCAAAAACGGCGGATCGTTCGCCCGGGTGCCCTGGAGGCCAATCAATCTGGCGTCCCTGTGAGACAGCCAGACTGGCGGCCTCATCCAAATGCAGCGCGGGCAGGTCGGCCACACCGGCGCAAAGCGGCAAAATCACGCGTTCCAGGGCCTGATCGCCCTGCTCGGCCGCTTCCCGCAAGGCGTCCATGGTGATCATGACCGGGGCACGAAATGGATCCACCCATAGCCGCCTCAGCCCGACGAGATGGGCTCCGCAGCCGAGTTTCTCGCCAAGATCGACCGCCAGACTGCGGATGTAGGTTCCCGAGCCGCACTCCACGTGAAGAGTGAGCGTGTCGTCGGTGCGCCCGACCAACTCCAATCGGTAGACATCCACCTCGCGAGGCGTAGCCTGAACATCTTCCCCGCGGCGCGCCTTCAGATAGAGCGGCTCCCCACCCTGCTTCAGCGCCGAATACACCGGCGGCACCTGAACGATGCGCCCGCGAAATGGCGCAAGGGCCGCTTCGATCGCCGCCTCGTCCACATGTGGAATGGGACGGCGATCCACCACCTCACCTTCAAGGTCGGCCGTGGTGGTGGTAACGCCCAGCCGGCATTGGGCGACGTAGGCTTTGCGCGATCCCAGCAAGTTGCCGGCAATCTTGGTGGCTTCGCCAAAACACAACGGCAGCAAGCCCGTCGCCAGCGGATCGAGCGCTCCCGTATGGCCACCTTTGGCAGCGCGCAGGATAGCCATTGCCACCTGCAGCGCTTTGTTGGAACTCATGCCTAGCGGCTTGTCGAGCAGCAGGATGCCGTGCAGATCACGGGCATGGGGGCGATGTCGGCGACGGCTCATCGAGTACGCGGCAATACGTGTTTGGGACCCTTGACTCTCTCTTGCAAGAGAGGCGCATCAATCGTCATTGCTGTCCGACGACGGCGGATTGTCTTGCTTCTCGCGGAGCAACTGCTCGATGCGTTCGCCCTTGTCCACCGAGTCGTCGTACTTGAAGCGCAGCTCCGGCACGCGACGCAAGCGCATACTGCGCGACAACGTGCGACGAAACTCGCCGCCCAATTCATTGAGCGCTTTTACGGCCTCTTTCGACTGCGCAGGCAACAGCGCCGTCACCCACACCGTGGCCCAATCCAGATCACGCGTGACTTCCACATCCGACACGCTGCACGACGGCAGGCCGTGATCGCGCACGGCGGCGTGCACCAAAGTGCCGAGTTCGCGACGGAGTTCGGCGCCGACGCGGTCTGTGCGTTTGAAATCGCGTGAGGGCATGTTGTCGTTCAGTGATTGAGGCGAAGGAATGGTCACGCAAAGCGTGTTGTTCGATCGTCATTCCGGCGCAGGCCGGAATCCAGTGCAAAGAGTCGTTCGAAGGACACTAAACCGATTTCGAGTGCTTCGCACAACGTATTGAAACTGGATTCCGGCCTGCGCCGGAATGACGGTGAGGGATAGCCAGCTTGAGGCCAGGTGCTCCGCTCACCCTGATCCCCTCAAAAAAACGGAGGGGAACCGAGGACTTACAGCGTACGAGCCACTTCGATGCGTTCGAAGCACTCGATCTGATCGCCCACCTTTACATCGTTGTATTGCTTCACGGCGATGCCGCATTCCATGCCGGAGCGGACTTCGTCCACGAGATCCTTGAAGCGGCGCAGCGATTCCAGTTCGCCCTGGAAGATCACGGTGTTGTTGCGCAGCACGCGGATCGGCTTGCTGCGCTTGACCATGCCTTCCACCACCATGCAACCGGCGACCGCACCGAACTTGGAGCTGCGGAACACATCGCGCACCTGGGCGGTACCGATGATTTCCTCTCGCACCTCCACGCCGAGCAGGCCCGAAGCCGCCTGTTTCACCTGATCGATCACGTCATAGATGATCGAGAAGTAACGAACGTCCAGACCGGCGGTGTCGATAACCTTGCGTGCGGAGGCATCCGCGCGCACGTTGAAGCCGATGATCAGCGCTTTCGATGCCGCCGCCAGGGTGGCGTCCGATTCGGTGATGCCGCCGACACCGGCTGCGATCACGTTGACCTTCACGTTTTCGTTGCCGATCTGGCTCAGCGAATCGCGCAAGGCCTGTACGGAACCCTGTACGTCGGCTTTGACCAGGATATTGAGCGTCTGCTGCTCGCTGGCCTGGCCCATCTGCGCCATGATGTCTTCCAGGCGGTTGGCCTTGCTGACCATGCGCGTCTCGCGCCGCTTCAGCTGGCGCTCCGCCGCGACTTCACGCGCCAGGCGCTCGTCGGCCACGGCCACGAAATCGTCGCCTGCTTCCGGCACGCCGGACAAGCCGAGCACCTGCACCGGAATCGAAGGACCGGCTTCCTGCACGGTTTTGCCGGTCTCGTCGATCAGTGCGCGCATGCGGCCGTACTCGATACCGCACACCACGAAGTCGCCGCGCTTGAGCGTACCCTGCTGCACCAGCACGGTGGCCACGGGACCACGGCCGCGGTCGAGACTCGACTCGATTACCACGCCCGAGGCCGGGCCGTCCTTGACCGCCGTCAGCTCCATGATTTCGGCTTGCACCGAAATGGCGTCGAGCAGGTCGTCCACGCCCATGCCGGTCTTGGCCGACACCGGTACGAACGGGGTGTCGCCGCCCCATTCTTCCGGGATCACCTCGAGATTGCCGAGGCCTTGCTTGACATGGTCCGGATTGGCATCGGACTTGTCCATTTTGTTGATCGCGACGATCAGCGGCACCTTGGCCGCGCGTGCGTGTTGCACGGCTTCCTGGGTTTGCGGCATGACGCCGTCGTCGGCAGCCACCACCAGCACCACGATATCCGTCGACTGCGCACCGCGTGCACGCATCGCGGTAAACGCGGCGTGGCCCGGCGTATCGAGGAAGGTAATCACGCCCTTCGGTGTGGAAACGTGATACGCACCGATGTGCTGCGTGATGCCGCCCGCTTCGCCCGACGCGACTTTGGTGCGACGGATGTAATCGAGCAACGAGGTTTTACCGTGGTCGACGTGGCCCATGATGGTGACCACCGGCGGACGCGGCTCGCGCTCGCCATCCAGCTCGGCACTTTGCGTGTGCGCGGCCAGTGCGGCTTCCGCACCTTGATCGCTGGCATCGACCGGCTTGTGACCCAATTCTTCGACCACCAGCACGGCGGTATCGTGGTCGATGGTTTGGTTGATGGTGGCCATCACGCCCATCTTGAACAGCGCTTTGACCACTTCGGAGCCTTTGACGGCCATTTTCTGCGCAAGCTCGGCGACCACGTTGGCATCGCCCACCACCACTTCGCGCACGACCGGTGCGGTAGGGCGCGAGAAGCCGTGCGCACCGCTGCTGGCCGGTGCACCGGCGCGTGTCGCTTCGCGCACGGCGCCTTTGCCGGGCTTGCCGCGCTTGCTGGAACGACGCGCACGATCGGCTTCGGAAAGATGCAATTCACCCGCGGCAAAACGCTTGCCGCCGGCGACATCGTCGCGATCGCGGAAGCCGCCATGCTGCTTCGCCTTGCCGCGCGCGGCGTCGCCGCTGGCAGCCTGCGGTGCAGGCGCCGGAGCGGGTGCGGGCGCAGGGGCTGCAACGGGCTTCTTTTCGCGCTTACGCGGCTCGTGAATGCGCGGCAGGATCATGCCCAGCGAATGCTGGTCGATGCGCTTGACCGACGCAGACTCGTCAGACGCCGCAACTTTCTCGTCCGACTCGACGACTTCGGGAGCGGGCGTTTGCGCAGCCGCAGGCGCTGGCACCGTCTGCTCGCGCGCAAGCTGGGCCTGTTCTTTCTCTTTGGCCGCTTGCGCCTCGGCGGCAGCTTGCGCTTCCTGACGCGCACGCTCGGCTTCGGCCTCGCGACGCGTTTGTTCTTCTTCGGCGCGTTGCTGCGCTTCTTCCTGGCGCCGACGTTCTGCTTCGACGCGTTCGGTTTCTTCGTGCTCGCGCAACTGCTGCGATTCATGCAGCCGGCGCAATGCCTCTTCGCGTTCGGTATCCGCGCTGGCTTCTTCGGCGATCACGCTGCGCTTGACGTAGGTGCGCTTGGCGCGCACTTCCACGTTGACCGTTTTTGCGCTGCTTGCAGCACCGCGGCCGCTCGGCGTTGAAACCTTGAGCTCGCTGATTTTGCGACGCTTCAAGGTAATTTGCCGTGGCGAGGAGTCCTCGGCTTCCACCGTGGCATCGGCCTTGCCGTGCGTGCGGCGCAAGAAGCCCAGCAGCTTCACCTTTTCGGTGCTGCTGATGACTTGCTCCGGATCGGAGAATTTCATGCCCGCTTCGCCAAGCTGCCCAAGCAGCTTGTCGACAGGCATACCCAGAACCTGGGCGAGTTGTTTGATTGTGACGTCCGACATCGTGATTCTTTCTCCGCCGTTCCCGCGCTTATCGTCCGTACAAAACCTGTTCGAATAAAACATGTTCTTGCACGGCTGCCTCCATCCTTGGTGGAGACGTTTCAGTCTCCCGGCGCGCCCATCCGGGACGCTACCGCCCGCGGTTAGCCGCCCTTCTCCAGCCGGGCAATCATCGGCGCACGAGCCGCCATGATGAGTGCCGCAGCACGTTCTTCATCCATGCCTTCGATGTCGATCATGTCGTCGACCGCGAGGTCGGCCAGATCGTCCATCGTGACGATGCCACGCTCGGCGAGCGCATACGCCGTCGATTCGTCCATGCCATCCAGTTCCAGCAACTCCTGCGAAGGCTGGTGTTCGTCGAGGTTTTCTTCGACAGCCAGCGCTTCGGTAAGCAGCGAGTCGCGGGCGCGGGCACGAAGTTCTTCGACGATGTCTTCGTCGAAACCCTCGATGGCCAGCAGCTCGGCACTCGGCACGTAGGCGATTTCCTCGACGCTGGAGAACCCTTCCTGCACGAGGATGTTGGCGATTTCCTGGTCCACTTCCAGCTTGTCCATGAACAGCTGGCGAGCCGACTCCTGTTCGGCTTCGCTCT
>DATJMR010000143.1:0-12032 GCA_035508595.1 Dyella sp.
TTCATTCGCATCGCGCCGCGCGTTAAGCACCACGATAAAGCCCAATACTCCGGCGAGCAGAGTAACCAGCACGGTGGCCGTCGTAAGAAGTGTGCGATGCAGGGCCGCCGCGGCCGTGCGCTCGCGCAGCATGTCCAATTCGGCACGATCGAAATCGTTAACCAGATAGCGAATCCGCTGCATCATGTCGCGGCCGAGATTCGTCTTCATCAGCCACATGGACGCACCGACATGCCCGACCTGGCGCTGGCGCACGGTGCTGGACAATTCGTCCATCTTGTCGGCGATCAGCGGAAACAGCTCGTCCAGTTGCTTCTGGTGAGTGGCGCTCTGTTCGGCCAATTGCCGAAGCTGCCCTTCCAAAATCGGCAATTGCGTTTTGGCCCGATCGTAGGGCTCCAAGTAACTTACATCGCCCGTCAATACAAACCCGCGCTCGCCCGTTTCCGCTTCCTGCAGCGTGTTGAGAAGTTGCTCAACGGTTTGCCGCACCGTCATGGAGTGCTCGACCAGGCGGTCCGCACTCATGCTTGCAAACGCAGCGACGATGACCAACGTGCATACGCAAAGGAGCAGCGCAAATCCACCAATGAGCCCTAAACGAATGCGTGCCTGCGCTGATTCGTGCTCCATCCAGCAAATCCTTGGTCGGACTTGGGGAAACGGCAAGCGCGTTCACACGCCCATGCGTTACCCAAATCGTGACGGCAATGCATGGAGACAATCCTTTGAGCATCCATCACCGGTTAGGGTTATACGTGTTCCGTGATGACGTCCAACAACGTCTTACGGTCGAAGGGCTTGGCTAAATATTTCATCCACGACTGCATTTCCTCCTCGGGTGGCTCGCTTGCTCCGGACATGAGGATCAAAGGACATTTAAGCCCATCCTCATACATGGCGATTCCCATTTCGATACCGCTCATGCCTCTGTTCAGATTGAGATCGGCAAGCACCACTCCGATGTCGGGACGCACAGAAGCGACTTGCAACGCCTGCTCCGAACTATTGGCTGCCACGACCTCGTAGCCAGCATCCTCAAGCATGAACGCAGTCACCTCAAGCACATCCCGATTGTCGTCAACGAGCAGAACAGTCTTCATACCTATCTCCACCGACTACTGTTGATATGGCAATCCATCGAACGGTATTGGCACCCGCCACAATGAGCAATGAATATGTATCAAGCTTGTGAACGATAACGAAAACAAAAGTCGATGATGTGAACACAAAGTCAAGGAAAAATCCTGCGTTCATCAACAAATAACATCGGCGCCAAAGACCTTTGAGTCTGGACTCTCTGTTTACTGCCCATGCGCCGCCGTGCATTCAATAAGCGCGGAGACCGCCTCATACATCCGACGATGAGCATCGTTCGACATCGAAGCAGTGAGGCCTCGGCTCCCTAAAAAAATATCCGTCGAACCATAATGAGCCGCTGCGCGCCTCACTATGGATTTGAAGGCGAACGGAGCGTGCATGGCGGGGCAAAAAAGAAGCAAAGGAAGGCCGCGGGAACACGGATGTTTCCGCGGCCTTTTTTTTTGCACGTTATAACGACCGGCGCACGCAGATTTGCGCGCGCCTCCTCACGAGAGGCTATCTGATCGCCAGGAGCAGATTCTGGTCGTCAGTGCCCAGCCGTCGACGGCGAGGCCGGAGGAGTCTGCGAGGGGCTGGTACTGCCCGACGCGGGCGGAGTGGCGGCCGTTGAAGCGGGCATTGGAGCTTTATTGGCCGTGGCCGCAGGCGCGGGCGCTGCCGGAGGAGGATTACTGGCGCCCGGCGACGCCTCATTGTTGCCGCTGGGATTGCTGCATCCGCCAATAGCCAAGCCGAAACAGGCTACTGCAATACCAAGTGCCGTGCGATTCATGGTTTTCTCCTGACGTGACATGTTTTTTCGCGTCGTGACAAATAGGCTGCAACCGACTGCAGATAACCCTTAGCGTTAAGAGCCTTTACTTTCTGACTAACGATTGCAAGCCCCACAGTGATCCCCTTGTATGCAAGACTTTGTGGAGCATTTGTCAACAAATTGTTGGAAAAACCGAATAAATGCTGACAATTGACCTGCTCCACCCCTTAAAAACGGGTTTTACCTGAACAAAACCTATCGCATTGCTTTTATCCCCCTCTCTTTTCTCAATGGAAGTGCGACAAGAACGCCTTACCGGACAATTCAATTCGCTCCAATCTTTCGCGCTTTTTTTGCTCTATTCCGGCACCTTCACGTAAGTCATCCGACAGCTAAAAGCAAACACTCACGCTTAGCACGCGTAACCCTCTCTCGCCGTGACGCACGAACCGCGAATTTCCACTCGCCCAAATCTCTCGCTTGCCGACCATGTGCGTGGCCACGGACAACATCGCATTCGAAATCCATTTCCAATCACGATGCAGGACAAGCAGTTTCGATAAAGTGAATTCGATTTGGCTGTGTTTTGACGCGATTGATTGCGTTCATGCAAGCGACACTTATTCCATGACCATAACGCATAAGCGCGGCAACTTGTCATGCGCAACATCAATACCATCGATTGCGATACGTATTAAATCGACGAACCGATCGCAACATCTATCGACATATAAATGAACCGACTCATCGAACGTCGATGACATTCGTCGGACACATGTCATTCATGCTTGAGTCACAGCCGTAGTGAATGATGCGTAGACGGGGAAGCAGGATACCGTGCACGATGGAGAATGCTCATGCACGTGCTCGTCGTCGAAGATAATCCGGATACCAGGGAACTGCTCCACCATGCACTGATCAACGAAGGTTACGAAGTTTCCCAGGCCCGTGGAGTAACTGACGCCCTGCGCCTTTCGAATATGCATCCTGACATCGACATCGTCGTTGTTGATATACACGCAGCGCATCAAAATTCCATCGTGCATATCGCGCAGCAGATGCGTCGCTCGCTACGCAATGGCCGGTACGTGCTCGCCTCCGGCGACTGGGACGCGCTTGAGCCCTGTTGCCAGAAAGACACCACGGTGCTTCGAAAACCTTACGGAAAGAACGATCTCCTTCGCGCCGTTGATCGCTGCATGGATCACACCGAACACACCAAGCAAGTGAGACGACGCGCTTAGCGCATAACTTGCGTAAGTTGAAACCCACGACGGCCGTGGTGATCCGTCTCATAATCTTGAAACGGGCACGGATAATCACTATTCGCAAGATTTCATAAGAGCTTGCCCCGACTTGCCCGTCTTACGATGCCATTGGCAAAAACCTAACCAAACTCACAACGAAAAACATTGTGGTTACATTCGGTTGCCCTATCGTTGACATATCTCGTTGCAAGTTATCGTCAACGGCATGCATAGGCTTCAGCCGATTTGCCAAGCCATCGCGCAAGCAATCATGGGCAGCAGTCCATGCCGCCAGAAGGTCGCTTGGCATCGCAAGGCTCACGCCGATCAGAGACGCACCCTAGTTTATCGACCGGGAGACCCATTCATGACGACAACGCTGGATAAACCGCTACGACGCGAAATCGACGTCGACGGACACCCCTATACCGTGGTGCTGGATGCCAAAGGCATTAAGATCACCCGAAAGTCTCACCGCAAGGGCACCGAGCACAAATGGAACGACCTTATCAGCGATGAAGAAGACTCCTTGACATCGCCCGTCGCATCGCCGATGTCCAACGCACATGACGGAAATGGCTAGAACCCGTTTCAACCAAAAAAATGCGTGCAGATGCTCGCCCCTCGTCCCCGCTCTGGCGGGGACCACGCGAGTTCATTTTCAAGTTCAACACGACTTATCGCCGCGCTTCGACCTGCATTCGCGCTTCGCTGGCATCGATCTCTCCAATGCCATTGCGAACGTCATTTCACATGTCTCGTTCGCCGCATTTGCTCAGCTGACGCCGACGTCAATGGCGCGTAACGCGTTCGCCACGACCCCCGCATCCGGTCACCTACGAGTTAGTCTTGAGGGAATACGGTGATGTTGCAGAGCAATCCGGAGCATCATCATGACCGAGCTTGTTGTCGCATGTTTTGACACACAGTACGAGGCCAGCTCAGCTGCTGAGAAATTGCTGTCTCGCGGATTTCAGCGCGAGCAGATCGTCTTGACGTTCGACGAAAGCATTCAGAGTGTGCCATCCAGCTCCAGCGCACCGACCACTGTAATCTCCGAAGTGAGCCATACCGGTTCGATCGATACGAGTACGGGGCACGAGAAAACAAAGAACACTCACCGGCCGTCGGGAAGACAGGAAATACCCGATCCAGCTTTGATCGGCCATACCACGCTTGTCGTAGCGCTGCACGGCGAAATGTCGATGGACGAAGTCTGTGCATTGCTGGGCGACGCCGGCGCAAGCGCCGTAAACGCGAAGGAGCCTAAGGAACCACGCATCGAAAACGCATCGATGTGGCCATCCCAAGGTCAGGCGTCGCGCGAAGACGTTCAGCGCAGTATCGATGCGGCGAAGGGCGGAGCAGGCTTGAGACCTCGTCGCCCACGCTAACGCGAGGCAACCTCAAACTCCGTAGTGGTTACTGCCTTGCTTCGAGCCGCATGCCGCGCGGCGTGAGCCATCGCTCCACACCTTCGAACAAACCCTGCACCAGCAGCGCCATGCATGCGGCAGGAATCGCACCCTCCAGAATGAGCCCGACATCGTCCAACCGAATGCCCGTCACGATCGGTTGCCCATAACCGCCGGCACCAATCAGCGCTCCGAGCGTCGCCGTGCCGACATTGATCACGGCCGCCGTTTTGATGCCGGCGAGAATGGAGCGCATCGCCATCGGCAGCTCCACGCGGCGCAATCGCACGCCACGCGGCAGACCCAATGCAGCGGCGGATTCGCGCAGATCCGGCGGAATACCGGCAAGCCCCGTGTACGTGTTGCGCACGATGGGCAGCAAGCTGTACAGAAACAATGCGGCAATCGCCGGCCACGTGCCAATCCCGAAAACGGGAATCATGAAAACGAACATCGCCAGCGAGGGAACGGTTTGCAGCACGCCGCTGGCAGCCATGATGAGGTGACCGAGCCGTTTGGAACGTGCCGAAAACACGCCTAACGGAACGGCGATCAGCATCGCCGCTATCAGCGATACCAGCACGAGCCGCAGATGCTCCAGGGTTCGCTGCCATAGTCGCCCAACCAAGCCGCTGCCATCGCCATCGGGTTGCACGCCGAGAAAATCGGCGGCCACGACAGTCTCTTTTTCGCCATGCAATTTCACCCTGGCGTTCATTTGTCGAATGGCGTCCACATCGATACGACCGGCAAGCTTCTCCAGTACCCCGACAAACACAGGCGATCGCTGGGCCAGGTCGAGCCGGTACAAATACACCGCTTCATAACGCGGGAAATAATGCTTGTCGTCGTCGAGCGTACGAAGATGGTAATAAGGAATCTCCGCATCGGTGCTGTAGAGATCGATGGCGTCCACCGCGCGGCTTGCCAGAGCTCGATACGACAACGCGTGATCCAAGCCACGCACTTGCGTTTGCCCAAGCTGGTAGCGCTGGCGCAAACCGGGCCAGCCGTCGCTGCGATCCATGAATTCGTTCGAGAAACCAAAGCGCAATTGCGGATGTGCGACGAGATCCGACAGGCGCCGAATGCCGAGTTGCGCGGCACGATCCTCGCGCATGCCGATCGCATAGGTATCGTTGAAGCCGAGCGAATCGGTGATGCCGATGCCAAACGGTTTCAGCGCGGCGCGCAATGTCGGTATATCGGCATCGGGCGCCACGTTTTTCAGCAACTCGTGCGTAATCGTGCCGGTATATTCGGGATAGGCATCGATATCGCCATGCGCAAGCGCGCTCCAAAGAATGGCCGTGCCGCCAAGCTCACGCTGATGCAGCACCGTGACACCATCCTGTCTCGCCGAAAGCCGCGCTATTTCGCCTAAAACCACCGACTCGGTAAATTGCTTGGAACCGATGCGTATGGGCGCCGCGCCCACCCACGCCGGCAAACATAGCAACATCATCGCGGCCAGCCACGCGCACTTCATCGCGACAGCCCTCGCAGCGTGCGCGGCGATTCCACGAAACGGGTGACGAACGGATCGGCAGGACGCTCGCAGAGATCTTCCAGCCGCCCGTCCTGCACGACTTTGCCGTGGCGCATAAGCACAATGCGATCGGCGAACCACGCCGCTTCGGCAATGTCGTGCGTGACCACGACGACGGTTTTCCCCAGTTGCTCGAAGATGGCTTTCAATTCGTCCTGCAATTCATGCCGGACAATAGGGTCGAGCGCGCCTAGCGGCTCGTCCAGCAGCAGCGCATCGGGATTGAGCATCAGCCCGCGCATCAGCGCAACGCGTTGGCGCTGACCGCCGGACAATTCCACCGGATAACGCTCCAACACGGTCGAAGGCAGATGCGTCAATGCGGCCAATTCTTCAGCGCGCTGACGAATGCGATCCTTGCTCCACCCAAGGTGATGCGGCAGCAGCGCCAGGTTGCCCAGTGCCGTCAGGTGCGGAAACAAACCGCCTTCCTGGATCACATAACCGACACGCCGCCGCAGCGACAGCACATGCGCCGGCTCAAGCGTGTCCCCATCCACCCGAACCTCGCCGTGGTCCGGCCACTCCAACCCGAGCAGCACGCGCAAAAGCGTCGATTTGCCGGAACCGCTACTGCCTATCAGCGCTGCGGTATGACCCGTAGGAAAGCGTAGCGAGACGTTGTCCAAGGCCGTGAACGTGCCATAGCGCTTGCTGACGCCGCGTAGCTCGAACGCTTCGGAGGAGGCGTTACCGGTGGTCGGCATGGGGATGTATGACGATGAGGGAGGCATGAATCTAACGCATGCATTGCAAACCGTGCGCTCTCTCGTCCCCCATTCACTCCGATCATGGCTAAAATGGTGCAAAGCAACACGCCCACACACCCATGCCTTCCCACGCCTCTCTCCTCCATTACTGGCGTCGCCTGCGCGGTTCGGATCGGTTTGCCGAATGCCAGCGTGTGCTGCTCGCATTGGGCGGGGTGATTCTGTATTGCCTTTGGCGTGGCCATACCGCAGCCGCCATCCCCGCCATGCTGGGCGTTATCGCCTGTGCCTTGGCCGAGACCGAAGATCATTGGCGCAGCCGCGCGGGCGCGTTGCTGATCACCTTGCTCTGCTTTGCGGGTGTCGCGGTTCTGGTCGAGCGGTTGCAGCCTTATCCACTGATCTTTGCCGGGGTGCTGCCGGTCATCACGTTCGTCTTGGTCATGCTGGGCTCGGTCAGCGCGCGATACGCCACCATCGCGGGCGGTACGCTGATCCTTGCCATCTACACCATGATCGGCGCCGATCAGCCCGTCTCCCCGGCAAGTGCTCTGACCGAGCCATTGCAGCTGCTCGCCGGCGCAGCCTGGTACGGAGCAATCTCGCTGCTTTGGAGCGTGCTCTCGCCACAACTTGCCGTGCGGCACGCGCTTGCCCGCGTGTTCGATGCGCTCGGCGATTATCTGGAAACCAAATCCTCGCTGTTTACCCCCGTGCAGGGGATCGACCGCGATGCGCTGCTGCTCACACTCGCCCTGCAGAACGAGCAAGTGGTCGAAGCGCTGAACGACACGCGCATCGTGCTGATCGATCGCATCGGCATGCGCCGTCCGCGCGGCGCGACGGCGGCTCGCCTGCAGCTCTATTTCAAAGCGCAGGACATCCACGAACGCATCAGCTCCTCGCATTATCCCTATGCAGCGCTAGCCCAAGCGTTCTACCACAGCGATGTGCTGTTTCGCTGCGAACACATGCTGCGCTTGCAGGCGCGGCAATGTCGCGATCAAGCCCAAGCACTGCGTCTGCGTACTTCCGTGCCCGATGCGACCGATCTGCACGCTGCGCAAAACGACCTGCGTGCCGCCATTTATGCGTTGCGCGGGGCTGCGCAAACGCCCGAACAACTGCTTTCCTCGCTCGACGCGCTGTTGCGCAATATCGCGGCGATCCAAACGCTGCTGGACAACGAAAGCGCCCCTATGGCTTCGCTGGACCACAGCGATACCGCCCTGCAAAACCCGGGACCGCAGTCCCTGCGGGAAGCGTGGGAACGAGTTTCCATCCAGCTCACGGGGCGGTCGTCGCGATTTCGCCATGCTGTTCGCCTCGCGGTGGCATTGATGGCTGGCTACGCCATCCTTCATCTTGTGCATACACGCCATGGCTATTGGATTCTTCTGACTACGCTTCTGATCTGCCAGCCGAGTTACGGTGCCACGCTTGCGCGCATGCTGCAGCGCATATCGGGCACGGTGATCGGCGTGATTCTCGGCTGGGCGGTTTTGCACTTGCTGCCCGCCGCGCCTTGGCAATGGCTGTTGATCGTGCTCTCGGGCGTGATTTTCTTTGCCGCGCGATTGCGGCGCTATACGATCGCTACCGTGTCGATCACGCTGTTCGTCGTGCTTTGTTTCAACGAAGCCGGCAACGGTTACGAAGTCATGTGGCCGCGGTTGCTCGATACCCTGATCGGCGCCGCCATCTCGACGTTGGCGATCTACCTTGTCCTGCCGGATTGGCAAGGACGCCAGCTCGATCAGGTGCTCGCCAACACGCTACGCAACGATGCGCGCTATCTGCAACAGATCATCGCCCAATATACCCATGGAAAACGCGACGACCTCGCCTATCGCATCGCCCGGCGCGAAGCGCACAACGCCGATGCGACGCTTAGCGGGATGGTGGCCAACATGCTGCGCGAACCTGGCAAGCAACGTCGAAGCAACGAGGATCTGCTGCGCTTCCTCACCATCGCCCATACGATGCTCGGGCACATTTCCGCGCTGGGTGCCCATCGCCAGGAAATCGACGGCGCGCAGGCACGCGACACCGTCACCTTGGCTGGCAACCTGGCCGTGACCCAACTGGAACACCTGGCCGATACCTTGCTGGCCTCCGCGCCCGCGCCGTCACCGGACAGCGACGCAGCGCAAAGCATGACGCCGCACGCAAACGGCCTGAACGACGAAACGGCGCGTCTGGTACTCAGTCAGCTCGCCTTGATCCAGGCGCATCGCGATCGGTTGGCCAGTGTGGCGAGGGATATCCGAAACAACTGAGCCGGCCGCAAACTCGGCGTTTCAGGCAGGAGGCGCGAAATAAGCCCGATCTCATGGCATGAAATAGCTCAATCTGACCAAATCGTCATGGACGAATGCCCCCAATCCGGGGATAGTTACATGTATCGAACCCACAACTCCGAGGCGTCCGGCCTACGGCTCCTGAAAGGGACTACGGCTTGGCGTCCGTGATCGAAGATCACCAGGGTGAGCGCGGAAACGCGTTTGCCTCCCGGCTTGGAAAGGAGCAAAAACATGTCCCCGCTGGCAGACCACTACGGCCGCCGGTTCCCTTATTTACGGTTGTCGGTCATTCCTGCGTGCAACTTTCGTTGCACGTACTGCCTGCCGCACGGTTATCACGCGGATGCGAAAGCGCCGGCCGCCCTGTCCTTGCCGGAAATAACGCGCCTGCTTCGCGGCTTCACCCAATTAGGCATGCACAAGCTGCGCATCACCGGCGGCGAACCCAGCGTGCGCCACGATCTCACTGAGATTCTGCGCACCGCCGCCGCGGTGCCCGGCATCGCCAAACTGGCCATGACCACCAATGGCAGCTTGCTCACCCGCCGCCTGCACGAATGGATGGATGCGGGCCTCAACGCCATCAACGTCAGCGTCGACAGTCTGGATCGCGCGTTGTTCGCGCGTATTACCGGCCATGACCGACTGGAAGACATCCTGCACGGCATCGACATGGCGCTGGAAGCTGGTATGTCGACAGTCAAGCTCAATGCCGTCTTGCTGCGCGATGTGAACGACGACGCCCTGCCGTCGTGGCTCGATTACCTGCGCGATCGACGTGTGGGGGTTCGTTTTATCGAACTCATGCAAACCGGCGATAACCTGCCGTTCTTCCGCGATCACCACGTACGCGCGGAACATCTCGAGCAACAATTGCTCGAAGCGGGTTGGCAAGCGCTGCCACGCGCGGCCGACGCGGGCCCCGCGCGCGAATACCGACATCCCGATTACGCCGGCCGCATCGGCATCATTGCGCCCTACTCCAACGATTTCTGCGCCGGTTGCAATCGCCTGCGCGTGACCGCAACCGGCGACTTGCGCCTGTGTCTATTCGGCGAGTTCGGCATCCCCTTGCGCCCGTTGCTGCAATCAGACGATCAGATCGACGATCTGGTGCGCGCCATCGGCGGTCAAATCGGCCGCAAGGAACAAGGGCACTTCTTGCACGAAGGCCGGACCGGCATCACTCCCCATCTTGCATCTACCGGAGGCTGATTCATGCGCGAGGACCGCGCCCATTTTCATATGGCGGATGTGCGCCATAAACGTATTACCGCGCGCCGTGCGGTGGCGGTGGGAGAACTGAGCGCGGGGGCCTCGGCCTTCGCGCAGATTGTCGAACGCCGCCTGCCCAAAGGCGACGCCGTCACCATGGCGGAAATCGCCGGATTGCAAGGCGCCAAGCACGCATCGCAACTGATGCCGCTCTGCCATCCGCTGCCATTGGAATACATCAACGTACGTTGCGAACCCATCGAGGAGCGTCACGCCATTCGCGTGTACTGCGAGGTAGCGACGCTCGCCCGCACCGGTGTGGAGATGGAAGCGCTTGCCGGCGTCAGTGCCGCGCTGCTCACGCTCTACGATCTGACCAAACCGGTGGAACCGGCGCTGTCTTTCGGCGGTGTGCGGTTGCTGTTCAAGGAAGGCGGCAAGAAAGGCCTTTGGCTGCATCCCGATGGCATGAGCGACGCGGAGCGCGAGCACTACAAGCCACGCGCGATAGCCAAGCTCGATGCCATCACCGCTGCCGTGATCACGCTCAGCGACCGCGCCAGCCGCGGCGATTACACCGATACCGCAGGCCCCTTGTTGGTGGAACGCTTGCGCGAGCTCGGCGCGGTGGTGGACGATGCCGAATTGCGCCCCGACGATCCGGAACCGCTGGCCGCGCGCCTGCTGCAACTTGCCTCGCTTGGCATGCGCCTGATTCTCTGTACGGGCGGCACCGGCCTTGGTCCGCGCGATCGCACGCCCGAAGCATTGGAGATGATCGCCGATCGTCACGTCGACGGCATCGGCGAACTTTTCCGCAGCGAGAGCAGCCAACACACCGCGATGTCCTGGCTCAGCCGCGCAAGCGCGGTGCTGGTCGGCAGCACGCTGATCATCGCGCTGCCCGGCAGCGCCAAGGCGGTGGCGCAAGGCATGGATATTCTCGCACCTATCCTCGGGCACGCGCTGAGCATGGCCGACGGCGGAGCGCACGGATGAGTCAGGACACGCTCGCTTACGAAGAGGCGTTGCGCATCGTGCTCGATGCAAGCGTCAAGCGCGATGCGGAAACGTGCGCGGTGTCGACATGCCTGGGCCGTATATTGGCGACACCCGTTGTCAGCGCCGTGAACCTGCCCCCGTTTGACAATTCCGCCATGGACGGTTTTGCATTGCGCGGAACATCCACGGTTTCGGCAGGCACCGAGTTGGAGATCGAAGGCGAGCAAGCCGCTGGCGACGGCATCCGACGCGCGCATGACGGTGCATGGGAAATCATGACCGGCGCACGTCTGCCCGAAGGCCTGGATCGCGTCATTCCCGTCGAACAAACCGAACGCCTGACTTCGAGCTCGCGCGTTCGCCTATTGGCCGAAGTAACGCCCGGGCAAAACGTACGCAAGGCGGGTTCCGATGTCGCCCAGGGCGAGACGGTGCTCGACGCCGGCACGAGGCTGCAGCCGCAACACCTCATGTTGCTCGCGGCGCTTGGCGTGGCGAAGGTACAGGTGGCCGAGCGTCCGCGCGTTGCCGTGCTCTGTACGGGGCGCGAGTTGGTCGACGATCCCTCGCACATGCTGGCACCGGGTCAAATCCGCAATTCCAACGGTCCCTTTCTTGCGGCGCGTCTGCCTTTGGCCGGTGCCGAGGTTGTCCATGTGGAAACCGTGGGCGACGATGCCGCCGCATTCGAATCGGCCTTGCATCGTGCATGGAATGCGGGCGCCAGGATCAT
>DATJMR010000144.1:0-3771 GCA_035508595.1 Dyella sp.
CTGGGCCTTTGCCTTCCTTTGGTTCCGCAGGCCCCAACTCATCTAGCAGCCGTCGTAACTCCTCCGGTTCCAACGCGCGGATGTCGCTTTCGCAATGGTCACGTTTGGGGGCAAATTGCCTCGAGTTAATGTCAATTGGAACCGGATGCTTTTGGCCGATACTATGCCCACTCCTTTCTCTGGAAGTGAGCTGGCAATTTATATCGGTTGCGGTGAGGTTCCAGTTTGCTCTGACACCAGACTGGTAATAGCGACACACCGCTTGGGCTCGTTGAGCGATGGTACCTGGTGATAACGGCTGGCCGGTGGATTCACTCACGGTCTCAGACATTGCGGACATATAGCCCATCAGGTCGTCTTGGTCCGCTCTTCTGTAATCAATATTTGAAGCGAGACAGTAGCTATGCCAGTGACTAAGAGCGTAAGCGACAGTGCGCTGATAATTTCTGGAAACGGAACGCTTCGCTAGTTCCGAGAGATACCTCGTGGCTGTTTCATGAATCGACATCGTCGGCCAGGTGTACAGCACGAAAGCGGGTTGCTTGAGACCCGGCTCTTTTACTTCGAGTACACGGACGTCGTTGGTATCCACAGCGCACAAGACCCTCGGTTTGGCCATGTGTCGATCATTCAATCATATTGTTTATTATCAATATGTTAGTAGACTCTGCCGGCAAGATTTAGGAGAGTTATGAACACTTTCTACCTCCTTCGTATTACGTGCTCGCAACCGCGATAGGGATTCATCGCCAGGCTGAAGGCCAGATCCGGCGAATCGTTGCGCGTGATGACGCTGCGCGCGCGTTCTTCGGTTACTTCGGTGCGGGGACGCGGTTGTTCTTCGTCGAGTACGTCGTGCTGCCAGCCATCGTCTTCGGCGTGATGCCGGATGGTTTCGAAGCGCCCCTCGGGATTCGAAGCGGCGCCGCGACCCTTAAGCGCGCGAGGAAGATCGTTCATGGACTCATGATGCGACAGAGCCATCTCAGACCGTGCGACATTCAGGGCGTGCGCGCCTCTTTCAGTCGTTGCGCCAGCCACGTCGCCATCGTGTTCATCGGATAATCCAGTTCGAGTTGGCGATGCATTTCTTCGAATACAGGCGGCGAAATGGTCCAGCCCAAGGGAAGTGGATAATCGCCTGGGCAAAGCCGCATGTGCCAAAGCACATCGCCCTCGGCGGGCTTGGTTGGATTAGTTTGCAGCGATGCGAGCAGGTCCGCCCTGGCCAGTTCCCCGCGCGCGTCGCGCGTCTCCAGTAGTGCAACCAGAGGCGCTGTCGCTTCGCCGTAACGGTGGAGTTCCGTAGGACTTTGCGTGCGCGAGCATGCGGCGGAATAGAGCGGCAACGGTTGCTCGGGATGATGGGCGTCGACGAAGTCGTGCAAACTGGGATCGTTGCTGATGTGAAGCACAATGAATTGCAGTGGCTGCTCTTGCGCAGCGGCGATGGTGCGCAAACGCTGCATGAGTTCGCGCAACGTGACCGTGCCCGAATTTTCAAAGTAGCCGCCGTCCGCCAGCTGCAATGTGGTTGGCGAAAGTGATGGCGCGCGGTTGGCCGCCGTCTGCAAGGTGCCCACGGGACTCAGATACGTGAAGCGCGCGCTATTGAGTATGACTTCGCTCAACGGTACGCGTGGATCCAACCAGCGCGCGCCGTCGTAGGCCGCCGTCCACGGGCTGACTGCGAACGGCCGAAAAGGATGCTCGACGAAGCGCCACCCCTGTCCCACCGTCGTGCTGTTGAAAAACAGCGCAGGCGTATTTGTATCGATGCCGCCGTTGTCGGCGACATACAGATTGGAAAATGGTTGAGCCAGCGCGGTGACGCCTTCGTCTTGCGCGGCCTGTTCCCATGCGCGTGTCAGCGCGCGACCTCGATCGTCAAACAATGCGCCGGGCAACCAGCGTTGCGTGAAGTCGAGGAACCACGCGTTCGCCATCACGGGCGCGAGAAAGTCGTGATCGAGAATTCGCTCGCTGCGCGTTTGCGCGGACAATCCGGTTTGCGGTGCCTTCTGCAACGAGGCGACATAGGTCGCCAGGCCCAGGCTTCCGCCGGATACGCCGCTCGCTGCGAACAGGTAGCGCTCGAACATCGGCTCGTTGCCTTTCGGCGGCAGCGCTTGATCGATGAGCACCGTGAACTGGCTGAGCACCATGGCTGTCCACGCCGCACTGCGCAAACCGCCTCCCTCGGTCGAGACCACGATGACCGGACATGCGCGTTGCGGCACGCAGCGGCTTTGCAGCCATGCTTTGGCGTAAGCGTCGAACGCGACGCGATGGTCCGGCGGCGCGCGTTCGGGCCGTTCGTGTGTGTTCATCGCTGGATATTGGCGCACGCGGTGGTTGTCGTTGAGGTGCAACGCGTGAAGGCTCGCGGCGACCAAGGCCAGCAGACTGAGCAAAGGCACGCCGCGCCGATCCGCGAGCATGCACAAGAAACCGCCGCTCATGCAAAAGAAGCTGCTGGTGATGAGCAACACGGCGAGCGATCCCATGCCATCGAACTGGCGCGGTTGAAACACCACCCACACCGTGATGAACACGTTCAAGATGAGCACGCCGAGAAATACGCTCAATGGTTTCGTGCCCAGCGCCGTGATGGATTCGACCCGTGGTTCGGCGGGTGTCGCATGGGCGTCATGTGCGGCGGTTTTCTTCAGAAGCCGTTGGCGTCCCATGAAAAACACGATCAGTGCTGCCGCTTCGATCAGCAAGCCTGCCGTGCGCAGGTTGCGGCGCAGGCATTGCGCATGGGTGGTGCAAACGGCATGCGGTGTGCTTTGCAGCGCCATCAGATATCCGAACAGCATCAGCAGCGGCACGAGCATGCCCAACACGGGAGGTATCCATTGCCGCAATACCGCTGCACGCGGATCTTGCAAAGCCGGCCAACGAGGATAAGCCAGCCGGTAGGCGTTATGGGCGGTGTACCAGACGGCGAGCCCGGTCAGCGCCGCCGTCGCCAGCAGCCAGATATAGCGCGTACTGCTGGGATCGGCCCACATGGCAATCAGGAACAACTCCGACGCCTGATTCACATTGGTCATAACGATGGTGGCGAAAGCCAGCACCAGCAGCGTTACGCGAATGGGTTTGCAGTGATCCAAACCGATCGCCAGCCAATCCACGATGGCCAGCCGAACCGTCCGCACGCGCTGCCACGTGGGTGGATTGTGCTCAGCCATCGCTCCCCGATCTCTGTCGTGTCCAACCGGTGTCCATATTACGGATATCGTGTGTGTCGTTCGGGTGGACAGGATCGCACTTCGAGCGCCGCGGCGGCGCTATGATGGTTTTCTTACACGGTATGCCTCCACGACGAGGCTCCTCGCGCGCTGGCCGTTGTGCAGGCACGTATCGAAACCACACACGGCCGGAAACCTTGCTCGGACACGCGCCGGCCGGCCGGCCGGCGACGAGTCGCCGCCGCCTTGATGCTGCACCGCAACTTTGGTCATTTAGCCGCCTAAACGCTACACTCAGGCGGTTGACCCGATAAAAAGATGTCACACGATCATCCACTCGAGTGCGCTCCCGGCAGATCGGCGAGCAGGAGGCAATTATGTCAAAGGTCTATCCGGTCGATCCCGCCTTCGCCGCCAAGGCGCGCATTCGCAAGGCCGATTACGAACGTCTGTACGCCGAGTCGGTGAAAGACCCGGAAGGTTTCTGGGGACGCGTTGCCGAACGGTTGGATTGGATCAAGAAACCCACGCGCATTCGCGATGTTTCCTATGATCCGAAAGATCTGCATATCCG
>DATJMR010000145.1:0-11517 GCA_035508595.1 Dyella sp.
ATGCTGTCGGCGTGTACCACGTGGATCGGCTGGTTGCGGTCATCCTGCCTTGCTAGTGCCGGTTGCAGAAGCAATAGCCCGGCAATCAACAGGCTTAGCCGTAGCGTTGTTCTGGCTCGAATAAAGCGTGCCGTGCACGTCATGGAGCAACTCCAGATGGTTATCGTTGAGGCTGGCACGCATGCCCACGCCGTTCATTACGCTTGCGCCTTGCGTCATCGTGGCTGCGTCCGCGGTCTGCATGCGGTTCTCTTTCGGCCAGCCGGTGACATTGGAAGTACATAATGTTGCCATGGGGCCTTGCGGATAGGCAGGGCGGTGCATGTACACCGCGCCGTCCAGATGCACTTCGGTACCGCTTTTGTTGACCCGGCCAAAGGGTGCGTTGCCCTGCCAGTTCGGTACGCCGGGCTTTTTCGAAATGAGCTCGAACACGGGCGCATTGAGATAGAGCGACTCATCGCCCTCGCGACGATCGATGCGCGGCGCGGTCATGTTGAGGCTCAAAAGACCGTCGACGTCGTAACTCCACACTTTGGAGTTGTAAAGCACGTAGTCGGAAATGGGCGGACCGACGAAGTCGTTGACCGGCGGCGCGCCCACCACCCAACTGCGCAACATCCAGCTTGCCGGCGCGGCGATCGCAAGCAGCACGATGGCGACATTGACGCGGTTGTCGCGCAGGTATTGGCGGAAATTCACTGCCAATGCTCCCGTTCGGCGGTGCTTTTGTTCTGCGCGTGAAGAATGAGGTCGCACACTTCGCGCACGGCTCCATTGCCGCCGCCCAGGCGCGTTTGGTAATGCGCGCGCTGCGCCACCCAAGGGTGCGCATTGGCCACCGCCACCGCCAAGCCGACGACGCTCATGGCAGGCAGATCGGGCAGATCGTCGCCCACGAAAGCGGCTTGCTCCGGCTGTAGGTTCAGTGCTTCCAGGATCTGGCGCAGGCATTCGCGCTTGTCGGACTGGCCTTGATAGACGTGGGCGATGTTCAGTTCTTCCGCGCGCAGGGCGACCGGATGGCTGATGCGCGCACTGACAATGGCCACTTGCACGCCATGCGCCTGCAGCTGTTTAAGACCCAGGCCGTCGTGCACGTGGAAGACCTTGGTTTCGTGGCCGCTTTCGCTGTACCACAGGCGGCCATCGGTCAGTGTGCCGTCGACGTCGAATGCGGCCAGGCGAATCTTGGCGGCGCGGGCGACGACATCGGAAGGGAGGTTGGAAAGATATTCCATGGAGCGATGGGTTCCGTCAGACCACGCGCGCGCGCAGCAGGTCATGAATATTCAGGGCGCCCACAACGCGTTGCGTATCGTCGACCACCAGCAGGGCGTGAATCTGGTACTTCTCCATGAGCTGCGCCGCTTCGATGGCGAGCTTGTCGGCACCGATCACCTTGGGGCCGCGCGTCATCAGATCGCTGACGCGTGCGCTGCGCAGATCCACACCGTCATCGTCGAGCGCGCGGCGCAAGTCGCCGTCGGTGAAGACGCCCAGCAGACGTTGGTCATGGTCGACCACCGCCGTCATGCCCAGATGTTTGCGGGTCATTTCCATCAATGCTTCGGTCAGGCTCGCGTCGGGGGAGATCGTGGGGACGCCCGTGCCGGTGTGCATCACATCGCTGATGTGCAGCAACAGCCGGCGCCCTAGGCTGCCCGCCGGATGGGAACGCGCGAAGTCCTCGGAGGTAAACCCGCGGGCTTCCAACAGGGCGATAGCCAGGGCGTCGCCCATGACCAGGGCGGCCGTCGTGCTGGCGGTCGGGGCAAGGCCCAGCGGACAGGCTTCGGCGGAAATGCCGGCGTCCAGATGCACGTCGGCCTGACCTGCCAGAGAGGAATCCGGGTTGCCGGTGATGGCGATGAGGGGAATTCCTTGGCGCTTGATCACGGGAAGGATGAAAAGAATCTCGTCCGTCTCGCCCGAGTTGGACAGGGCAAGGACCACGTCCTGCGGCAGGATCATCCCCAGGTCGCCGTGGCTGGCCTCGCCAGGGTGAACGAAGAAAGCCGGCGTGCCGGTGGAGGCCAGGGTGGCGGCGATCTTGCGCCCCACATGTCCGGACTTGCCCATGCCGGTGACCACCACGCGCCCTTTGCAACCCAGGATCAGCCGGCAAGCGTCGACGAAGGTCTGGTCGATACGCGGCTCCAAGGCACGGATGGCGGCCGCCTCGGTGGCAATGACCGTGCGCGCGCTGCGCACGATGGCGGCGGCATCCACGCGGGTGGATTTGGCTTTGGCGATGGGTGCGTTCATGCGTCCTCGAGGGCAGCTGGACAGGGAATCGACGTAGGTGTCGTTTCTGCGACAGCGGATTTCCATTAACATGGCATATTCGCATTCTATCTTGATGCCCGACGCCAATGGCTCGCCCTGAACCAAGTGGGAGCCGGCGTTCAGCATTTCAGCATTTGGAAAACCGATGGACGCAGCCAGCATCCAGGCAATGATCGAAACCGGCCTGCCCGGCGCAAAGGCGAGCGTGCAGGGTGACGATGGGGTGCATTTCGAGGCCGAAGTGGTGGCCGCGCAGTTTGCGGGCAAGTTGCCCCTGGCGCGCCATCGCCTCGTGTACGCCACATTGGGCGATCTCATGGGGGGCGCCATTCACGCGCTCGCGCTCAAGACTTTGACGCCGGAAGAAGTCGCTGCGCGCCGATAACGGCGGCGCAGCCAACTCCGGCCTCGCTTTTTTCAAGGATTCCCGATGGCCAAAATCCTGATCAGCGGCGGTGAGCCGCTACGCGGTGAAGTGGGTATTTCCGGCGCGAAAAACGCTGTGTTGCCGATTCTCGCCTCCTGCCTGCTGGCCGACGAGCCAGTCACGATCAGCAACGTTCCGCACCTGCACGACGTCACCACCACCATGGAGCTGCTCGGCCAGATGGGCGTGCAGTTGGTGCTGGACGATCGTATGAAGATCCAAGTGGACCCGCGTCCGGCCGATCGCTATTTCGCGCCATACGAGCTAGTGAAAACCATGCGTGCCTCGATCCTGGTGCTGGGGCCGCTGGTCGCGCGCTTCGGCCAGGCCGAGGTCTCGCTTCCCGGGGGGTGCCAGATCGGGTCGCGTCCGGTCGATCAGCACATCCGCGGCCTGCAGGCGCTCGGTGCGGACATCGACGTCGAGAACGGCTACATCAAAGCGCGCGCCAAGCGTCTAAAGGGTGCGCGCATCGTGATGGATATGGTCACCGTCACCGGTACCGAGAACGTGATGATGGCGGCCGCGCTCGCCTCAGGCACCAGCATCATCGACAACGCGGCGCAGGAACCGGAAGTGGTCGATCTGGCCAACTGCCTCAACGCGCTCGGTGCGCAGATCGAGGGCGCGGGTACGTCCACGCTCGTGATTCATGGCGTGGAGCGGTTGCACGGCGGCCATTACGAGGTGCTGCCCGATCGCATCGAAACCGGCACCTTCCTCGTGGGCGCGGCAATGACCGGCGGCAAAGTGCGCGCCCGCAATGCACGCGCCAGCACCCTCGATGCCGTGCTGGTAAAGCTTGAAGAAGCCGGTGCGCATATCGCCACAGGTCCCGATTGGATCGAGTTGGATATGCATGGTCGCCGCCCGAAGGCGGTAAACATCACCACGGCACCTTATCCGGCGTTCCCCACGGATATGCAGGCACAGTTCACCGCACTCAATTGCGTGGCCGAAGGCGTGGGCATCATCACCGAAACCGTTTTTGAAAATCGCTTCATGCATGCGCATGAGCTGCAGCGTCTCGGTGCGGACATTCGCCTGGAAGGCAACACCGCCATCATTCAGGGCGTGAACAAGATGAGCGGCGCACCGATCATGGCCACCGATCTGCGCGCATCGGCGTGCCTGGTGTTGGCCGGTTTGGTGGCGGAAGGCGATACCACGGTGGATCGCGTGTATCACATCGATCGCGGCTACGAGAACATCGAAGAGAAACTCAGCACGCTGGGTGCGAGGATCCGTCGCTTGCCGACGTGATGCTGGATACCGTCATCCCGACGAAGGCCAAGGCGCTTTTCAACCGCGAAGCGGGTCAATCCGGTAAAAGCGACGCGCCAAGCACGCCTGTTGAAAATTCGGCGTGCTTCGCACTGCGTATTCGTACGGGATCCGACTTTCGCCGGAATGGCGCGCAAAAGCGCTACGGCGTGCTGTAGCGGACGAGCTGCAAGGTCAAATTGCCGCCCTCGCTTTGTGCGAGTTTTACCGGCAGCGGATATTGCTTGGGTACATACCACGCGTCGAAATGTTTATCCGAATCGGTGCGCGTAATGCGCTCGGCTTGGAACTTGCCCGCGGGCACGTCGACGGCTTCGGTGCCCTGCACTTTGAACTGCTGTTGTTCCACCCGCTGCTTTACGCCGACGGGAAGCGTCACGCTACGGCTTCCTGCACGCAGCGCCAGACCAAGCGCATACGACATCGTATTTCGATCCACCATGCCCGGCGCGGCGGTATAGTTGGTGGCGCCTTTGCCTTCGTCCACGCTGACTTGTTTGGTGCCCCAATTCACTTGCATGGTGCGTTGCTTGGTTTTCAACGCGGAAACCTTAGACGTATAGGTCTCCGTCTCGGGCGCGTTGTTGTTCCAGCGAAAGCGTGTGATGTCGCTGGAATTGGCGCCCAGCATCGCGGCCAGGCCGGAAGTGCCGCGAATCTGATTGCTGTATTCGTATTCGCCGTTGCCCAGCGATTTGAGCGTGATCGTCGCTTCGCCCATCGCTTCGCCGTCGCGCGAAACCTGATAGGTCGCGGTAAACGGCGTCGGCTGAGCGGCGAACGCAGCAGTGGAAAGGACGGCCAGCGCGAAGCCGGCCAGAAGAGAGCGAGTAAGGTTGAGTGTGCGCATGGATCGGCAGTGTACGCCGGAATGCTGAACGGCCGATGGCAATCAGCGAACGAGTTTCCCATCCACGCATCGCAAAGGTTTGCGAAGCAGCTCGCCATCGAAGGTGATGCCCTGGTCGCCAAGCGCCAGGCGATCGGCAGCAATGCATGCCACCACGGAAGGAAGCAGACGATGTTCCAGTGGAAGCAGTTTGGCAGCCAACGCGTCTTCGCTGTCGCCGGCTTCGATCGGCAGCGTACTCTGTGCGATGACAGGGCCGCCGTCCAGTTCGGCCGTTACATAATGCACGCTCGCACCGTGCTCGGTGTCGCCCGCTTTCAGCGCGCGGCGGTGCGTATGCATGCCCCGATACTTGGGCAACAGAGAGGGATGAATGTTGATCATTTTTCCCGCCCACGGCTTCAACGCATCGCCATCGATGATGCGCATGAAACCGGCGAGCACGATCAGATCCGGTTTGCTGGCCGCGATACGATCAAACAATGCAAAGTCGTAATCGCGTCGCTCGGCGTAATCGCGCGGATTGAGCACGAGCGTTGGCACACTCGCGGTGCGCGCGAGTGCAAGCACGGCGGCATCGGGTTTATCGCTGGCGACGAGTACGAATTGGACAGGCAATTCGCCGCGCTCGCGCGCCGCCAGCAGCGCGGCGAAATTGCTGCCGCGTCCGGAGGCGAGTACTGCGATACGAAGCGGTGATGACATAAGTGAAAGATGTTTTTTTGCGTCGCCCGACATAATGTCGAGGCGACGCTTTCCATGACGGCAATCAGCCGATGTGCACGCGTTCGTCGCCCTTTGCGGGGATCACTTCGCCGATGACCGAGCTGGCCAGGCCGTGCTTCTTCAGCAACGCCGACGCGGCACTCACGGCATCGCGCGGCAACAGCACCGTGAAACCTACGCCGCAGTTGAACGTGCGCCACATTTCTTCGCGCGCCACGTTGCCTTCCCGCATCAACCAATCGAACACCGGCGGCAGCACAATGGCGGAGGCGTGGAGTTGCAGGCCAAGGCCGTCAGGCACCACGCGGATAATGTTTTCTTTCAGGCCCCCGCCGGTGATGTGCGCCATGCCGTGCACGGGCACGGATTTGAGCAGCTCCAGCATGGGCTTTACGTAAATCGTGGTGGGCGCCATCAGCGCATCGGCGAGCTTCACGCCGCCCACATTCAGATCGAGCGGGCTGCCGGCACGCTCCACGATCTTGCGGACCAAGGAATAACCGTTGGAATGCGGGCCCGACGAGGCGACACCCAGGATGACGTCGCCAGCGACGATGCCGTCGCCGCTCATCAGCGCTTCTTTTTCCACGGCGCCGACTGTGAAGCCCGCCAGGTCATATTCACCCGGCGGATACATATCGGGCATTTCGGCGGTTTCGCCGCCGATCAGCGCGCAGCCGGCCAGCTCGCAACCCTTGGCGATGCCGCCGACCACGGCCACGGTGGTGTCCACATCCAGCTTGCCCGTGGCGAAGTAGTCGAGGAAGAACAAGGGCTCGGCGCCTTGCACCAGCACGTCGTTCACACACATGCCCACCAGATCGATGCCGATGGTGTCGTGCCGATTCAACTGCTGCGCCAGCTTGAGCTTGGTGCCCACGCCGTCCGTGCCCGATACCAGCACGGGCTCCTTGTAGCGCGTGCCAAGGTTGAACAAACCGCCGAAACCACCCAGGCCGCCCATGACCTCGGGACGGAAAGTGCGCTTGACGAGCGGCTTGATGCGTTCGACCACGGCATTGCCGGCATCGATATCCACGCCTGCGGCGCGGTAGGTGAGGGCGTCGGACATGGCCAACCTGACGTTGAAGAAACGTCCAATGATAGACGTTGGGGGTTGGATTGGGCAGACTTTTGTTCGATCCCCTAGTCTGAACATGGCCCCCCTCATGCGTCTGTCACACCTGCTGATCGCTACCTTGCTGCTTGGCTTCCTCGCGGGGCTCTCTCCCATCGGCCGAAGTCAGACGACCTCTCCCTACACCGTCGTGGTACCGGTTACCGATACCAGCGCGGCCCAGCGCAATCAGGCCTTCCAGACGGCGCTGGGGCAAGTACTGGTGCGCGTGTCCGGTGGGCAGGACCTGAGCACCAAGAGCGGCTATCCCGAAGCCATGCAGAATGCGGCTGGCATCGTGAAGCAGTTCCAGTACCAGGGCGATGGCGGCAACCCGCCCACCTTTACGTTGAATGTCACCTTCGACCAGGGTGCGGTACAGCGTCTGGTGACGCAGTTGGGCGCCACGTCGGCAGGCGTCAAGCCGCCGCTGTTGCTGGTGGTGAAAGGTAGCGACGGCAAGTTGCTCGACAAGGACGGCCTTGGCGCGCTCGCTAGCGCGGTCAGTCAGCGCGGTTACCAGGTGAGCTACGCCGACCCTGCCCAGTTGCCGGATGTGGACAAGCTCGCGTCCGCCGATCCCGCCGCGCTGGTAGCGATCAGCCGCATCTATCACACCGGTTTGGTGCTGATCGGCGATCTTCATGCAAACGGTGCCGACTGGACGTTGATCAGCGGCGGCCAGGCACAGCACTGGAGCACGCAAGGCACCGATCAGGGCGGGATGTTCGCCGATGCGGGCAAGGGCGCGACTGATCGGCTGGGCCAGGCGCTCAATGTGATCGGTGCAAGTCAGATAAACGCGAAGCTGTGGGTCTCGGGCCTGCACTCGGCCATGGATTACGCCAACCTGATGTCTACGCTGCGCGCCGATCCTTCCGTTCAAACCATCACCGCGTTGGGTGCTCAAGATGACGGCGTGCTGTTTGCCATCAAAGCCGGCATGCCGCTGGATGGGCTGGTCGCCAACCTCACCGCGGGCGGGCGCATGATGGAAGGCAGTTCCCACGACGGCGCGGACGCTAGCCTGCGCTGGCTGCATTGATGTCATGGGCGTAGCGATGCCGCTCGCGTCGCAATCGCCCTGGCGGCATCTGCCCAATGCCATCTCTTTGCTGCGGGTATTGCTCGTCGCGCCCATCGGTTGGCTGCTGTGGCACGAAAGATGGCCGACGGCGCTCGCCCTGGTTGCGGTCGCGGGCGTGTCCGATGGCGTGGACGGTTTTCTGGCGCGTCACTTCGGCTGGCAGAGCCGGCTGGGCGGCATGCTCGATGCGATCGCCGACAAGCTGTTGCTTATCAGCTGTTTCGTGATCCTGGCCTGGCTCGGATTCGCACCGATATGGCTCACTTGGATCGTATGTGGGCGAGACTTGATAATCGCGATCGGCGCGCTGTTTTGGCGTGTGTTGATCGGTCCCATCGAACCGCAGCCGAGTCTGCTGTCGAAAGCCTGCACATTGATGCAGATCGTGTATCTGCTGGCGGTATTGCTGATGCTGGCGCGATGGCCGGCGCCTCCGGCAGGGTTATTCGTTTGGCTGGTGGCGGGACTTTGCGTAGCGAGCGGCCTGGATTACCTGGTGCGCTGGTCCCGCCGGGCTTGGTTGGTATATCGAACCTCGTGAAGCGTATTTGAATCGACACGCAAGACTTTGAACGGCCCGCCACATAGGCGACACTTTCACCGCCTCCCCACGATCGGCAAACGTTTGTGTCCATAAGCCAAGAGACATCCCGCCGCTGGCAGATGCTGGCGATCATCGTAGCCATCGGTTTGCTGATATGGCTGCTCGCGCCCGTGCTCATGCCCTTTGCCATTGCGGCGATGCTGGCTTACCTGGGCGATCCGCTGGCCAATCGACTGGAGCGCCTGGGACTGGGGCGCGCGCTCGCCGTCAGCATTGTGTTCGTGGTGTTGATCCTGGTGATCGCCGCAGCGTTGCTCCTGCTGGTGCCGTTGATCGTGCGGCAGATCGAAAATCTGGTGCTCAACTTTCCGCACTACGTGGAATGGACCAAGGACACGGCATTGCCGTGGCTGCAGACCAGGTTGCATCTGGATCCCAAGGCGTTCGATACCGATCGCCTTATGGCGCAGATCAAGGAGCACATCGGCTCCATCGGCAGTGTGATCGGCACCATTTCGCGTTCCGGCATCGGCGTGGTGGCGTGGTTGACCAATCTCGTGTTGATTCCGGTGGTGTGGTTTTATCTGCTGCGCGATTGGGATCGTCTTGTCACATGGATCGATCGCATGTTGCCTCGGTCGGTCGAACCCACCGTGGCGCATCTGGCACGCGAAGCCGATGCCGTGCTTGGCGCGTTTGTACGCGGGCAATTGCTGGTGATGTTGGCGCTTGCCATCTATTACGGCGTTGCATTGACACTGGTGGGTATTTCGGTCGGCCCGCTTATCGGCATGGTGGCCGGGTTGCTCAGTTTCGTGCCGTATCTTGGCTTCATTACCGGCTTTGTCGCCGCCATCATCGCTTCGCTGGTGCAGCATGGCGATTGGACTAATCTGTTGCTTGTGGTCGGCGTGTTCGTGGTTGGGCAGCTCCTTGAAGGCTACGTGCTGGTGCCCCGTTTGGTCGGCGAAAAAATCGGTCTGCATCCGGTTGCCGTGATTTTCTCGGTGTTGGCCGGCGGCTATTTGTTTGGATTCCTCGGCGTGCTGCTGGCATTGCCTGCGGCTTCGGTGATTTTGGTGCTGCTTCGCTACCTTGCGCAGCGCTATCAGCTCAGCGATCTCTACACGGAAGAAGGCCCGCCCGACAGTGTGATTGCGGAAGTCGATGTCTCCGCCCGCTCAGATAGCGAAGGCGGCGTGCCTATTTCGGTCGCCAAAGATGGCGACAAGTCATGACCACGCAACTTCCGCTGGGTTTGCGCTGGCCACGACGGCAGCGCTTCGAGCATTTTCATGCCGGGGCCAACGCGGCGGCGCTAGCTGCCGTGCAGGCGCTGGCTACGCAAGCGGGGGCGCCGTGGCTGTATTTGAGCGGCGCTGCCAGCAGCGGCAAAAGTCACCTGCTCATGGCCGCGTGCCAAGCGGCGCATGAAGCCGGACGCACGGTACAATATCTGCCGCTAAGGAATTTGCACGATCGCGCCAGCGTTGTTCGTGGCGTGATGGGCAGCCAGTTCATTGCCTTGGACGATCTGGATGCGCTTGCGGGCAACCGCGACGCCGAGCACGCTTTGTTCGATTTGTACAATCGTGCTCGCGCCGAAGGCACCGCGCTCATTTTCACGGCACAAGCCGTGCCGACGCAGCTCGCGCTCACGCTTCCCGATCTGCGTTCCCGTCTGGGCGCGTGCACGCAATTTGCCTTGAAGCCGCTGGACGACGACGAACGTCGCGAAGTTCTCAAACGCCAGGCCGCGCTGCGCGGCATCGAGCTGGACGACTCGGTACTCGATTGGCTGTTCGCGCGTTATGCACGCGACCTGGGTGCATTGTTCGATTTGCTCGACCGGTTGGATCAGGCCTCACTGGCCGCGCAACGCCGCGTTACGGTGCCTTTTTTACGAGGATTGCTACGAGAAAGTTCTTAATCGTCGCTTCGGGCGGCGCATTCGCATAAGGAGTCGATGCATGGCCAAAACCATCACCCCGTTTCTGATGTTCGAAGGTGCCGCCGAAGAGGCGATGAATTTCTACGTATCCTTGTTCGACGGTTCCCATATCGATTCCATCTTGCGTTATCGCGCGGGCGAAGCGGGGCCCGAAGGGTCGATAAAGATCGCTTCCTTCACGCTGTGCGGGCGTCCGTTTTATTGCTCGGACAGTCCGATAGAGCATGGTTTTACCTTCACGCCATCGTTGTCGCTGTTTATCGAATTGGACGACGAATCCGACTTGGACCACGCCTTCGCTCAACTTGCGGCGAGCGGCAAAGAGCTGATGCCGCTGAACAACTATGGGTTCAGCAAAAAATTCGGCTGGGTGAACGATCGTTTCGGCGTATCGTGGCAGCTCAATCTGCCGAACTGATCCCTGGAGGTGATACGCATGATTTGCCGTATCTGGCATGGGCGAACGCGACGCACGCAGGCCGACGAATACGCCGCATTCCTGAAAGAACGAGCCATTTCCGACTATCGCTCGGTGGCCGGCAATATCGACGTCGCGATACTGCGTCGCGATGACGGCGACGTTTCGCATTTCCTTACCGTTACGCACTGGGCATCTGAGCAGGCCATCCGTGCGTTTGCCGGCGAAGATATCCTGAAGGCCAAGTACTATCCGGAAGATGCGGGATTTCTGCTCGAATTCGAACCCGAAGTGCAACACTTCGAGGTGGTGGCCGAACAAACATCCCGCTGAACGCCTAGCGTTCGAGGAGTTCCCGACATGACAGCTTCCATGCATTCCTCGCGCGACATCATTATTCGCACCGATGATTGGGCCGCGGCGATAGCGTTTTACACGTCGACGTTGGGTTTCGAAGCGGTCCATCGCGACGAGAACATGGTCGGATTCGAGACGGGCTCGTTTCGCCTTTATGTGGAAAAAGGCCAAGCGCATGGGCCGGTGTTCGACTTTTTGGTGCCTGACGTGCAAGCGGCGAAGGAAGCGTTGCTCGCTTCCGGATGCATGCTGATCGAAGAAGATGCTTCCGTTCCGCGCTGCTATCTTCGGGATCCGTTCGGTGTGACGTTCAATCTCGGCTTGCGCGATTCGTCACCTTGAAAAAAGCGCCTGGTGGCGCTTTTTTTTGTTCGCAGATACGACTCAGGCCTTCAGCAACGACGGTGTTGCATGGGCACTGATCGCTTCGGCCATCGCTTTCACCATCAGGTGATTGCCGGCGATGA
>DATJMR010000146.1:0-11447 GCA_035508595.1 Dyella sp.
CAGCCGGCCTCACGGGCCTGATGATCATGCTGTTCCTGGGGTCGTGGCGCTCGACGCTCATCATCGCCATCTCGATTCCGCTATCCGTTCTAGCCTCGATCATTGCGCTGTCGGCGCTTGGCGAAACGATCAACATCATGACGTTGGGCGGTCTTGCGTTAGCCGTGGGCATTCTCGTCGACGATGCCACCGTAACGATCGAGAACATCAACTCGCACCTAGAAGAAGGCAAAGAGGTTTACGACGCCATCATGGAAGGCGCGCATCAGATTGCCGTGCCTGCCTTCGTGTCGACCTTGTCGATCTGTATCGTTTTCGTGCCGGTGTTCTTTTTGGGTGGCGTGGCGAAGTATTTGTTTGCGCCGCTGGCTGAAGCAGTCGTGTTCGCGATGCTTGCTTCGTACGTGTTATCCCGAACCTTGGTTCCCACGCTTTCGCTGTTTTGGCTGAAGAAACACGATCACGATGCCAAGCCAACCGGTCCGCTTAGCCGCTTCCAACACGCGTTTGAGCGTCGCTTCGATCGTTTGCGCAACGGCTATCGCGGCGCGCTGGAAACCACGGAACGCCATCGCGGCCTGTTCGCCATCTTGTTCTTTGCTGGCTGCGCTTTGTCGGTAGGCCTGTTGGTGCCATGGCTGGGTCGCGATTTCTTCCCCTATGTAGACGGCGGACAGATCAAGTTGCATTTTCGCGCACCCGTCGGTTTACGCATCGAGGAGACGGCACGCCTTGCCGACGGCATCGAGGAAATCATTCGCAACACGATCCCCAAGCAAGAGTTGGCAAGCATTGTCGACACGCTCGGAATCCCCTACAGCGGCATCAATCTCTCTTACAGCAACACCGGTGTGGTGGGCACCTCCGATGGCGATGTCTTCGTTACGCTCAACGAAGACCATCGTCCGACCATCGATTACGTGCGCAGCCTGCGTCACCAGCTCGCACAGAAATATCCGAGCGTGATCTTCTCGTTCCTGCCTGCCGATATGGTGGGGCAGATCCTCAACTTCGGCGCGCCCGCGCCGATCGATGTGCAGGTATCCAGCCACGATGCCGATGCGTCGGCCAACGTGGCGAAGGAGCTTTACGGCGATCTGATCAAGGTGCCCGGATTGGTCGACTTGCGCATCCAGCAGGCGCTCAATTTGCCGCAGATCAATGTGAACCTGGATCGCACGCGGGCAAGCCTGGTCGGACTGACGACTCAAGACGTCGCGAGCAACCTGCTCACTGCATTGGCAGGCTCTTCGCAGGTCAGCCCCACGTTTTGGGTCGATCCGAAAACTGGTATCAGTTACACCATTGCCACACAAGCGCCGCAATACCGTATCGATACGCTTCAGGCACTGAAGAATCTTCCAGTCACCAGTACCTCCGGCGGCAGTGCAGCGAGCAGCAGTTCGTCTAACGGTGCGGCCAGTCAGACGCTGGAAAACCTTGCCAGCTTCTCGCGCAGCGAAGGGCCGGCAATTGTTACGCACTACAGCACGCGCCCCACGATGGATTTGTACGCCTCGGTGGATCGCACCGACCTGGGTAGCGTGGCTCACGATGTACAACGCATCGTGGACGCGCATTCCAAACACCTGCCACGCGATGTCGACATCAATGTGCGAGGCCAGGTGCAGACCATGCAGGAATCCTATAAAGGGCTGCTTGGCGGCCTCGCTTTTGCGATCGTGCTGGTGTACCTGCTGATCGTCGTGAATTTCCAGAGCTGGCTTGATCCGCTCATCATCATTGCGGCGTTACCGGCGGCATTGGCTGGACTGGTGTGGATGCTGTTCCTTACCAATACGCCACTGTCGGTACCTGCGTTGATGGGCGCGATCATGTGCATGGGTGTGGCGACAGCCAATTCGATTCTGGTGATCAGCTTTGCGCGCGAACGGCTGGCGCATCATGGCGATCCGGTGCAGGCTGCGGTGGAAGCCGGCTTCGCGCGTTTCCGCCCCGTGCTGATGACCGCGTTGGCGATGATCATCGGCATGGTGCCCATGGCATTGGGTCTTGGGGAAGGCGGCGAACAGAATGCGCCGCTGGGTCGCGCCGTGATCGGCGGTTTGTTGCTCGCCACCGCCGCGACGTTGTTTTTTGTACCGACTTTCTTCAGTCTGCTGCATCGGCGCCGCAAGGCACGCCTCGATGCGGCTGCAGCGTGAGATCCGACTATGCCGAGCAACCATGCTTCACATTCCGCTCCCAAACCTTCGCGAGGCGCACGGCTTGTTCTTATCGGCCTCGGTGTCGCGCTGGTTGCGCTGGCAGCATTTGGCATCGTCGAGCGCATTCACGCGCGTCATGAGCTAACCGAAGACACCGATCGCAATGCCGTTCCCACGGTGGCCACCGTCACGCCCAAAGCTGCACCGAGGGATCAGGCGCTGACCTTGCCGGGCACGGTCGCCTCGTGGCAGGACGCGCAGATCTACGCACGCACCACCGGTTACGTCGCCAAGTGGTATGTCGATATCGGCGCAAAGGTAAAAAAGGGCCAGCGCTTAGCCGATCTGGATACGCCCGATGTCGACAATCAGCTGCTGCAAGGCAAGGCGCAAATGCGCACCGACCAGGCCAACGAGGCGTTCGCGAAAGTCACCTCGGACCGCTATGCCAAACTTGCCGCGCAAGGCCTGATCGCCGCGCAGACGGCCGATCAATACCGCGCTCAATACAACGCCGATGTGGCGACGGTGCAAGCCGATCAGGCTAACGTCGCGCATTTGCAGAATCTTGAGGACTTCAAATACATCAGCGCGCCTTTCGATGGCGTGATCACGCAGCGCAACCTCGATGTGGGCGCTTTGGTCGATGCAGGCTCCACGGGGAGCAACCTGTTCGTCATTGCCGACACCAGCAAGCTACGCGTGTATGTGGATGTGCCGGAAACCTATGCGGCAAACGTACACATCGACATGCCGGCTCAGGTCACACTCAATACCTACGGCGCCAAACCCATTGATGGCAAGGTGGCGCGCACCGCCGATGCGCTCGATCCGAACACCCGCACGCTGCGCACGGAAATCGATGTCGACAACACGCAGCAAGAGTTGGTGCCAGGTGTCTATGCGAACGTGAAGCTGGCGCTGTCTACGGCGACGCGCAACTTCATGATTCCCGCCAATACGCTGCTGTTCCGCAGCGAAGGCTTGCGCGTAGCGCTCATCGACGCACAGCAGCAGGTACATCTGCAGTCGGTGACGCTTGGTCGCGATTTTGGCAGCACGGTGGAAGTCACCGGCGGCCTGACAGATCAGGACCGCATCGTGCTCAGCCCTCCGGACTCGCTGTACGAAGGAGAGCAGGTGAATGTCACGCGTCCGAATCAAGCGCAACAGCGGCGCATGGATCACTAATCCTTTTCGGCACGCACCGCGGCTACTCAGGCGTATTCAATCGATCGGCGTGTGCCGATAGGTCACGATGTCGCGCTCCTGTACGGCAGGAGCGTGATTGGACCACGCCTGACGAATGTAGGTGACCACAGCGGCAACGTCCGCATCGCTGAGCTGTTGCGCGTATGGCGGCATGGAATAGGGTCGCGGGTTTCCGTTCGTCACTGGCGGAAATCCTCCCAGCAACACCGCGCGTGCGGCATTGATGCCGGTGGGCTCCGTTACCGAAACGTTGCCATTGAGCGGCGGATAGACACCTGCTACGCCCTCGCCGTCCTTGCCGTGGCAGCTCGCGCAACGATCTGCGTAAATGTGGCCGCCCAGATCGGCAAGTGACTTACCGTCAACCGTGGCCGGACGCGGCGCGAGTTCCGGCCGTGCCGGCAACGATTGCAAGTATTGCGCTATCGCTTGCAAATCGCCGTCGTCCAGATATTGCGTACTGCTTGCGACGACATCCGCCATCGGTCCGAAGGCTGCTCCCTTGGAGGATTGGCCGGTTTTCAGCACATCGACAATATCCTGTTTGCTCCAGCCCGCCAGGCCGCCGTGGATTTGGGTACTGAGGTCTGGCGCATACCAGTCCTGCACGGGGATCTGTCCGCCGGACAACATTGCGCTCCCATTCAACCCGCCCCACGCATCGCGCTCGGCGTGGCATTCGTTGCAGTGACCCAAGCCCATCACCAGGTACGCACCGCGATTCCAGGATACCGACTGGGACGGATCCGCTTGGTAGCTACCCGGTTTGAAATAAATCGCCCGCCAGGCCTTCAACGCATCGCGTACGCTGTAAGGAAAACGAAGCCCCGACGCCACATTGGGTTGGCGAACCGGCGCCAAGGTTCGCAGATACGCAAACATGGCAAACGCATCGTCGCGCGTGATCTTGGTGAACGACGTGTACGAAAAGGCGGGATACAACGGCTCGCCGTCGCGCCCGATGCCATCGTGCAAGGCGTGCCAGAATTCCTGGAAATTCCAGCGGCCGATGCCCGTATCCGAGTCTGGCGTGATATTGGGCGCGAAGATACTGCCGAACGGTGTGGGAAGCATGCGTCCACCGGCATACGGCTTGCCGCCTTGTGCGGTGTGGCAGGACACGCAATCGCCTGCTGTTGCGAGATAGCGCCCCCGCGCAATGAGTGAGGCATCCTTCAACTGGACCGCTATCGCGGCCGTATCTTCCGGCGATGTCGGTGCCTGGCGATGCCGCTGCGATAGCCACCACGCGCCAACCATTGCGATCGCCGCAAGGACGATCGCAATCCACAGCAAACGAAGGCGCTTCATGCACCGCCTCCTTGTGCTTGCAGCACGCCACAGCGCAACGGCGGATTTATGGCGTCCGCGGGCTGCGGGTGGGTCTCTTGCGGCACCTCTTGGCTTGCCAGCCATGCCGACACCGCCGTGATATCTGCCGGCGCCAGGCGATTGGCGATCTCGGCCATGCAATCTGGCGCGGCGGACGCGCGCGTTCCCGTTCGCCACGATCCGAGTTGCGAGCTGATGTAGTCGTAAGGAAGACCGACCAGCCCGGGAACCGAAGGCTCCGTTCCCGTGAGCTGTTTGCCGTGACAGGCCTGGCACGGCGGCACCTTGAGGGACGGGTCGCCGGAAGTCACCAATTGTTCGCCTCTGCGCACGAGATCGGGCGTCAGTGCCGGCACCGCTTTACGTTCGTAAGGCACCTGCTGGGCCGCAAAGTACTGGGCGATCTCGTGCATGTAATCGGGCGTGAGCAAGCGCATGGTGTATTCCATCGGCGCGTATTTGCGCAGCCCATGCTGAAAATTTTGCATTTGCAAAACGAGATATCCGACGGGCTTGCCGGCCAGGCGCGGAAAGAAACCGCCATCGGGCGAACCTTCGCCATGCACGCCATGACAGGTTGTGCAGGCGGCAATGCGCTGCTGCAGCGTGTCCGGCACGGAGGACGCGCCGGCACAGGCCAGCGGGATACAGAAAAGCCATGCGAGTGGCAGCATCCATCGCAGGTATCCCATGGGCGCCGGCTTGGCTGTGGTCATCATGTCGAAAGTATAGGGTCCCCGCATGCGCCAACGATGGCGGCCGCGGTTATGCTGCGTCATCCTGCCACATCGTTTCTTGGGCTGCTTCGGAGGTTGCCATGTTCCGTCCGTCGTTGTTGTGCACCGCGCTTGCGCTCGCCGTTCTGCCTTCGCTTCCGCTTTATGCGCAGGACAGCGACGCCACCGCATGGCAAAGCGTGACCGATCTTCAGAAGGACATGGATGCCGGCAAACTCACCAGCAAAGCATTGGTGCAGGACGATATCGCGCGCATTCACCAGATCGATGAGTCCGGCCCCACTTTGCGATCCGTGCTGGAGTTGAATCCGGATGCGACGAAAATCGCCTCGGGTTTGGATGCAAAACGCACGTCGACGCACGGTCCGTTGTACGGCATTCCGGTGCTGCTGAAAGACAACATCGATACCGGCGACCGCACCATGACCACCGCGGGCTCGCTTGCTCTGGTCGGTGCGCCAGCATCCAAGGACGCGCCATTGGTTGCACGGCTACGCAAAGCGGGTGCCGTGATTTTGGGCAAAGCGAATTTGAGCGAATGGGCGGATTTCCGCTCCGCGCACGCAAGCAGCGGTTGGACAGGACGTGGCGGGCAGACTCGCAATCCTTATGCGCTGGACCGCAATCCGTGCGGATCCAGCTCCGGTTCTGCCGTCGCGGTGGCGGCCGGTTTGGTGCCGGTTGCCGTGGGCTCGGAAACGGACGGCTCGATCATCTGTCCCGCGTCGATGAACGGCATCGTCGGCATCAAGCCGACACTGGGTTTGATCAGTCGCAGCGGCATCATTCCGATCAGCCACAATCAAGACACAGCCGGTCCGCTGGCGCGCAATGTCACCGATGCGGCGATTTTGCTTTCGGCGATGGCCGGCAGCGATCCGCACGACCCCGCCACGGCCGACGCGGATAAACACGCCACCGACTACACCCAGTTCCTCGATCCGAATGGATTGCGCGGCAAACGCATCGGCGTCGTGCGCCAACTCGCGGGCAACGAACCGAATGCAGATCGCGTGCTCGACGAAGCCATCGCCGCGATGAAGGCGCAGGGCGCGATCATTGTCGACCCTGTCACGCTGCCGCATCTGGCCGAACTCGGCGATCCGGAAATGACTGTGATGCTGTACGACTTCAAGCACGATCTCAACGCGTACCTCGCCGGTCGCAAGGGGCTGCATGTCAAAACGCTCGCCGATCTGATCGCCTTCAACAAACAAGAAGCCGAGCGGGAAATGCCATGGTTTGGGCAAGATTTGTTCGAGCAGGCGCAAGCCAAAGGCCCGCTCACCGATAAGGCGTATACCGATGCGTTGACCAAGGCCAAGCAGTTGTCGGGGCCGCAAGGTATCGATGCGGCGCTACAAGCCAATCATTTGGATGCGTTGTTGTCGCCGTCCTGGGGACCGGCGTATCTCACCGACCTGGTCCTCGGCGACCATATCGTCAGTGGCAATCCCACCGTCGGCGGTGCGTCGCAACCTGCCGCCGTGGCGGGTTATCCGTCCATCACCGTTCCCGCGGGATGGGCGCACGGGCTGCCGGTGGGCATCGTGTTCTTCGGTACCCAATGGAGCGAACCGACGTTGATTTCCATCGCGTACGGCTTCGAACAGCATACGCACGCGTGGCAGGCTCCCAAGTTTCTGCCCACGGTGGACGGCAACGCCTACGCCCCGGTGCCCGCTGATCACCATTGAATAGCCTTCGTGCTGGCCGAAGCTTTCCCGCTTCGGCCAGCATGGGCTCATACGGTGTCACCTTTGCATCAACGTGAGCCTTTCGATGAAACGCTTGGTGACCTTGTGCGTCGCGGCGCTAACGTATTGCGCAGCGCCTGCTTATTCGGATACCTCAACCAAACCTGCCGATCCGTCGGATTCGCGTGTCACGTGGACGCAGCCGCAACAGCCGTTTCGCATTTACGGCAATACGTATTACGTCGGATCGCGCGGCCTTAGCGCCATCCTGATCACCTCTCCAAGCGGGTTGGTGTTGATCGACAGCACGTTGCAGGAAAACGTGCCGATGATCGAATCCAACATCCGTGCGCTCGGCTTTCGCGTGCGGGACATCAAGCTGATCCTCAACACCCATACCCATATGGATCACGCAGGCGGTATAGCTGCCTTGGCACGCGACAGCGGCGCGACGGTGGCGGCGAGCGCAAAATCGGCCAAGGCATTGGCGCTGGGCGGCGATGATCCGGACGATCCGCAGCACGGTTTGGAGCCGCCCTATCCTAAGGTTTCCCACGTGCGTATCGTTACGGACGGCGAGATCGTAACCATGGGACCACTGGTTTTGCAGATGCACGCGATGCCGGGACATACGCCAGGCAGCACGGGTTGGACATGGCGCTCATGCGAAGGGAAAAGGTGTCTGTCGATCGTCTACGCGGACAGCATTTCTTTATTGAGCGCACCGGGATATCGCTATGCCGATCCGGCGCACCCTGATCGGCTCAACGATTACCGTCGTACGCTGGCAACGCTAAGGGCGTTGCCATGCGATATTTTGCTGACACCTCATCCGCGAGAGGGCTTTTTCGAGAAAGTGTCGCGTATCACGCCCGACAAGCCCAATCCCTTGGTCGACACGCAAGCCTGCAAAGCCTACGCGGCAGAGGGGCAAGATAACTTGAAAGAACGTGTCGCGATGGAACGACACATGCAAGCCACGCACTGAGGCGTGGCTTGCACACTCAGCCAATACGATTGGATTTGCGCACGATCAGCATCGCCAGCTCCAACGATTGCTCGTAATTCAAGCGCGGATCGACCATGGATTTGTAGGCGCGCTGCAAATCGGCTTCGCTTAGATCACGCGCGCCACCCATGCATTCGGTGACGTCTTCGCCCGTCAATTCCAGATGCACGCCGCCCAAATGCGTACCCGCCGCGGCGTGGATATCGAACGCTTGATCCAGTTCGCTGCGAATGTTGTCGAAGCGACGCGTCTTGTAGCCGTTGGAGGTGCTTTCCGTATTGCCGTGCATCGGATCGGCCACCCACAGCACACGGCGACCTTCCCGCTTTACCGCTTCCAGCAACGGTGGAAGCGCGGAGGCGATCTGCGCATGGCCCATGCGATGGATCAGCGTAAGGCGACCCGGCTCGTCCTCGGGGTTCAGCACGTCGATCAGCGGCAGCAACTGTTCCGGCTTCACGGAAGGTCCGACTTTTACCGCGATCGGATTGCGAATACCGCGAAAATATTCCACATGCGCGCCATCGAGCGAGGCGGTGCGCATGCCGATCCACGGGAAGTGCGTAGAAAGGTTGAACCAGCCCTGATGGCGCGGCACCTGGCGCGTGATCGCTTGTTCGTAGTGCAGCAACAACGCCTCATGCGAGGTAAAAAAATCCACGCGCGTGAAGCCGGCGATGGGACCGGCGAGCGTCTCCATGAAACGCAGCGAATCGCCAATGCCCGCCACCATGCGGCGATACTCGCTCGCGAGCGGCGAGTGTTCCACCCAGGCCAGATCCCAGTATTCCGGGTGGTGCAGATCCGCAAAACCGCCGTCGATCAGCGCACGTACGAAATTCATCGTCAGCGCGGAGTGCGCGTGCGCGCGGATAAGGCGTCGCGGATCGGGGCGTCGCGCCTCCGGCGTAAATTCGGGACTGTTGACAACGTCGCCGCGGAAGCTTGGCAGTGTCACGCCGTCGCGCGTCTCGGAGTCCGCGGAGCGCGGCTTCGCGTACTGGCCTGCGAATCGACCCACGCGCAATACAGGCTGCTTCAGGCCGTGGACCAACACCAGGCTCATCTGCAGCAGCACTTTCAGGCGATTGGAGATGATCGGGCTGGCGCAATCGGCAAAGCTTTCGGCGCAATCCCCACCTTGCAACAGAAAGCGCTTGCCTTCCTGCGCTTCGGCCAGAGCCTGCTTCAGCGCCAGCACTTCCCACGACGTCACGAGCGGCGGCAGATGCGCCAGCTCGCTCACCGCTTGATGGAGTTCCGCGGCATCTTCGTATTGTGGCTGCTGTAGCGCGATGCGCTGCTGCCACGAGATCGGACTCCAGTCGGGATGCTGGAGCGAACGAGCTGTATGACTCATAAGCGCAACCTCGGCACCGCGCGTTGTAACGTCGCGCGAATCGCCCATATCGATAAGAGGACAAACCAAATCAGCGACCACAACGGGATCGGCAGACCCAAAATCGGCTGAATCTTCGCGCATTCGCCGGAGCCGGTGAATACCATTTTCAGCACCTTTGAAAGCGGGAACGCGTCGAACATGTATCCCAGATTGGGGCCGCACGAGGGAATCTGATCCGCAGGAAGCGATTGAATCCACAAATGGCGCCCGGCCACGACAAGGCCGAACAGCGCGCCAAGCAAGACCAATCCCGTATAAAACCAACGGCCGCCTTCGCGTGGACCGTGTAGGGCGCCCACCAGGAAGAAAACGCCCATAAACATGAACCCGATGCGCTGGAAAATGCACAGCGGACAAGGCTCCATGCCGAGTTGATATTCGGCATACAACGCAAAACCCAGTAATGCCGCGCAGATCAGAAAACCGATAAAGAAGCTGACACGGTAGGACCAGCGAAGGGGATTCATGGCAAAAGGTGTCGTGGGAAGGGAAGATGACATTACTCGTTCCCTATCGCGCTGTCAGCATGCGCCTGGCGCATTGTCCACAAAAGCATAAACCCCGACCGGTTGCCCGGTCAGGGTTTACGTTTGGACGTCCAAATGAAACGAGGACGAACTTACTCGGCGTCGACAGCCTCGACGCGCGGGCGATCGACCAGTTCGACGTACGCCATCGGCGCATTGTCGCCTGGACGGAAGCCGCACTTGAGGATGCGCAGGTAGCCGCCGGGACGCTCGCGGTAACGTGGGCCGAGTTCGACGAAGAGCTTGCCCACGGCCTGCTTGTCGCGCAGGCGCGCAAAAGCCAGACGACGATTGGCCACGCCATCGGTCTTGGCGAGCGTGATCAGCGGCTCGGCAATGCGGCGCAATTCCTTGGCCTTGGGCAAGGTCGTGCGGATCAGCTCATGCTTGATCAGCGACGACGCCATGTTCTTGAACATCGCTTCGCGATGGCTACTGGTACGGTTGAGCTTACGCCCGGATTTCATGTGACGCATGATGAGAGTCTCTTGTCTGTTGTTATGAAAAACCGGTCACTATGTCCGGCTTTCCGCGGGTTACCCGCTGTCGAAGCCCTTGGTGAAACGGGCTCTTATAAGAGCACAGCCTTGATGGCCGCTCCTTGCGCAAAGCGTGTGCCACGCATCCGCTTGGATCTATCTGCCGCGGCGATCAAGGTCGATCGCACCAACACGGCAACAGCCGCAGTCTTCTCGACTGCGGCTGCGGTATTGCATCAACCCAGCTGCATGCCGTGCGACAAGCCCGGCGGCGGCCAGTTTTCCAACTTCATGCCCAGGGCAAGACCACGCACACCGAGCACATCCTTGATTTCCGTGAGCGACTTCTTGCCAAGGTTCGGCGTCTTGAGCAGCTCCACTTCGGTCTTCTGCACCAGATCGCCGATGTAGTAAATACTCTCGGCCTTCAGGCAGTTCGCCGAACGAACAGTGAGTTCCAGATCGTCGATCGGACGGAGCAGCAGCGGATCGAAACCACCCTTCTCCGCCTTGTCCGTGGCGCTTTCGCGGCGCGAGAAGTCACCAAATACCGACAGCTGATCATTGAGGATTTCGGCGGCCTTGCGAACCGCGTCTTCCGCACCGATAGTGCCGTTGGTTTCAATATCCAGTACCAGCTTATCGAGGTTGGTACGCTGCTCCACACGAGCCGCATCCACTTCATAAGCCACGCGCAACACCGGCGCAAAGGACGCGTCGAGCTGCAAACGACCAATCGGACGAGCTTCATCATCCGGATGCTGGCGCGCGCTGGCCGGCTGGTAGCCGACGCCGCGACGCACCTTCAGGCGCATGTTGAGAGCAATGTCCTTGGTCAGGTGGCAGATCACATGCTCGGGGTTGATGATTTCCACCGAGTGATC
>DATJMR010000147.1:0-9809 GCA_035508595.1 Dyella sp.
CATGTATTCCTGCGGGCGGATGATGGTCAGAATCAAATAGAGAATGATCAGCGGAAACATCAGACGTGGACCTGTTCGCGTGGCGACTCGTGGTGGGCGGTCGGGTAACTGACCAGGCTGGGCAATGTCAGCATGGCGGCGAACCAGCCGGGGGTCATCATGCGCTCGACGGGAAGGCGGCGCAGGGCGTAGCGATTTGACGCCGGCCGCGGGTTGGTGCCGCAGATGTAGCAGACGGCCAACTCAAAGCCGGCATCGTGCGTCGCGTTGATCACCGCCGCGTCGAAAGCGCGATCCCCGCCGACCGGGTAGGACATCAACGTGGCGGGCGCGCCCAGTTCGCGATCCAGCGTCGCTTTGGATCGGCGTACTTCGTTCACCATCAGGTCGCGCTGCAGTTTCGCCAGCATGCGGTGGTACACGCCGTGCGAGCCGATCTCGAAGCCTGCGGCATGCATTTCACGCACTTGATCCCAAGTCATCGGGCGGCAATCCGCGGGCCGCACATTGCTCGGCATCTGCCACTCGCGCTCCAGCCGTTCGATCATGGCTTCCTGCGACATGGCATCGATGCTTTTCATGTTCTTCAAGACGGTGCCCGCCAGCGAACGCCGCAGGTCGCGGTCTTTGGGCATGGGCACATCCATGTTTATTTCCGGCAGCACCAGCCTCGGCGCGTCGGTAAGCAGGATCATGTGCACAAGCCAGTCGTAGCCGTACGGTTTGCCGGTATCGATGTGGCCGGTCGAGACGAAAAACGTCGCGGGAATGTTGAGCTCGCGCAGAATGGGGTAGGCGATGCGGTAATTGTCGTCGTACCCGTCGTCGAAGGTAATCACCACGGCGTCGGGCGGCAATGCGGCGCCCGTGTTCAACGCGGCGGCCACGTCGGCCAAACGAAGCGGCACGAAGTGCTGCTTCACGTGCAGCATCTGCGCGCGGAAGCGCTCCGGCGTGGTGCTGATCAATTCCAGGTCAAAATCGAACGTGGCCGTGTCCGGAAGCGGCATCACTCGGTGATAAGCCAGTATGCGCAGGTCTCTTTGCCACCACGAGCGTACGCGTTGCAACGACTGCAGCGCGCCGGTGGTGTAGCACAGCTCGGCCATGCGTCCGCGGATACTGGATGCCCTGCCTTGACCTTCTTCCTGAGTCAGCATGAAAGAGTCCTCAGTGATCGGCGTGGCGGAGCAGTCCGCGCGCCACGACGGTGAAAAAGACGTGCCGGGCGCGACTGCATGCGACCGGTCGCATGCACGCAACGTTCCGCCGGCCGTGGCCAGGCTGCTCATATCGGCTCCCCCGGACCGAGACGCTCATATCAGCGCCGCCCGAACAAATGGCGTAACCGCGAGCCGATGTTCGCGCGCGGTGGCTCCTTGACGACGCTTTCGGATAACCCTGCCGCCAACGTGCCCAACGTACCGTTGGCGATATCCAGCAGGTTTAGCGACATACCGGTTTGGCGCTGTACGCGTGCGGCCATGTCCACTGCCATCAGCGAATGGCCGCCGATGTCGAAGAAGTTGTCGCTGGTGCGAACGCGTGCGATGCCGAGCAGTTCTTTCCACAATGCGGCAAGCAGTTGTTCGTTGGCGGTCTTCGGTTGCGTGGCGCTGTCTTCGACGTCGCCGTCGTCCTGCGACTCGTCCGGCCATGGCAGCGCCGCGGTGTCCACGTCGCCGTTGACCATCAAGGGCAGCGCATCGACGAACATCAGGCGCTGCGGTACTTCGTGCGCAGGCAGCGCGGCCGCCAATGCAGCGATGAGACGGTTGGCATCGAGTCCGTGACCGGGCGTGCCGACGACATACGCGTCGATGTACGCGTTGCCAGCCTGATTCATTCGCGCTATGGCGACCGCGCGCATGACGCCGGGCTGGCTGAGCAGCTCGGCTTCGACGGTCGCCAGATCGACGTCCCGCCCGTGAATGCGCTCGCGGCGATCGGTGCGGCCCATGTCTTGAATGTTGCCGCTCACCAGCCACCGTCCACGGCGATGCGTGCGTTGCACTCGCATATCGCTTGCAACAACGGATACTGTCGCGACGGCGTGGCCTTGCGCCGTGGCGCGTACGCCGAAGGGTTGGCTTAGCGATACGCCGCCGACATAGATCTCGCCAATGGCGCCGATCGGGCAGGGTTGCTGCTGACCGTCGAGGATCCAAACCGTGGTGTTTCCGAGCGGCCGGCCGCTGTGCAGGCTTTCCGTCGGGCGTTCGATGCGGCCGCACGACACGGCCAGCGAACTGTCCGCGGAGCCCGATGCGCTCCAGATGCCGGCACTGCGTTCGGCCAGTTTTTGCGCCAGGTCGGGCGTCGGCAACTCGCCGGCACAGACGGCTTTCATTTCCGTTCGGCCCGTCCACGACGCGGCAAGCATGGATTGCCATGCGTCGGGCCCTGCGAACATCGCGCTTGCCTGGTGGTTCTGCGTCAGTTTGATCAGTGCTTCGCCGTCGCGCGCCTCGCGTTGGCTGGCAAGAATCAATTCGGCGCCGAGCGCTAATGGCAGCAAAGTTTCGACAATCGCGTCGCTCGTCGACGGCGAGGCTGTCGCAAGGATTCGGTCGTCCTGCGACAAGCCGATCGAATCCTGCAGTCCTTGCAGCGCATTGGCGATGGCACGATGGGTAAATCCCGCGCCGCTGGGTCGGCCGTCGGAATCGGGTGCGTAGACGACGATCGCCACGTTGTCGTCGACGCCTTCGGTCGCAAAGGTATGGCGGTCGCTTGCGGCGCCGATGATTTCGACTGTGTCGGCATCCAGCCACAACGCTTGCGCGCGCGGCCATTGGAGAGGGCTCTCCAGCGCGCTGTCGCCTACCAGAAGGCTGATGCGTGCATCGGCAATGATCTCCTTCAGGCGCGCGGCCGGATCGGTTGAATCGAGCAGCACGCATACGCTGCCGGTTTTGAGTATTCCCAGCATGCCCGCCAGTCGATTGATGCCCGGTTCCGTAGCGAGGCCGATGGACGTGCTCGTGTTCGCACCACGAACTCGCAGGCAATGCGCGATATGGTTGGCGCGTTGCTCGATCTCGCTATAACGCGTGCCCCAGCTACCGAATGTCAGTGCCGTTTTGTCGGGCACGCGATCGACGTGGTGTTCGAACATGGCCGGCACGCTGCCCGGCAACCTTGCGGCGGCGGACGTGGCGTTCCATGCCGTTTCTTGCGCGAGTTCGGCATCGCCGACGGCGGTGAGCGAGCCGATGCGTTGCCGCGGATCCTCGCTGACACGCGCCATCATGGCCAGGTAGCGGTCGCGCAACAAGCGTGCTGTTTCGGCTTGCAGGATATCGGCGTTGTAGGTGACGCCGCCGACCATGCCCTTGTTGCTCTCAAGGAACCATAGGCCGAGGTCTTCGGTGGCGCCACTCTGGAACAGCAATATCTGTTCGTGCGCCAGACCGCCCCAGTCCACGATGCGTTGGCGCGCATCCTGGAACGAAAACAGCGCCTGATAGAGCACCGCACCACTGCCGGCACCCACACGCAACTCGCGTTGCAGGTATTCGAGCGGCACGTCGGGATGGCCGAAGCTTTCGATGGCCGCGCGTTTGACGTAACGAACGAAATCGATGAACGAGAGCGTCGCGTCAACATTGATATGCAGCGGTAACAGATTGTTGAAGTAACCCATCACCGATTCGACTTCGGTTTGATTGCGTGCGCGCACCGGCGTACCGACAACCAGATCGCTCTCGCCGGCCATGCCGCTGAGCAATACGTAGTAAAGCGCCAGCAGGGTCATGTTGAGCGTGGCGTCGGCGAGCCGGGCGACGTCGTGCATCGCGTCGGTCGCCTCTTTGGTGACGCGGATCCATTCGGTGCGGCCGATGCCGGACATGCCTGGACGCCTCGGCTGATCGGTGGGCAATGCGCGTATGTTTGCCATCGTCGCGAGGCGCTCGCGCCAAAACGCAAGTTGCGTCTGAAACTGCGGCCCTTCCAGCCATTGCGTGTGCCACGCGGCGAAATCGCCGTAGCTGACCGGTAACGGCGCCAGCGGCGACGGTTCGCCTTGGACGAAAGCCCGGTACAGCGACGACAATTCGGCGTACAGAATGTCGAACGACCAGCCGTCCCAAATGATGTGATGGGGCATGAAGAAAAATACGTGGTCGTCTTCGCCCATACGGAACATGCGCGCGCTGAACAGCGGCGCCTGGGTAAGATCGAACGGCGTATCGGTGAGTGCCTGCAAGCGCTTCATCAGCGCCGGCTCGCGCTCGTTTTCGGGCAAGCCGGAAAGATCCTCGGCAGGGAACAGCGGCATGTCGAGATAAGGTGCGACGATCTGCTCGACGTTGTGACCTTCGCGGCGGAACGCCGTACGCAAGATCGGTTGGCGCTGTATCAGCGCTTGCAGCGCAAGATGGAATGCCGCTTCGTCGAGATGGCCGCGCAACCGGTGCGCGGAGGGTGCGTTGTACGTTACGCGGCCGGGTTGTAGTTCTTCCAGCGACCATAAGCGGTGCTGCATCAACGACAACGGTGCGCGGCTTTGATCCGCGCGTTGCACAATCGGCTGTGCGGCGGGCGCGGCTCCGCTGACCACCTGCGCATGGATCGCCGCGGCAAGCTCGGCAATGGTCGGCGCATCGAACAACGTGCGAAACGATAAGGTAATGCCGAACTCGCGATTCAGGCGTGCGGTGAGCTGAGCCGCCAGCAAGGAGTGGCCGCCCAACGCAAAGAAATCGTCACGCACATCGAGATCCGGCAGCGACAGAACGCTTTCCATGGCCGCCGCCACGCGACGCTCGTCGTCGTTGCGCGGTGCGATGCGTGCCGTTTCCGATGCAACGGAATGGATGTGCGGAGCGGGCAGCGCCTTGCGATCGGTCTTGCCATTGGGTAGCAGGGGAACGGCATCGAGCTGGATGATGTGCTGGGGCACCATGTAATCGGGCAAGCGTTGTTTGAGCGGATCGCGCAGCGCTGTTTCGTCGAACTCGGCATCGCCGCGCATCACCGCGTAGGCAACGAGCCTGACATCGCCCGGGCGATCTTCGCGTGCCATCACGACGGCGCGGTCGACCTCGGGCTGGTCGGCAAGCACCGATTCGATTTCGCCCAATTCGATGCGGTAGCCGCGCACTTTGACCTGGAAATCCAGCCGTCCCAGGTGTTCGAGCATGCCATTGGCCAACCAGCGGCCGCGGTCGCCGGTGCGATACATGTGCGCGTCGTTTCGCTTTGCGAAGGGGTCAGGCAGGAAACGTTCGGCGTCGAGTTCCGGGCGATTCAAATAACCGAGCGTGACGCCGGCGCCGCCGATATAGATTTCGCCCGGTACGCCCAAGGGGCAGGGCGCGTGCTGCTCGTCCAGGATATGCACCTGGGTGTTGGCGATCGGGCGTCCAATGAAAATGCCGGAGCGCGGCTGAGCGACTCGCCAATAAGTCGAATAAACGGTGGTTTCAGTCGGGCCGTATCCGTTCCAGACTTCGGAGCAGCGCTGCAGCAGCGCTTCGGCAAGGTCGACCGCCAACGGTTCGCCGCCGGATATGGCGCGAAAACGTTCGCGCCCAATCCAACCTGCCTCGATCAGAATGCGCCAGCCGGACGGGGTGGCCTGCATCATGGTCGCATCGCTTTGCTCCACCAATCGGCGCAATGCGGCACCGTCGCGCACGTCGTCGCGATGGGCGATGATCACTTCGGCGCCCACGCTCAACGGCAGCATCAATTCCATAAAAGCGATGTCGAACGAGAGCGTCGTCACGGCCACCAGGCGGTCGTCTTCCGCCATGCCGGGAACCCGTTGCATGCTGGTCAGGAAATTCGACGTCGTGCGATGTGGAACGCGCACGCCCTTGGGGCGGCCCGTCGAGCCGGATGTAAAGATCACATAGGCCACGGATTCGGGCGTCGCCGCCGCATTGTCGCGTGGCAACCGCGCAGAAGGCGCCGCTTCGATCGCGGCGGCGTCGTGTTTCAAAGACAACACGCGCGATGGAGAAAATTCAAAAGCCTGGGGCGTCACATCGTCCACGATGAGCGACGCCAAGGCCGCATCGTCGGCCATGAAGGCCAAACGGTCGGCGGGAAACTGCGGATCGAGCGGCACATAGCCGGCGCCGGCTTTGAGTACCGCGAGCACGGCCGTCACCATGTCCGCGGTACGCGCCAACGCAATACCGACCAGGCTGCCGCGACCGACGCCGCGCTCGCGCAGGACATGCGCGAGCCGATTGGCGCGAGCTTCCAGCTCGGCATAACTGAGCTGAGCGGCGCCGCTTCGTACGGCGATGTTGTCCGGAACCCGGTCGGCCTGTTGCTCGAAATATTCGTGTGCGAGCTTTTGTTCTTGATACGGCGTGCTCTGTGGCTGCAACGTCGCCATATGCCCTTGTGCGGCCGCGGAAAGAAGGCCCAATTCCTGCACCGCGAGATCCGGCGCCGCCACGGCGCTGCGCAGCAGGGTCTCGTACGCGTCGAGCCAGCAGCGAATCGTTTCGCGCCAGAATAGATCGCTGTTGTACTGACACTCCAGCCGCAGGCCGCCGTCGACTTGCACCGCATTGACGAACAACTCGAAATTCTCGAACGCGCGCGCGTTGCCGGAGAATTCGAAGCGCAGGCCCGGGAATGACACCGTGCGTTCGTCCAGCGCCTGATCCAAGTTGAACAGCACGCTGACAAGCGGAAGCCGGCTGGGGTCCCGCGGCATCGCCAGTCGCGCGAGCAGACTGCCGAGTGTGTATTGCCGATGTTCAAACGCATCCAGCAGATCGCCACGCAAATGACTGAGCACATTGGCGAACGACGCTTGCGGGTCGATCGCGGTGCGCAGTGGCAACACGTTGACGCAATGACCGACGAGATTGGCGTACCCTTCGGCGGCCTGGCCGGCGCTGGGAATGCCGACCACGACATCGTCCTGGCCGGTCAACCGATGCAGCAGAGCATTGAAAGCCGTCAGCAGCGTCGCATAAAAACTCGCACCGCGTTGGGCTCCCATGCGCTTGATATCCGCGACTAGGGCAGCGTCCAGCGTGCGGTCTTCGCGTTGCGACGTAAACGTGCGATGACGGCGGCGTGCGCTATCGACCGGTAGGTCCAGCGAGGGCAGTGCACCGTCGAATCGGCCCAGCCAGTACTGTTCGTCCTCGCGACCGCTTTCGGTTTGCGCACGTGTCGTTTCCGCGACGGCGTAGTCTGTAAAAGCATCCGCCGGCGCGGGGCCTTCACCTTGGCTCAAATATTGTGCGTACAGTGCGGCGAGGTCGTTCACGATGACGCCGAACGACCAGCCGTCGCAGACGATGTGGTGTGCCGTGAAAATAAGCAGATGGTCTTGCGCGGCAAGCCTCAGCAGAACGGCGCGCACCAGCGGGCCATGCTCCAGATCGAACGGTGTGCCGACGGCCGTGCCGAGCGCTGCGGCTTTTTTTTCGTTGCGCTCGGTTTCATTCAGCCCGGACAGATCGTCTACGACGCAATTCAACGCCACATGGGCGGCAATGCACAGCTCGTTGCCGTCTGTGCTCAGGGTGGCGCGGAGGGCTTCATGCCGATCGACGACGCCTTGCAGCGCCACCTGCAACGCGACGACATCCAACTCGCCGGAAAACCGTATGGACACCGATTCGTTGTAGGCAAGCGAGGCTTCCCGCTCAAGTTTCGCGGCCAGCCATATCTCGCGCTGCGGTGCCGTTGCGGGCACGACGCTGGCGAGTGCGGCATCGGCAAACGGATCGTAGTCGACGGCCGTAGAGACCACGTTCACATCACTGGCATTCATGGCGTGATCCTCAAGCGCTCAGCTTCATGAACTTGCCCGGTGCATCGGGATTGGGCACGAACCAGGTCGGCTTGCCTTCCTCGTCCTTGCCCAGGCGTGCGCCGGCTACGGGCGGCTTGGTCGCATCCAGCGGACGGGCTTCGGCCTTTTTGCGGCGAGGCAGAAATTCGGCCTCCTGCAATTCGAGTATGGATTCCTTGAACGCCTTGGCGATCGCAACAAAGTCCTCTTCGCTGTGCGCGGTGGTAAAGAAGCAAGGGAAGTTGTCGAGAATATGGATGCCGCGGCTGCGCATCATGGCAAACAGCAAATCCTGCAGCGGATGGTCTTCGAGAAAGTTGGTCTTCCACACGGACGCAAAGTGGGTCACTTTGATCGGCGCCCCTACGTCTGCGCAGAATGTGTTCAGTTCGTCGGCCAGCGATGCCGTGCGCGTGTTGAGACGCTCCTGCAACGCAGCGCCTGAGGTCTTGAGGTGGTCGAGTACCGCGTGGGCGGCGGCCAGCGCAAGCGGATGGCGCACGAAAGTGCCGGCGAAGTAGGTGACGCCGACGGTCGGAATCGATGCGTCGCCGAACTGCCAGTCGCCGCCATCGAGCGCGTCCATAAATTTGCGCTTGCCCGCGATGACGCCGATCGGAAAACCGCCGCCGACCACCTTGCCATAAGAGGCGAGGTCGGCATCGATGCCGAGCACCGCCTGCGCGCCGCGCGGGTGGGAGCGAAAGCCCGTGACCACTTCGTCGAAGATCAACAATGCGCCGGCATCGGTGGTGATGGCACGCAGTTCCTGCAAAAACTCGCGTGGCTGAAAGTCGGGGCGCCGGCTTTGCACCGGCTCCACGAGCACGGCGGCAATCGACGAGGCACGTTCGCGGATGATGGCGAGCGATTCGGGCGTGCCGTAGTCGAGCACGAGCACATGCTCGGAGGTGTTTCGCAGGATGCCGGGTGCGGCCGGTACCGAGCGCAGTTTCTTGGTGCCGCGTACGATCACTTCATCGAAGATGCCGTGATACGAGCCGGTAAAAATCACCAGCGTATCGCGCCCGGTGACGGTGCGCGCTACACGCACGGTTCCCATCACCGCTTCGGAGCCGGTGTTGCACAACGCGGCACGGTCGAAACCGGTGAGTTCGCAGATCTGCTTGGCAACGACACCGGCAAGCGGATGCTGCGGACCGATTTCGTAACCGGTGTCGAGCTGCTTGCGTACGGCGTCGAGCACAAAGTCAGGTTGCCAGCCGAACAGATTCATGCCGAAGCCATTGAGCGCATCGACGTATTCGTTGCCGTCCAAGTCCCACACTTTGGAGCCTTTGGAGCGTTCGACAACGATCTGATAGATGATCTCCTTCAGCAGCGGCCGGAACCCATTGACCACGCGCGGGTCGGCCAGATGCGCCCGATTTTCCTGCGTGTACGCTTTCGATCGCCGTGTGCGCTCGATGTAGCGGCGCATAAACGTATCCAGGCGAACGCGCTGGCGACCGGTCAGCTCCGTCGATCCGGAATGGATGCGCGCGATCGCGCCGAACGCCTTTTTGACGTCGTAAGTCGTATGCGCCAGCGCCGCTTCGTCGTCTGCCGGCGTATCGGCGGCGGAAATGGCCGGTTGCGCGGCGACGGGCGGCGACGGCGCAACGACGACAGGCGCGATGGGTGCCGCGGCGGCCGGAGTCGCTGGCGGTACCGCGTTGCCCGCATTCGCGAGCAGCGCCAATTGCTGCTGCATGATCAGCATTTGTTGCTGGATCACGTCCTGTATCAATCCGCCATTGGCTGGTAGTGACATAACGGATACCTGATTGGTCGTAACGGCAGGTGCGGCTTGCGTGGTGGCGACGGCAGCTTCTGTCGCGGTGGCGGGCGCTTGGGCTTCCGGTGGCAGCAGCCGGTCGATATGTTGAGCAAGACTGCTGAACGAGGAATGCGATTCCATAAGCTCGCGGAAGGTGATCTTCAGCGCGAAGGTTTTCTGCAGCTGCAGCGCCACTTGGGTCAGCGACAGCGAATCAAGACCGAGTTCGACGAAATGCGTCGCCGGATCCAC
>DATJMR010000148.1:0-2657 GCA_035508595.1 Dyella sp.
CGCAGCATGGTTCTGCTGGCGCGGTCGGATCTGCGAAAAGGGATTCCACGCGGTGATGAAGGCCCAGCTATGCGATCCGACCCAAACAACCAGAGAAGAGGGTACAGGTGCATCGGCGCGGATGGAGGCCCACCCGCCATGCGGCAGGCGGACGCGGTAATCCGTGGCCCGGTAGGCCGCGATGAGCGTGCTGTCATCCATGACGCAGCGGCGGCAGCGGTGGCAGCGTGGCTTGCAGCGTGGCGACGGCGGCGTCCATTGGTACGTCGCCGGCGTTGCTGGAGCCGCGCAGCAATTGTTCGAGCAGCACGTCTTGCGCGCGACCACGCTCGTACGCATAGGCGTAAGGCAGATGGGTGAACGTGACCATGCGGTAGCGCGCCATGAAATGCTGCGGTGCCCGCTCGGCCAAGCGGGCGCCCAGTTCGCGTTTGGCGAGGTAATACGGATCGGCCACCGAATCGCGCATCTCGATGTAGTTTTCCAGCGCCATCGCCGCAATCGCATCGGCATTGGGTTTGCGAATGCGCTGGAACTCGGTGAACGCATCCGCTGTGTCGTTCGGCGATTCGGCGAGCAGATCGGCCAGCACGATGGTGTCCTCGAAACCGCAATTCATGCCCTGGCCGTGGAATGGCACGATGGCGTGCGCCGCGTCGCCGATCAGCAACGCGCGACCGTCGATGTGCCAGCGGTCGAGATAAAGCGTGGACAGTGTGCCGACCGGATGGCGGTCGTAATCCTCGGCAAAGTCCGGAATCAACGGCAACAGATCGGGGAAATCGCGGCGGAAAAACGCGCTGGCCGCCGCGGCATCGGGCAGTGTGTCGAAGCTTGGATGTGGCCCGTGCGCGGGAAGGAACAGCGTGACCGTGAAGCTGCCCTCGGTGTTTGGCAGCGCGATGCACATATAGCCACCACGCGGCCAAATGTGCAGCGCATGCGGTTCGATCGCGAAACGTTCCGCGCCGTGGCCGGGGGGTATTTCCAGCTCCTTGTAGCTGTGCCCCAGTGACTCGACGCGGATGCCGAGCGGCGAATGATCGTTCATCGCCGCGCGCAGCGCGGAGCCCGCGCCGTCGGCGCCAATGAGAATGGGGGCATCGTGCTCGCGTCGCACGCCGTTCTCGTCCACCAGCGCGATGCGATGCGCGTGGATATCGGCGCCCGCCAGGCTTTGATCGAAGTGCAATGTCACGCCCGCCGCTTCGGCCGCATCCAGCAACAGCATGTTGAGACCGCCGCGCGAGACCGACCAGATCACTTCGCTGTCGTCCACGCCGTAACGTTGCAAGCCGGAGCTGCCTTCAAGCGGATGCACCAGGCGACCGCGCATCATGACGGCGCGCGCCATCACGTCCTTCTCAAGGCCCGCCGTCCGCAGCGCCTGCAATCCGCGCTCGGCGAGCGCGAGATTGATCGAGCGACCGCCGACAAAGCCGGCGCGTCGCGGATCGGGACGCTTTTCGAAAACCTCGACGGCAAACCCGCGCCTGGCCAGAAGTTGAGCGAGCAGTGCGCCCACCAAACCGCCGCCGATCAGGGTGATTGTTGGCCCAGTCATGCTGCATCCCGTGGAGGTGAGCGCGTCACTGTTCCGCAACCGCGCGTTTCCCGCAAGTACGCCCTTGCATCACCATTAGAAGCTCATGAAATAGCCGCCATTCACCGGCAGATTCGCGCCCGTGATGTAGTCGGCCTCGTCAGCGGTGAGAAAGATAACGGCGCGAGCGATGTCGCCGGGTGTACCCAGCCGTCCGACCGGAATATCCGCGATGATTTGCTGGCGGATGTCTTGCGGCACGGCCGCCACCATGGGCGTATCGCAATAGCCTGGAGAAACGGTGTTCACCGTTACGCCCTTGCGTGCCGTTTCGCGCGCCAGCGCCATGCTGAAGCCGTGCACGCCCGCTTTGGAGGCCGAATAGTTGGTTTGACCGAACTGTCCCGTCTGGCCGTTGACCGAGCTCAGGTTGACGATGCGCCCAAAGCTGCGCGTCATCATCCCGTCGACCACTTGCCGACAGGTGTTGAACACGCCGTCGAGATTCACGCGCATCAGCTCATGCCATTGCTGCGGGTCCATCTTGCGCAAGCTGGTGTCGCGCGTGATGCCGGCGGCATTTACCAGGATATCAACGTGGCCGATGTTGCGCTCGACGTGCGCGATGAGTGTGCCGCAGGCTTTGAAATCGCTGACATCGCAGGGCTCGAAGCGAATGGCGCCGTTGTAAGGGGCAACCTGTTTGCGGAACGCCTCGATGCGGTCGCTTCGTGTCGCCAGATCCACCGCGACGACGGTGCGCCCCGCTTGTGCAAGCTGCATGCAGATTTCGGTGCCGATGCCGCCGATGCCGCCGGTCACCAACGCCATGCGCGAGCCGGACTTTGACAACGTCATGACAAAATGCCCTCAGTGCATGCCGCGCGGCAGCACGTGTTGTGCTGCAGCGGCGACATAACCGAAAAGATCAGGGTTTCTTGGCGGTTCGGCCGGGCTGGGCAGGCTGTCCGGAAGTGTTGCTCGCTTGCGAGGCCGTATCCAGGAAACCGCGCTGCATGGATTTCCATGCGTCCAGATTGCGTTCTGTCAGTTCGTTCAACAGCGACCACGGGGTCTGCCCCATCAGGCTGTTGAGCTGGCTGCGGAACTGCTG
>DATJMR010000149.1:0-12094 GCA_035508595.1 Dyella sp.
CCGCGTGCAGAGCCCGGCACTGCGCATGATCGTGGAGCGCGAGGAAGAAATCGAAGCCTTCGTGGCGCGCGAATACTGGACGGTGGAAGCGCAGCTCAAACACACCGACGGCGATTTCAGCGCGCGCCTCACCAAGCTTCATGGCAAGAAATTCGAACAGTTCGACCTGACCAACGAAACCGATGCGATGGCGGCGCGTGCCGCGCTGAAAGAAGCCGCGCACGGCCACCTCACCGTCAGCGAAGTGGGCAGCAAGGAGCGCAAGCGCCGTCCCGCGCCGCCGTTCACCACCTCCACGTTGCAACAGGAAGCCGCGCGCAAGCTCGGCTTCGGCACCACGCGCACGATGAAAATCGCGCAGGGGCTGTACGAAGGCGTGAGCATCGGCAGCGAAGGCAACGTGGGCCTCATCACCTACATGCGTACCGACTCCACCGCGTTGTCGGACGATGCGGTCGGCGAACTGCGCCAGCTCATCGCACGCGACTACGGCAAAAAAGCGGTGCCCGATCATCCGCAGGTGTATCGCACCAAGTCCAAGAACGCGCAGGAAGCGCACGAAGCGGTTCGTCCCACTTCCGCCATGCGCACGCCGCGCGAAGTGGCCGCGTTCCTTACCGACGACCAGCGCAAGCTGTACGAACTGATCTGGAAGCGCACGGTGGCGTGCCAGATGATCCACGCCACGTTGAACACCGTGTCGGCGGATTTCGATCTCAAGCATGTCAAAGGTGGCGATGCCGCGTTTCGTGCGACGGGCACCACGGTGATCGATCCGGGCTTTCTCGCCGTCTACGAAGAAGGCCGCGATCAAAAGTCCGCCGACGATGACGACGAGGGACGCCGCCTGCCGAAACTCGCCAAGGGCGAGCAGGTACCGCTGCAAGATATTCTCGCTGACCAGCACTTCACCGAGCCGCCGCCACGCTATTCCGAAGCGAGCCTGGTCAAGGCGCTGGAGGAATACGGCATCGGTCGTCCGTCCACCTACGCCAGCATCATCCAGGTGCTGCAGAACCGCGAATACGTGCTGCTGGACAACCGCCGCTTCCGTCCCACCGACGTGGGCCGCGCGGTCAGCAAATTCCTCACCCAGCACTTCACCCAATACGTCGACTACGACTTCACCGCCAAGCTGGAAGACGAACTGGATGCCGTGAGCCGCGGCGAAGAAGCCTGGGTGCCGCTGATGCGCCGCTTCTGGGAACCGTTCAAGCAGCAGGTCGAAGAAAAAACCGAATCGGTCGACCGCAGCGAAGCCACCGGCGCGCGCGAACTGGGCACCGATCCCAAAAGCAACAAGCCGGTCTCCGTGCGCCTGGGCCGCTACGGACCGTACGCGCAGATCGGCGACAAGGACACCGACGAGAAGCTGCAATTCGCGTCGCTGCGTCCCGGCCAGAGCATGCACACGATCACGCTGGAAGAGGCGCTGGAACTCTTCAAGCTGCCGCGCAAGCTGGGGCAAGCAGAGAACGGCGACGAGGTGAGCGTGGGCATCGGTCGTTTCGGACCGTTCGTGAAGCAAGGCAGCACCTATGCCTCGCTCAAAGCCGAAGACGACCCGTACACCATCGAATTGCCGCGCGCCTTGCAGATCGTGCAAGAAAAGCTGGAGCTGATCGCCAATCGCATCATCAAGGATTTCGGCAACGGCGTGCAGGTGCTCAACGGTCGCTTCGGTCCGTACATCACCGACGGCGAAAAGAACGCGCGCATTCCGAAAGATCAGGAACCCAAAGACCTTACCGAAACGCAGTGCCTGGAATTGCTGGCCGCCGCGCCGGTGAAAAAAGGCCGCTTCGGCAAGAAGACCGCCACGACAAAGGCGGCCGCCAAAGCGCCGGCAGCGAAGAAGGCCGCGGCGAAGAAGACGGCGACCAAGAAAACCACGACCAAGAAAACGGCCGCGAAAAAAACGGCCACGAAGAAAACCGCTGCCAAAAAAACGGCCGCCAAAAAAGCGAAGGCGTGAAAGTGAGGCCGGTGCGCTTGGCTCATGTGGCGTGCCTATGACTAAGCGCTACACTTTCGCCGAACTCAAGGATGCCGCCGACGTGCTACGCGGCGGCGGTGTAGTGGCCTATCCAACCGAAGCCGTCTTCGGCCTTGGTTGCGATCCGCATAATCGCACTGCCTTCGAGCGCATTTTCAAACTCAAGCAGCGACCCGCCACGCAAGGCGTATTGCTGATTGCCGCCGACTTCACGCAGATCGCACATTACATCGACATGGCCAAGGTGCCCGCCGGTGTGCTGGCGCAAGTGCAGGCGAGCTGGCCGGGACCGTTTACCTGGGTCTTTCCGCGCAGCGCCGAAGTGCCGGAATGGGTGGCTGGCGGACATGCCGGCATTGCCCTGCGTGTGACCGCGCATGGCCCGGCGGCGGCGTTGTGCAGCGCGTTCGGGGGTCCCTTGGTTTCCACCAGCGCCAACCCGCACGGCCAGCCCGGCGCTCGCGACACGGCCACCCTTGCCGCCTATTTCGGCGATGCGCTGGATGGCGTGCTGGACGCGCCGCTGGGTGGCGCCACCCAGCCCACTACCATTCGCGATGCGTTGACAGGCGCTATCATCCGAACCTGAATCCTGCGGAACGCGGTGACGGATCGGTAGGGGCCGATTCAGCCGTCACCATGAGGATGGGGGATGCAGGAAACAATCCCGGGTGCCCGCAGCAACCGACCCACTCGGCCGGAGCGGGGTTCGTTGTATCGGCGAGCAATCAGGAGTCCATGCGTGGCGATCGTCTACGACACCTATCAACGCGATGAAGCGGCGCGCCTGTTGCCTCTGTTGAAGGTGGGCGATTCGCAGCGCGTGGTGGCGGTGCACGACGGTCACCCCATCAACGCAACGCAATTCGTCGATCACGTAGAACGCGTTGCCGCGCTGCTGCCCGAAGCCTCGGCAGCGGTGAACCTGTGCGAAGACCGCTATGCGTTTCTCGTGGCCTTTTGCGCCATCGCGTTACGCGGACAAGCCAATTTGTTGCCGCCCTCGCGCGCACCGCAGGCGGTGGAAGAGGTGATGGCGGCGCATCCCGGTTGCCACGCATTGGGCGATCGCACCATGCATCCGGCACCGCAGCGTTATCACGTACTGCCGCCGTTGCCGGTGGATGCCGCGGCGACGGACGAACGCGTTTGGCCGTCCATTTCCGCGTTGCAAACGGTGGCGGTGGGTTATACCTCCGGCTCCACCGGGATGCCGCGCCCGAATGCGAAATCCTGGCGTAGCCTGCATGCCAGCACGGCGGGCAATTTGCGCATGCTGCAGCACATCGTCGGGGAGCGGTTTTCGGTTGTGGCGACCGTGCCGCCGCAGCATATCTACGGCATGGAAATGTCGATCCTGCTGCCGCTGCTGGGCGATGTGCAGGTGCATTCCGGCCGCCCGTTCTTTCCGGCCGATATCGCCGCCGCGCTGGCCGCGATGCCGGCGCCGCGCGTGCTGGTCACCACGCCGGTGCATCTGCGTGCACTGGTCGCTTCCGGCGTGACGCTGCCGCCGCTGGCCGCGATGCTATCGGCGACCGCGCCGATGCCAACGGAGTTGGCCGCCGAAGCGGAGCGGTGTTTCCACGCGCCGTTGCTGGAAGTTTTCGGCTCTACCGAAACCTGCGCGTTTGCATCGCGGCGCGTCACCGTCGACAGCCACTGGTCCCTTTACCACGGCGTGCATCTGCACCCACAGCCGGACGGCACTCAGATCCAAGCGCCCCAGCTCGATGCGCCGACCGTGCTGGCGGATATCGTGACCTTGCACGACGAAGGCCAACGCTTCGAACTGTGCGGACGCCATGCCGATCTGCTGGAAATTGCCGGCAAGCGCGCCTCGCTGGGGGATCTGACCCGTCGCCTGCTGGCCATCCCTGGCGTCGAGGACGGCGTGGTGGTTCAACTGGATGAAGCCGACGCCATCGGCGTGCGCCGTATCGCGGCGTTGGCCGTGGCGCCTGCGCTAGACGAGCACGTCATTCTCGATGCGCTGCGCGCGTCGATCGATCCGGTCTTTCTGCCGCGTCCGCTGCGGCTGATCGAAAGTCTGCCGCGCAACGAAACTGGCAAGTTGCCACGCGCCGCGTTGCTGGCGATGCTCGCCCCGCACGTGGCGGCCTGACCCCCCTGCAACCCTGTTTCGGGCCTGCGAAGGCCGAAAGCTTCGCCGCACTCCCGCTACAATGAGCGGCTTGCGCCCTCGGCGCTGGCAGCGACGGAGTCAACGGCATGAAGGTTTTGGTCATCGGCAACGGCGGTCGCGAGCACGCGCTGGCGTGGAAGCTCAAGCAATCGCGGCGCGTCGGCGAAGTGATCGTGGCGCCCGGCAACGCCGGTACCGCGCGCGAGCACGGCGTGCGCAATGCCGATGTCGCCGTCAACGATATCGAAGGTCTGTTGAAGCTCGCCAAGGCCGAAAAAGTGGCGCTCACCGTGGTGGGGCCGGAAGTGCCGCTGGTGGCCGGCGTGGTCGACAAGTTCCGCGCCGCCGGCATGCGCATTTTCGGGCCACGGGCCATCGCCGCGCAGCTGGAAGGTTCCAAGGCGTTCGCCAAGGATTTCCTGCTTCGCCACAACATTCCCACGGCGCGCTACGCGGTGTTTACCGAGCTCAACAAAGCGCTTGCCTATGTGCGCGAACACGGCGCGCCGATCGTGATCAAGGCGGACGGTCTGGCCGCGGGCAAAGGCGTCGTCGTCGCGCTCACGCTGGGCGATGCCGAACTCGCGCTGCACGACATGCTGGGCGCGCACGCCTTCGGCGATGCCTCCGCACGCGTGGTGATCGAAGAATTTCTCGAAGGCGAAGAAGCCAGCTACATCGTGATGAGCGACGGCTCGTACGCGCTGCCGATGGCCAGCAGCCAGGACCACAAGCGCCGCGACGACAACGACCTCGGCCCGAACACCGGCGGCATGGGCGCCTATTCGCCCGCGCCGGTGGTAACGCCTGAGGTCGAAAAACGCATTCTCAAGGAAGTGATCGAACCCACGCTGCACGGCATGGCGAGCGAAGGCGCACCGTTTATCGGCTTTCTCTACGCGGGCCTGATGATCGACAAACACGGCGCACCGAAGGTGATCGAATTCAACGTGCGCTTCGGCGACCCGGAAACGCAACCGATCATGCTGCGCCTGAAGTCCGATTTCGTCGATCTTATCGAAGCGGCGCTGGATGGCGAGCTGAGTCGCAAGCAAGTGAAGTGGGATGCGCGTCCTTCCATCGGCGTCGTGATGGCGGCGGGCGGTTATCCGGCCAAGGTGCAAACCGGCGACGTGATCGACGGCCTGGATGCCGATTTCGGCGCCGACGTGAAGGTTTTTCACGCCGGTACCAAACTCGATACGCAGGGCCGCGTGATTACTGCCGGCGGTCGCGTGTTGACCGTCTGTGCGCTCGGCAAAGACATTGCGGCCGCGCGCGAGCACGCGTACGACAGCATTCGTGCCATTCATTTCAACGGTGCGTTTTGCCGGCGCGATATCGCGCATCGCGCCTTGCATCGAAAGTGACGCGCAAGCCGGCGTTATCGCCGGCTTGGTTCAATCGGGCTTTGTTTCATACCCCGGCAAGTGCGATCCGGACGTGTCCCACGGCCAGCGATCGCGCGTGAACAGTGCGCACTCCGGTTCGAATACGCTGGGGTCGTCCAGGCTGCCGACGTACAACGACACCATGTCGGGAACGACATCCGGTGTGCCAAACAGCAGGCTGCCGCAGGCGGGGCAAAAGTGGCGGGTAGTGATCAGGTGGCTGCCGCCGATCAGCGAATAGCCGCGTGTCTCGCCGGTCACCCGAAATCCGGATTTCGATACGCCCATCACGGGAACGTGCCCGCTGCCGGAACTTTTTTGGCAATCGCGGCAATGGCAAATCACGCTGAATAACGCCGCGCCTTCGGATTGGTAGCGCACCGAGCCGCACAAACATCCGCCGGTGATCATGGACGTTCTCCTAGGCCAGATAAAAACGTCGCTACGGCTCTTTGCTTTTATGCGCCAGTTTGTCGCCGTGCAATTCCCAGTTTCGCCCGTCGAAGGGTTCGATGACCAGCGTCGCCGGTGGCGGATCGAGGCAGCGGACATTGACGTCGTAACCGTCTGGATTGGAGCGCGGAACGTAAAACGCCTTGACCCCGCACACCTTGCAGAACAAATGCTTGGCGGTGCCGGTGTTGAACGTGTACTCCGTCAAACTGGATTCGCCTTGCAGCAACCGGAAGCGCGATGCGGGAACGATCAGGTGCAGGTAGCCGAACTTCGCGCAGATCGAGCAGTTGCACTCTTCGCACGCGATGGTTTCCGGCGCTTCCACCTCGAATTTCACCGCGCCGCAATGGCAGCTGCCTTGGTACCACATGGCGTGTCTTACCCGATGCCAGGATTGAGCGGGGACAGGCTCTGGACGAACCGGACCTCGGCGATCCAGTTGCGTTTGCGTCGTGCCAAGCGGTCCGCGGTTTCCTCGCCTTCGAGCGTCGATGAGGATCGTTTCAATAGAGATTCATCGACGTTCTCAAAAGCATTCACGTTGACGACGGCATAGAGCCGATCGTCGATCGTGCTGGTCACCACCGGCACCACGCCGCAATGCGTGCAGATATGGAAATCGGCCGTCATCGTGCCGAAGGCATATCGCGACGTGCGCGAGGGGTCTTTGACGGCGATGGCGAGCGAACCTGTCGGACAGGATGTCCAGACGCCGCCATGTTTCGTGCAGAACGTGCAGGTGCAGGCGCGTGCGGAGATCTCCGCCGGCTGCGATTTCCAGTCGAGCGCGAAACCGATGTTTCCGCAATGACAACTGCCGAAGATAACCATGGGAGACTCGATCGCCGATACGGCCGGTTGCCAAGCATAAGCGAGCCGGTGCGGGTAAATCCACGCGAACGCGATCAGGCGCGATGCTTGCGCCGCGCGTGTTGCTTCCACAGCCATGCATAAATGCCGAGGTTGATCGCAAGAACGATCGCCGCCAGCACGAATTGGATCGACCGGGTCAAGCCATCGGGATAAATCGTTGCGACCAGATAATGCCCGATGCAATCGCCTCGATAGGCGGCTTCTCCGGCGCGGGCGCGAAAATAGTTTTCGATCTGCGTCAACGGGCACAGATGACCGCTCACTTCGACAAAAAAGCCCCACGCTGCCGCTGGCAGCTGCAACCAGGGAATCCACCGCCATTTCAACGCAAGCAAGGCACCCAGACAGACAAACGCAATGAAGGCCAGATGCAGTGTCAGAACGGCGTCGGCAGCGAGCAGAAACATGAGTCAGGCGTGACTGAAGCGTGCCGCGCGATAGCGCTCGAGATCGGGCGCTCGGCCATACATGTGTTCGACGAAGTAGTTGCGCTCCTGCCACATCACTTCCAGATCCCAGAGGCAGAACGAAAACCGTGAAGGGTCTTCCACCCATCCCTCCGCGGTTCGGGCTGAGGTCGACGTGAACAGCTCGTTGTCGTTACCCCACCACCCGAGCACCAGATAAAGCGCCTGGGCTGCATCGTGGAAAATGGCGAATGCAGGTGTGATGTCCCAAGGTATCTTTCGAGCGCGTTTGATCTCTTGGAGTCGTGCCAGGTAAGGGGCTTGATCGACCGTGCGGTTTTCCGCGGAGATCGTATACAGCTTGATGCCGTCGGCATCGAGCCAGTCGGCGCGGCTTTCGACTCGCCTGGGTTGAAAGACATGCATGATGGCCCTCCGGTTGCGCGAGGATGACGGCAGTTGAAATCCGCTTTCTTAAAGCATAGCGGGAAGGCCGCCAAAACAGGTCGAGCGGCCGTGCATAACTTGCCCGGTTTTCGCGCTAGGCTACGCGGCATTGTTCCGCCAAGGATTCGCATGAGCCAGTTCGCTCTGTTAGGCAGCCGACGCTTCGCGCCGTTTTTCTGGACACAGGCGTTGGCGGCGTTCAACGACAGCGCTTTCCGTAACGCCATGGTGATGTTGGCGGCCTTCCAAATGGGGCTGTCCGATCATGACGTGGGCTTGTATACGAACCTGGCGCCGGCGCTGTTCATCCTGCCGTTCTTTCTGTTTTCGGCGACGGCGGGGCAGCTGGCGGAGAAATTCGAAAAAACGCGCATCATCCGTTACGTGAAGCTGTTCGAAATCGCGGCGATGGTGCTGGCCGCTTACGGATTCATGGGGCACCACTTGGTACTGCTCCTCGTCGTGCTCTTCATGATGGGCGTGCACTCCACCGTTTTCGGTCCGATCAAGTACGCCATTCTTCCGCAGGCGTTGAAACCCGCCGAACTGGTGGGCGGCAACGGCATGGTGGAAATGGGAACGCAGATGGCGATCCTGATCGGCATGACGGCCGGCAATGTGTTGATGCTGATCGCGGGCGTCGGGCCCCACCTTTCGGCAGCGCTCACCATTGGCGTGGCGGCGATCGGCTATGTCGCCAGCCGGTTTATTCCGTCGGCACCTGCCGCCGCGCCGGATCTCACGTTCAATTGGAACTCGCTCAGCGAAACGGTCAAGGTGCTGCGCATTTCGCGGGAAGATCGCGCGGTATTCAACGCGGTGCTCGGCATCTCCTGGTTCTGGTTTTTCGGTACCGTGCTGGTGGCGCAGCTGCCGCTGTACACGCGCATCAATCTGGGCGGCGACGGCACGGTGAACACGCTGGTGCTCACTTTGTTTTCCATCGGCACCGGCGTGGGTTCGCTGATGTGCGAAAAGATGTCGGGCAAGCGCGTGGAAATCGGGCTGGTGCCGCTGGGTGCGTTTGGACTGACGGCGTTCGGCGTCGATCTGTTTTTTGCGCGACCGGGCGCGGCGGCCGAGCGCGGTTTGAATTGGCTGGCGTTTCTGCACGCGGCGGGCAGTTGGCGCATTGTGCTGGATCTCACGTTGATCGGCATGTTTGCCGGCTTCTACGTGGTGCCGCTGTTCGCCTTTGTGCAATCGCGTGCGCCGAGAGATCGGCTGTCGCGCGTGATTGCCGGCAACAACATCCTCAACGCGTTGTTCATTGTCGTTGCGTCCTGTTTCGGGCTTGCGCTGGAGCGATTGAATTTCAACGCGGCGCAGATCTTTTTGATCGCGGCGCTGCTGAACGTGGCGGTGGCGGCGTATATCTTCACGCTGGTGCCTGAATTCCTGATGCGATTCATCACCTGGATCTTGGTGAACACGTTGTATCGCATTCGCGTGGACGGCATGAAGCATTTGCCGGAAGAGGGCCCCGCGTTGCTGGTTTGCAACCACGTCAGTTTCATGGACCCGCTGATCTTGATGGCAAATCTGCGGCGTCCCGCGCGCTTCGTGATGTATTACAAAATCTTCCAGGTTCCGCTGTTGCACTTTGTGTTCAAGACGGCGAAGGCGATACCGATCGCCGGACAGAAAGAAGATCCTGTGGTACTTCAAAAGGCGTTCGACGAGGTGGATGCCGCGCTTGCCGATGGTGAGGTCGTGTGCATCTTTCCCGAAGGCGGCTTGACCAAAGACGGCAGCATGGGGCCCTTTCGGCCGGGCGTGGAGAAGATTCTGGCCAGGCGTCCCGTGCCGGTGGTGCCGATGGCGCTGCGCGGCTTATGGGGAAGCGTGTGGAGCCGACGCGATTCCATGCTTGGACGCGCGCGTTTGCCGCGCCGTTTTCGGGCGCGCGTTGAATTGGTCGTGGATGCGCCCAGGCCGGCGGAAGGCGCAAGCGCAGCGGTATTGGAAGAACGCGTGCAGGCGCTGCGTGGCGATATGGCGTAGCGCGTCAGTGCAGCCAGCTGCCCATTACGATCAAGGCCACCACGCTTAGCCACGCCAACAAAGCGCGCAACAACGCGTCGCGCAGGCGACGCAATTCGTGTAGCGGATCGGTACGCTCTTCGGAGTAGCCGTCGCCGCCTTCGATATCGGTGAGTACGTCCGCGCGCGCGGCGGCGCCGAGAAAATCGGGGTTGGAGAGGTACCAGCTATTGGGGATGGCTTGCTGATGCCAGCGGCGCCATGCGCCGATCACCGCATCCCAATGGCCCACGAGCGCAAGCGTGAAGACCATCAGCTGCGCCGGCAACCAATCCAGCGCATTGGCGAGGTAGCGTGCATGCGTGCGCGCGCCGGCATCCAGTGCCAGCGATGTGTCATGCGCCAGTTGACGTGCGAGCCGATAGAGCAACGCACCGACAGGGCCGAGCACGAAGAACCACAACAGCACGCCGAACCGGCGACGCAGCGCCGCGTATGCGGTGGCTGCGCCCAGGTCGGCGGTGCGCCACGGCACGGTTTCGCCATCGTCTGACAAGGCTTGCGCCGCGGTCTCGCGGCTGCTTTGGTCCGGTGCTTTGAGAATGGCTTCCAGATCGGCTTCGAACGCATGCGGGCCGAACGAAAAGAGCAGCACCGCGAGCGCAAAAATCAGTTGCAGCAGGTCTGGCAGCGGCAGGTGACGCAGCATCCAGATCACCAGGGCGCAGACCACCGCGGGTACAAGCACGGCAAGCGCCACGCGACCCGCGCCACTGGTGTCGGCCAGTTGATTCACCCAGCGCCGAAAGCCCGCATCGCCGCGCCAATGCGCGAGCTGCGGCTGCAAGTGCAGCAGTCCCAAAGCGATAAGCGCGGCAAGCAGGCGAATGGCCATGAACACGGACTCCCTTGTATGAGCGCATTGTAAGCGAGGGATGCGGCCCGTTCACGAGCCTGCGGCGGTCGTTACTGCGCGGTCAGCGCATCCAGATCCAGCCCCGCGCGCTCGCGCAGCCAGTGCGAAAGCAATTGATAGGAGACGGAAAGCCGGGTCGGAGGGTGCAGGCTGCCATCGGCAAGGCTGTCGACGATTTGCTGCGGCGTAAACCAGCGTGCATCTTCCAGCTCGCCGTCGCGCAGGCGGATCGTCGGAGAAAGCGCCGTGGCGGTGAAGCCGACCATCAACGAGGCAGGCATCGGCCAAGGCTGGGACGAGTGATAGTGCACGTCACCCACGATGACGCCGGATTCTTCCGCCACCTCACGCCGCACCGCATCTTCGAGTGCTTCGCCGGGTTCCACGAATCCGGCGAGCGTGGAATAACGACCGGGCGGCCAGCTCGCTTGACGCCCAAGCAGGCACGCGCCCTGGTACTGGACGATGACGATGATCGCCGCATCGGTGCGCGGAAAATGCAAACGCCCGCACGACGGATTCGTGCATTGCGCGCGATGACCGGACGAAACCAGCGTCAACGGCGAACCGCAGCGCGCGCAAAAACGCGTTTCGCGCTGCCAATGCGCGAGACCCTTGGCGTAAGCGAATAGTCCTGCTTCGTTGGCTGCGAGGCGCAGTCCGGCTTCACGCAAACCCATGCGTCGTGCGTTGAAGGCGGATTCCAGCGCGGCGGCATCGTCGCTTTCATCGAGCAGCAGCATGAAATGCGGCTGGCCGTCGGCGATACCGAGCAAACTCCAAGAGGCATGCGCCAGCAGCTGTTCGCGCTCGCGCGCATCCAGCCAGCGCAGCACTTCTTCTTCCTTGTGCAAAAACGCATCGCCGGACGCATCCAACAGCAGATAGCGCGCATTGGGCAAGCCAGCCTTGGCCGAAACCCAGTCGGCGACGTCGCGCTGTTCGGAAACGCGGTCGAGAATCAGGCTGAGTCCGGCGAAAGTGTTGAGCTTCGTCGCAATCATCCGGACCGGTGAATACTCAAGTGGAGAACGAGGAGCCGCAGCCGCAGGTGGTCTTGGCGTTCGGGTTGCGGATGACGAATTGCGAACCGCTCAGGCTCTCGGTGTAGTCGATCTCCGCGCCCGTGAGGTACTGCAGCGAGAGAGGATCCACCAGCAATGTGACGCCTTCGCGATCCAGCGCGAAATCGTCTTCCGCGCGCGTTTCGTCGAAGGTGAATCCGTACTGGAAGCCCGAGCACCCGCCGCCGCTGATGTAAACGCGCAGCTTCAGGTCGGGGTTGCCCTCTTCCTGAATCAGTTCGTGCACCTTGCGCGCGGCCGCCTGCGTGAAAACGAGGGGGGCGCCGGCCTGGCGATAATCGGGGATAGCGACGATGGTTTCCATGGCGCGGAAATGGGGTTGATGCGATGCAGACTCAAGCATACCAGCAGCGGGCCCTGATCCACCGCCGCGACCCGTAATGAATTCAGGCTG
>DATJMR010000150.1:0-11099 GCA_035508595.1 Dyella sp.
AATGTATAAGTGGCGGTAACGAAAGCGCCGGCGACAACGCAGAAGTACGCGTAACCCGAGCCCCAGCGATGGGATTCGTGCACGGCGTCGATGATCGAATCCTTCGAGTAGAAACCCGAGAAGAACGGTACGCCGCAGAGCGCTAGCGCGCCGATCCACATGGTGATCCAGGTAATCGGCATGTACTTGCGCAGGCCGCCCATGTAGCGCATGTCCTGCTCATGATGCATGGCGATGATCACCGAACCGGCGCCAAGGAACAGCAGCGCCTTGAAGAACGCATGCGTCATCAAGTGATATACCGCTCCGGCATAGGCCGACACACCCAGCGCAACCGTCATATACCCAAGCTGCGACAGCGTCGAATACGCCACCACGCGCTTGATGTCGTTCTGCACGATGCCGATCAGGCCGGTGAACAAAGCGCCGGTGGCGCCGATCACCAGCACGAAGCTCAACGCCGTATCCGAGAGCTCGTAGAACGGTGACATGCGCGCCACCATGAAGATGCCGGCCGTCACCATCGTCGCGGCATGGATCAGCGCGGAGATCGGGGTCGGGCCTTCCATCGAATCGGGCAGCCACACATGCAGCGGCACCTGTGCCGACTTACCCATGGCGCCGATGAACAACAGAATGCAGATCACCGTCGCGGCGTCCCACTGCGTGCTCTGGGTAATCGCGAGCGTCTTGCCGACCAGCGTGGGCGCTGCCGCGAACGCGGTGGCGTAATCCAGCGTGCCAAGGAAGTACAGGATCGCGGCGATACCGAGCAGGAAGCCGAAGTCGCCCACGCGGTTGACGAGGAACGCCTTGAGGTTGGCGAAAATCGCCGTCGGACGCTTGAACCAGAACCCGATCAGCAAATACGACACCAAGCCCACCGCTTCCCAGCCGAAGAACAGCTGCAGAAAGTTGTTGCTCATCACAAGCATCAACATCGAGAAGGTGAAGAGCGAGATGTAGCTGAAGAAGCGCTGGTAACCGTCGTCATCGGCCATGTAGCCGATGGTGTACACGTGCACCAGCAGCGACACGAACGTGACCACCACCATCATCATGGCAGTCAGACGGTCGATCAGAAAGCCGACGGTAGCGGTGTACTTGCCGATCTCGAACCACGTATAGACGTTGTGGTTGTAGACCGGTGCACCGCCCATCGTGATTTGGTACAGCACGTAGAACGACAAGCCGCAGGAAATCAGCAGGCCCAGGATCGTGACGCTGTGCGCCCCTGCCCGGCCGATCTGCTTGCCGAAAAAGCCCGCAAGCAGACATCCGACAAGCGGCGCCAGTGCGATGGTCAACAGAATGGAGGAAGAAAGTTCCATGATGCTCAGCCCTTCATGCTGTCGATTTCGGCGACGTTGACCGTGCTGCGGTTACGGAACAGCAAGACCAGAATCGCCAGGCCGATCGCGGATTCCGCGGCGGCCACAGTGAGAATGAAGAAGACGAAGACCTGACCCGCCACATCATGATTGAAGCGCGAGAAGGCGACGAAATTGATATTGACCGCGAGCAGCATCAGCTCGATGGCCATCAGCAGCACGATGACGTTCTTGCGGTTGATGAACAACCCGGCCACCGAAATGCAGAACAAGATCGCGCCAAGCACGATGTAATGCGAAAGCGTAATCATGGCTTGGTCTCCTGAGCCGGAGCCGGCTGGCCATCGGCCGGGCGCTCCGCCGCCATCTTGATGATACGCACGCGGTCGCTCGCCTTGACGGCCACCTGCTGGCTGGCTTGCTGATGACGCGCACCGGTGCGCTGACGCAGCGTCAAAGCGACCGCAGCGATCACACCCACCGTAAGAATCAGCGCGGCGATCTCGAACGGCAGCAGGTATTGCGTGTAAAGCGCCATACCCAGCCATGCCGTGTTCGAAAGGCCTGCGGCTGTCGCCGGGTTGTCGCCCATCGTCTGCGCATGCATCACACGCACGCCGATCAGACCGAGCATTTCCACCAGCATTACCACCGCCACCAACAAACCGACAGGCAGAAATTTGACGAAACCCTCGCGCAGTTTTTCCTGATCGATGTCCAGCATCATCACCACGAACAGGAACAGCACCATCACCGCACCGACGTAAACCACGATCAGTGCAATGGCGAGGAATTCGGCCTCCGCCAGCATCCAGATACAGGCCGTGCTAAAGAAGGTAAGCACCAGCGCCAACACGGCGTGCACCGAATTGCGCAAGGTAATCACCGAAAGCGCTGCCCCCACGGTCACGACGGAGAACGCGTAGAAGCAAACAAGTTGGAACACAGACGGATCGATCATCGATAGTGTCCTCAGCGATAGGCCGCGTCTTGGGCGCGGGCCGCCGCGATTTCCGCCTCGAAGCGGTCGCCGATGGCCAGCAGTTGCGGCTTGGTCACAACGTTCTCGCCGCGATGCTCAAAGTGGTATTCGTGCACGTGCGTTTCGACGATCGAGTCTACCGGGCAGCTCTCTTCGCAGAAGCCGCAGAAGATGCACTTGAACAAGTCGATGTCATAACGCGTCGTGCGGCGCTGACCGTCGCTCGGGCGCGGCGCCGAATCGATGGTGATGGCGAGCGCAGGGCACACCGCTTCGCACAACTTGCACGCGATGCAGCGCTCTTCGCCGTTGGCGTAACGGCGCAGCGCATGCAGACCGCGGAAGCGGTTGGATTTGGGAATGTGCTCCATCGGATAGCGCATCGTGTACTTGGGACTGAACAGATACTTCCAGGTCAGCACCATGCCTTTGAGCAATTCGATCAGCAGCAGGCTTTTGAAATAGTTGGTAATGCGAGACATGGCTTTCTTTAGCCCCCCGTGCCGATGTGAACCCAGCCGTAGTACTTCATGCAGCCGGCGACGAACACCCACACGATGGCGATGGGAATGAAGACCTTCCAACCCAAACGCATGATCTGGTCATAGCGATAGCGCGGGAAGGTTGCACGGAACCACAGGAACAGGAACGCGAAGAAGAAAGCCTTCGCCAACAACCAGATGAAACTGGCATGCCCAAGCACAGGCACGCTTTCGGGGAACGGGCTCAACCAGCCGCCCGTGAACAGGATCGCCGCCAGAAAGCTGACCAGGATCATGTTGGCGTATTCGGCCAGGAAGAACAGCGCGAACGCAGACCCCGAATATTCCACGTGAAAGCCGGCCACGATTTCCGATTCACCTTCCGCCACGTCGAACGGCGCGCGGTTGGTTTCGGCTACGCCCGAGACGAAATAGACCACGAACACCGGGAACAGCGGCCACATGAACCAGTGCGCGATGCTTCCGGTCTGAGCCATGACGATGTCGGTAAGGTTGAGGCTGCCTGCCAGCACCAGCACGCAAACCAAGCACAAACCCATGGCCAATTCGTAGGAGATCACCTGGGCCGCCGAACGCATCGCGCCAAGCAGCGCATACCGCGAGTTGGACGCCCAACCGGCCAGAATGATGCCGTACACGCCCAGGGACGTCATGGCGAGCAGATAAAGCAGACCCGCATTGGCGTTGGACAACGCAAACTTCGCGCCGAAAGGAACCACCGCCCACGCGGCCAGCGCCGGAATCAAGGCCAGCAGCGGTGCCGTGTAATAGAGGAACCGATTGGCGTTGGTGGGAAGGATCACTTCCTTGCAGATCAGCTTCACGACGTCGGCGAAAGCCTGCAGCAAACCCAGCGGCCCCACCTGGTTGGGCCCCATGCGCACGTGCATCCAGCCGAGCACCTTACGTTCCCAGTACACGTACAGGGCCACCGTAAGGGTGAGCGGAATCACGACCGCCAGAACCAGCAGTATGGGGATGAGCAGCTGATGAAGAAGTTGGTCGGCCATGGATTACGCCTTGTTCAAGGTGACGGCCGCGCCGTAAGGCGGCAGCGTCGCAGTCTGATCGTGAGTGGCTTCGATCCACACGGCACCGTCGGGCACCGTCGCATCGATCACCAGCGGCAGAACAGCATTGGCCACCTTGACCTGGTTTCCGTCGGCCAGACCATGACGCTGCGCCTCCTCGGCGTTCATGCGCACGGCCGCCGCGCGATTGAGCGGATGCGCTTGCAGCGACGTTGCGCGGCGAACCACGGCATCGCTGCGATAGATCGGCCAGGTCGCGAGACGGCTAAGGCCCTGCACGGGTTTGCGCTCGGCAAGCCCTTGCTTGGTGGTGGCGCCGTGTTCGGAGATGCCGTCGCGCAGACCGGCGATATCGTCGAACTCGAAGCCGGGCAACTTCATCTGGCCGCCGAGTGCGCGCAGCACTTTCCAGCCGGCGCGCACGTCGTGACCCGGCGCTTTCGCACCCGCTTCCACGCGCTGCGACACACCATCCACATTCACGAGCGTGCCTTCGATTTCCGGCAGCAATCCGATCGGTAAAATCACATCGGCGACATCGCGCAATTCCGGCGTCGCGAAGGCCGCGAACGCCACAATGTGCTGCGTACCGTGCAGGGCATTGATCACCGACGAACCGTCGGCGAAGTCATGCGGCAGCTCCAGGCCGTACAGCACGTAGGCCTTGCGTGGCTGGGCCAGCATGCCTTGTGCGTTGAGGCCGCCGTTGCCCGGCAGCACGCCAATCTTGGTCAGACCGACTGCGTTCGCACCAGCCGGCAATTCGTTGTACGCGGCACCGGTTGCTTCCGCGATGAAGCGAGCCACCGCGCGCAACCACGAAGCCTGCGGATGCGTGATCGCCGCTTCGCCAAGAATCACTACCGCCTGTCCGGACTTCAGCGCCGCAATGGCGTTGCTGTCTTCTTGATTGCTCGGTGCACCGTTGATGGCATCGGCCAGATGCGCAGGAGCCGTTGCGCCACCGGCAACGGCTGCCTTGGCGACCGACAACAAGGCGTCGACCAGCGCATGCGGCGCGGCGATCGCCTCGCCGGCGAGCTTGTAGTTGAAAGGGAATTCCGCCGGATTCACGGCGTAAACCTTGGCTCCCTTCTTCACCGCCTGATGGATGCGGTGATTGAGCAGCGGCATTTCATAGCGAAGGTTGGAACCCACCAGCAGCGCCGCCTTGACCTTATCGACATCGGCAACCGGCATCGCGAACGAATGCGCTACGGCGTCATCGGCGAAATCGAGCTGACGCAGGCGGTGATCGATGTGCGTGCTGCCAAGGCCACGTGCAAGGCGAACCAGCAGGTCGCCTTCTTCGTTGGTCGTGGCCGGATGCACCAGCACGCCAAGATCGTTGCCCGCGACATCCCTCAATGCTTCGGCAGCCACGGCCAGCGCGTCTTCCCACGTGGTGCCCTGCCAACGTCCGTTGCGCTTCACTTCCGGCGTACGCACGCGGTCGGCGGCATACAGACCTTCGTAGCTATAGCGGTCGCGATCGGACAACCAGCACTCGTTGATCGATTCGTTGTCGCGCGGCACCGTGCGCAACACTTCGCCGCGACGCGTATGCAGCCACAGGTTGGAACCCAGTGCATCGTGATAACCGATCGACGGTTTGGCGATCAGCTCCCAGGCACGTGCTTTGAATTGGAACGGCTTGTTGGTCAGCGCGCCTACCGGACAGACGTCGATGATGTTGCCTGACAGTTCGGTTTCCAGCGTCTTGCCGATGTAAGTGCCGATTTGCAGATTCTCGCCGCGGCTCATGCCGCCGAGTTCGTACGTACCGGCAATTTCGCTGGTGAAACGCACGCAGCGCGTGCACTGAATGCAACGCGTCATCTCGGTAGCAACCAGCGAGCCGAGGTTTTCGTCGGCGATGGTGCGCTTGCGTTCGGTATAGCGCGATACGCTGCGGCCGTAACCCAGAGCCACGTCTTGCAATTCGCACTCGCCGCCCTGATCGCAGATCGGGCAGTCGAGCGGATGGTTGATCAGCAGGAATTCCATCACGTCGCGCTGGAACTTCAACGCTTTCTCGGTACGCGTGGTGACCTTCATGCCATCGGCCACGGGCGTGGCACACGCCGGCTGCGGCTTGGGCATCGGGCGACCGCCCATTTCCACATCCACCAGGCACATGCGGCAGTTGGCGGCGATGGGAAGTTTGCGGTGATAGCAGAACCGCGGAATGGCGATGCCGATGTTGTCGGCCGCCTCGATGATCATGGCGCCTTTGCGGATCTGCGTCGGCTTGCCATCGATTTCGATGTTGACCAGATCGGGCGCGGTATTGGCTGGCTGCGCACTCATGCAGCAACTCCACGGCGTGTTTCGGCAAGCTTGTCGTCGGTCATCGACCGACCGTGCTGCACGTAATATTCGAATTCATCCCAGAAGCGTGCAAGGAAACCCTGCACCGGCCACGCGGCGGCTTCGCCGAATGCGCAGATGGTGTGGCCTTCGATCTGCCCCGCGACGGCTTTCAGGCGATGCAAGTCATCCTGTGTGCCTTTGCCTTCCACGATGCGCGTCAGCACGCGATACATCCAACCGGTGCCTTCGCGGCACGGCGTGCATTGGCCACAGGATTCTTTGAAGTAGAAGCGTGCGATGCGATGGCAGGCCTTCACCATGCAGGTGGTGTCGTCCATCACGATCACAGCGCCCGAACCCAGACCCGAACCGGCCTTCTGCAGGCTGTCGTAATCCATGGTGCATTCCATCATCACGTCGGCTGGGAGCACCTTCATGGACGAACCGCCCGGGATCACGGCCTTGAGCTTGTTGCCGTTGCGCACGCCGCCGGCCATCTCAAGCAGATCCTTGAACGATGTGCCGAGGCGGATTTCGAAATTGCCCGGATTGTTGACGTGGCCGGAGACCGAAAAGATCTTCGGGCCGCCATTGTTCGGCTTGCCGAGATTGAGGAACCAGTCGGCGCCGTTGCGCAGGATCGCCGGCACCGACGCGTAGGTCTCGGTGTTGTTGATGGTGGTGGGCTTGCCGTACAAACCAAAGTTCGCCGGGAACGGCGGTTTGAAGCGCGGCTGGCCTTTCTTGCCTTCCAGCGATTCCATCAATGCGGTTTCTTCGCCACAGATGTAAGCACCAGCGCCGAGCGCGCCATAGATATCGACATCGATGCCGGTGCCCTGGATGTTCTTGCCAAGCAGACCGGCCGCGTAAGCTTCCTTCAGCGCCTCTTCGAAATGCTCGAAGGGTTCGTGATGGAATTCGCCGCGCAGATAGTTGTACGCCACGGTGGAACCGGTGGCGTAGCACGCAATGGCCAAACCTTCGATCACCGAGTGCGGATTGAAGCGCAGGATGTCGCGATCTTTCGCGGTGCCCGGTTCCGATTCGTCGGAGTTGCAGAGGATGTACTTCTGCATGTTGCCCTTGGGCATGAAGGACCACTTCAAACCGGTGGGAAAGCCGGCGCCGCCGCGGCCACGCAGGTTGCTGTTCTTGACGATGTCGACGATCGATGCTGGATCGGGTTTTTCGGCAAGGATTTTTTTCCACGCCTTGTAACCGTCCACCTGCAGGTAGCTGTCCATCGACCACGGCTTATCGAAATGCAGCGTGGTGTAGACGACCTGATGTTCTTGGGGTGCGGGTCCGACTGCCATTGCCCTGCCCTTATTTCAGACTGTTGAGAATCTCGTCGACCTTTTCGATCGTGAGACGCTCGTGGTAGTGACCATTGACCGTCATCGCCGGTGCGTAGACGCACGCAGCGATGCATTCTTCTTCCTGCTTGAGATACACGCGGCCATCCGCCGTGCTCTCGCCAAGCTTGATGCCGAGTTTCTTTTCGCAATGACGCACGATGTCCTCGGCGCCGTTGAGCCAGCACGAAATGTTGGTGCAGATCGCAACGTTGTTGCGTCCGACCGGCTTGGTTTCCAGCATCGAATAGAAGCTGGCCACTTCGTAGGCCCACACCGCCGGCACGTCGATGTATTTGGCGACGGCGGTGATCAACTCGTCGGTAAGGAAACCGTCGTTCTGTTCTTGCGCGGCGAACAGCGCCTGGATCAGCGCCGAGCGCTTGCGATCCGGCGGAAACTTGCCCAGCCAGTGATCGATGTGATGACGCGTGTGCTCGGTAAGCACGGCAAGCGGATCGATGTGCTTGACCTGCTCGTAATTTCCGGTGGCTTTCATGTGGTCGTATCCTCTTACGCTCAGCGATCGACTTCGCCGAACACGAGGTCATAAGTACCGATGACCGCCACCGCGTCAGCCAACATGTGGCCGCGCACGACAGCATCCATCGACGAGAGATGCGCAAAACCGGGCGCGCGCAGATGCACGCGGAACGGCTTGTTCGCACCATCGGAGATCAGGTAGCAGCCGAATTCGCCCTTTGGGGCCTCGACGGCGGCGTAGGTTTCACCCGCCGGAACGCCGTAGCCTTCCGTGAAGAGTTTGAAGTGGTGAATCAGCGCTTCCATGTCTTCTTTCATGGCTTCGCGCTTGGGTGGCGCAACTTTGAAGTTTTCCACCATCACCGGGCCGGGATTGGCACGCAGCCACGCCACGCACTGCTTGATGATGCGGTTGGACTGGCGCATTTCTTCGACGCGCACCAGGTAACGGTCGTAGCAGTCGCCGTTGACGCCCACCGGGATATCGAAATCCATCTCAGCGTACTTCGCATACGGCTGTTTCTTACGCAAATCCCAGGCAATGCCCGAACCACGCAACATCGCGCCGGTCATGCCCCACTGCTGGGCCATTTCCGGCGACACCACGCCGATGCCGACCGTACGCTGCTTCCAGATGCGATTGTTGGTGAGCAGTTCCTCGTACTCGTCGACCTTGGTCGAAAAGTCGGCGGTGAAGGCATCGAGATAATCGAGCATGGAACCTTCGCGCCAGCTGTTGAGGCGCTTCAGATCCTTGCCCTTGTGCCACGGCGACTCGCGGTATTGGGACATCTTGCCGGGCAGATCGCGATAGACGCCGCCGGGACGATAGTAAGTCGCGTGCATACGCGCGCCGGAGACCGCTTCGTAGCAGTCCATCAGCTCTTCGCGCTCGCGGAAGGCGTACAGGAACACAGCCATCGCGCCGAGATCGAGTGCGTTCGAACCCACCCACATCAAGTGATTGAGGATGCGGGTGATCTCGTCGAACATCGTGCGGATGTATTGCGCACGCACCGGCGCTTCGATGCCCAGCAGCGTTTCGATCGCACGCACATAAGCGTGCTCGTTGCACATCATCGAGACGTAGTCGAGGCGATCCATGTAACCGATCGATTGATTGAACGGTTTGGATTCGGCCAGTTTTTCCGTCCCGCGATGAAGCAGACCGATATGCGGATCGGCGCGGACGACCGTTTCGCCGTCCATCTCCAGCACCAAGCGCAGCACGCCGTGCGCAGCGGGATGCTGCGGGCCGAAGTTCATCGTGTAATTGCGAATTTCTTGGGCGCTCATGCTCAGTTCTCCCGCCAGTGGTCGGCGGCTTCCGCCTGGGCCTGAATCAGGTCGGCGTCGTCGCGGATCACGCGCGGGACCAGCACGCGCGGTTCGATCGAAACAGGTTCATAGATCACGCGCTTCTGCTCGGGGTCGTAGCGCACTTCGACGTTGCCGATCAGCGGGAAGTCCTTGCGGAACGGATGGCCGACGAAACCGTAGTCGGTCAGGATGCGGCGCAAGTCCGGGTGACCGTCGTAGATGATGCCTAACAAGTCGAACGATTCACGCTCGAACCAGTTCAAGCCCGGCCAGATCGGCACGAGCGATGGTACGACCGGCAAGCTGTCGTCTTCGCAGAACACGCGCACGCGCAAGCGCTGGTTGAGTTCGATCGAGAGCAGATGAAGGACGGACGCGAAGCGGCGCGGAATCGACACGTCGCGCGGACGGTCCGCCCACGTGAAGCGGCCTTGCGCTTCCCCTTCCACACCACGCGAGAAACCGTTGCCGGACACATCGGTGGTATCCCATTCGGTCTGGCCGTAGCCAAGGTAGTCGACGCCGCACAGATCGACCGCTTCGGAGAAGCGCAAGCCGGGCTCGTCGCGCAAGGCGGTAGCAACGGATAGCAGGTTGGCAGCGGCCACTTCGGCCGTGGTCTGACCGTGCGAAACGGTGACTTTCACCAAATCGCCAAATCGCGCGGAAAGGCGCTCGGCCAGCGAGTTCATTTGTGTATCGCTCATGACGACGCCTTTCAGGAACGCGCGATGGTGCTGGTACGACGGATCTTCTTTTGCAACTGCAAAATGCCGTGAATCAACGCCTCGGCCGTAGGCGGGCAGCCCGGCACGTAGATGTCCACCGGAACGACACGATCGCAGCCGCGCACCACGGAATAGGAGTAATGGTAATAACCGCCGCCGTTAGCGCAGCTGCCCATCGAGATCACCCACTTCGGGTCGGGCATCTGGTCATAAACTTTGCGCAGCGCGGGCGCCATTTTGTTGACCAGCGTGCCGGCCACGATCATCACGTCGGATTGACGCGGGCTGGGACGGAACACCACGCCGTAGCGGTCCAGGTCCAGACGTGCAGCGCCGGCGTGCATCATCTCCACCGCGCAGCAAGCCAGGCCGAAGGTCATCGGCCACATGGAACCGGTGCGTGCCCAGTTCATCAACGCATCGACCGTGGTGGTGACCGCACCGCGTTGGATGACGGGATTGTCGCCAGCCGGACGCAGGATGTCGTCGACCAAGTTCAACGGCTGCGGGTTGTGCATCACCCGATCAATGGCGGAGATCACTCCCATTCCAGCGCTCCCTTCTTCCACACGTAAGCGAAACCGATCACCAGCAGCAACAGGAACAGGCCCATTTCAATGAGCGCCACGATGCCGATGTGCTGGAACACCACCGCCCACGGAAAGAGGAAGGCGATTTCCAGATCGAAAATGATGAAGAGGATGGCGAGGAGGTAATAGCGCACGTCGAATTGCATGCGCGCATCCTCGAAGGCCTCGAAGCCGCATTCGTACGGCGAGTACTTCTCTGAATCGGGGCGGCGGGGTCCGACCAGCAGGCCCAGTACCACGAGGACAATTCCCATCCCGGCTGCAACAGCAAGGAACAGGAGAACGGGCCAATATTCGGCGAGCACGGTTTAACTTACCTCCGCACCACATGAGTGCATCAGTGACCGTCGGGGCAAACGGTCCGGAAGTCCAAATCAGCGGGCTGCCAGCATGCGGATGCGGGCGCTCGACAATCCTCGGGACGAGCCCGGGAATCAAGATATTGTATCAGCGGGCATGG